>CAYUVT010000044.1:0-17819 GCA_964448165.1 uncultured Anaerolineaceae bacterium | reverse complement strand
CGTGAGCGGCCGCAATCACTATGGAAATCATAGCGATGCCCCGGCCGCTCGTCTATGCCGGGTATTCCCTCAGTTTCTGGCTCCGGCGATCGGCCGGGAGTACCCTCCTCCCATGACTCAACCTTCACGCGTTATCTATCTCCCTCCCGGGGTGGTCGCCTCGGCGCCAGCCCCCACCCATCCCGCAACCGCGCAGCCCGGCGTCCCGTTCGACCGCAACTTCTTCGAGAACATCCTTCCGCCCTCCATTGCGGGCTTCTGCCAGCAGACGAAGCGTGACGTTCCGGTGGTGGAAGTGACGACCGTCGATGGCGTCACCCATTACGTGAATGGCATCAGCGGCCTTTCGGACTCCTGGGTGGCCCTGCACACCTCGCGTCCCGAGCACACCCATCCGACGCAGGTGTTCATCCCATATCAGACGATCTACCGGGTCGAGATTCATCCCGAGGACGACGAGCACCGCCGCCACCTCGGATTCGTCCGGCCAACGTCGAAGCGGAGGAAGCCTGCCCCGGCTGCCGGCGCCGGCGGGATCAAGGACGTGACGCCCGACCCGTAAGAGAACACTTGTGCTAATCATTGGCTCATCTGTCACAATACGGGGGTGACCGCTCCACCCGGGGTCCCGGCGCTCGACAGGTTTAGCCCGGCCGCGCGAGCCTGGTTCCGCGACACCTTCGCTGCTCCCACCCTTGCCCAGGAGCTCGGGTGGGATGCCATTTCGCGCGGCGAGCACACGTTGCTCCTGGCGCCGACTGGCTCGGGAAAGACGCTGGCGGCGTTCCTCTGGTGCCTCGACCAGCTGGCCACGCGCCCGCCACTCCCCCTGGACAAACGGGGCCGGCCTGTTCGCGCTGGTGTGTCGGTCGTCTATGTTTCGCCCATCAAGGCGCTGTCGTACGACATCGAGCGCAACCTGCGGGCCCCGCTCGCCGGCCTCCGTATCGCGGCGGCCCGGGAGGGAATGCTGTTACCGGACATAACGGTAGCAACAAGGACCGGGGACACGCCCACGCGTGAACGCGAGGATATCCGCAGGGACCCCCCGGACATCCTCATCACCACCCCGGAGTCGCTCTACCTGATGCTCACCTCGCGCTCTCGCGAGGTGCTGGCCAGCGTCCACACGGTCATCGTCGATGAGATCCACACAATGGCGTCCACAAAGCGCGGGGCGCACCTTGCCCTTTCCCTCGAGCGGCTGGAACGTCTTGCTGGACGTCCCTTTCAGCGCATCGGACTTTCGGCAACGCAGCGCCCCCTCGAAGAAGTCGCCCGGTACCTGGGCGGCGACCGGCCGGTGCGCATCGCTGATGCAGGTGTTCGCCGCGACCTGGACCTGAAAGTCGTGGTTCCTCTGGAGGACATGACACGGCCCGCCGACCTCGTCGCCGGTGGACCGGAACCCGGGCCGGAACAGCGAAGTTCGATCTGGCCGGCCCTCTACCCCGAGCTCCTGGACCTGGTCCGGGCGCACCGTTCGACCCTGATCTTCGTGAACAACCGGCGACTGGCCGAACGGGTCGCGGCGCGCATCAACGAGCTCGCGGGCGAAGAACTGCTGCGCGCTCACCATGGCTCCATCTCCCGCGAGCAGCGGCTGGAGATCGAAGAGCGGCTGAAAGCCGGGATGCTGCCCGGGCTGGTTTGCACGAGCTCGATGGAGCTCGGCATCGATATGGGGGCCGTGGACCTGGTCATCCAGGTGGAGTCGCCCAAGTCCGTGGCACGCGGACTCCAGCGCGTCGGCCGGGCTGGCCACCAGGTGGGCGGAACGAGCACCGGGCGGATGTTTCCCAAGTACCGTGGTGACCTGCTGGAATGCGCGGTCGTTGCGGGCCGCATGCGCTCCGGGTTGATCGAGAAGACGGAAGTCCCGAAGAACCCGCTCGATGTCCTCGCGCAACAGATTGTTGCTGCGTGCGCCGTCGAGGACCTGGCAGTCGACGAGCTCCTCGCGATGGTTCGAAGGACCTACAGCTTTGGAATGCTCAGCCGTGAACAGCTTGAAGGCGTGCTTGGCATGCTCGCCGGACAGTATCCCTCGGACGAGTTCGCCGACCTGAAACCACGCATCATCTGGGACCGGGAGTCCGGCCTGCTCTCGAGCCGCCGCGATGCGAAGACCGTCGCTCTCGTGAATGCCGGCACCATTCCCGACCGGGGGCTCTATGGCGTGTTCCTCGGGGTCGGCGGCCCGCGGGTGGGCGAGCTCGACGAGGAAATGGTGTACGAGAGCCGCCCGGGTGAGACGTTCCTCCTGGGAGCGACCACGTGGCGGATCGAGCAGATCACGCGCGACCAGGTGATCGTCTCGCCCGCGCCCGGCGAGCCGGGGAAAATGCCCTTTTGGAAGGGCGATGGCGTCGGGCGGCCGCTGGAGCTCGGCAGAGCGATCGGCGCGTTCACCCGCGAACTCCTTGCCGTGCGCGACCCGGAGTCGGCGATTCGCCGCTTGATGGCGGAGAATGACCTTGACGAGAACGGCGCCCGCAACCTGGTGGCCTATCTCGAGGACGAACGGGAAGCTACCGGTGCGGTGCCCACCGACCGCACCATCGTGGTGGAGCGGTTTCGCGATGAACTCGGCGACTGGCGCATCGTTATCCTCACGCCCTTCGGCGGGCGCGTCCACGCGCCGTGGGCGCAGGCAATCGAAGCCATGCTGGTGGAGCGGACCGGGTTCGATATTCAGACCATCTGGAGCGATGACGGGATCGCGGTCAGGTTTGCCAGCGGGGATGAGCCGCCCCCTGCAGAAATGCTATTCCCCACCCCCGATGAGGTTGAGGAACTGGTGGTCTCGCGCCTGGCGAACACCGCACTGTTCGCGTCCAGGTTCCGCGAAAACGCTGGCAGGGCACTGCTCTTGCCCCGGCGGCGCCCGGGGTCGCGCTCACCGCTCTGGGCACAGCGCCAACGGTCGGCCAACCTGCTCGCAGTGGCCAGCCGCTACGGTTCGTTCCCGATCATCCTCGAGACCTACCGCGAATGCATGCGCGACGTGTTCGACCTGCCGGGACTAGTGGAAATCCTGGCCGCGGTCCGTGCCCGGGAAATCGAGGTCCGGCCGGTGGAGACCAGGGAGGCCTCACCGTTCGCACGCTCGCTCCTCTTCGACTACGTGGCGGCGTACATGTACGAGGGCGATGCTCCACTCGCGGAGCGGCGCGCGCAGGCCCTGACGCTCGACCGCAACCTGTTGCGAGACCTCCTTGGCGAAGCCGAGCTGCGCGAACTGCTCGATGCGGGCGCGGTGGAAGAGGTGGAGCTTGAGCTCCAGTGCCTGGTGCCAGCGCGAAAGGCACGAAACGCGGACCAGTTGCACGACCTGCTTCGCCGTCTTGGCGACCTCGACGAGGGGGAGATCGCCGCCCGCGTGACCGACCCGGACGCGGTGGGAGCCTGGCTGGCCGTGTTGCAGGCAAGCCGCCGCGCCTGCCCCGTTCGAATTGCCGGTGAGGAACGCTGGATAGCGATGGAGGACGCCGGGCGTTACCGCGATGGCCTCGGCGTTGCCGCCCCCCGCGGGGTGCCCGAGGTGTTTCTCCGGCCCACGCCCGGCGCGCTCGAAGGGCTGCTCGGCCGATTTGCCCGGACACACGGACCGTTTGTGGCGCGCGGCCCGGCGGCGCGCTGGGCGATCACTGAGTCGATGGTGCGGGAGATGCTCCAGGAGCTGGACGCCGCCGGCAGCCTGCTCCATGGCGACTTCCGGCCCGGCGGCACCGAGCGCGAGTGGTGCGACCCCGGCGTGTTGCGGTTGCTCAAGCAACGGTCGCTGGCGCGGATCCGCCGCGATGTCGAGCCGGTGACCGGCGCCACCTACGCGCGCTTCCTTCGGCGCTGGCATGGCATCGGGACTGCCAGCCACGGGATCGACCGGCTGCGAGACGTACTCCTCCAGGTTGAAGGCCTTCCCATCCCCGCGTCGGTGCTGGAGCGGGAGGTGCTTCCGGCCCGCGTCGCGGGGTATGAACCGGCGTTGCTGGACCAGCTCGGGGCAGGTGGCGAGGTCGCCTGGTTCGGGGCCGGGCGGCTCGGGCGCGACGACGGACGGGTCGTACTCGTCCGTCGCGAGATGCTCGACCACTTCGCCCCGCAGGCCGAACCACAAACCCCGGCGCCTGTGCACCGCTCGATAGTCGACGCGCTGACTGCCCGCGGCGCCCTGTTCTTCACCGACCTGGTGGCCGCGGCGTCCGCTCCGCTGGGCGAAGTGCTGGAAGCCCTCTGGGACCTGGTGTGGCAGGGCGTCGTGACCAACGATACCTTCGCACCTGTGCGGGCGCTCTCGTGGCCACGGAAGGGACAGGGGCCGGCGCCGCGTGGACGCCTGGGCCGGCTCCCGCCGGAATCAGTGGGAAGGTGGTCGCTCGTTCGTAGCGGCACTGCACCGGCAGGCCCCCCCGCCCCGACCGCGAGAGTGCACGCCCTGGCGCAGGCGTTGCTCGAACGGCACGGCATCGTCACCCGTGAAGGTGTGAACGCGGAGGAGCTCCCGGGTGGGTTCTCATCGGTCTACCCGGTGCTGAAGGCCATGGAGGAAGCTGGCCGCGTGCGGCGGGGTTACTTCGTTGAGGGCCTCGGGGCGGCACAGTTCGGCCTTCCTGGTGCGGTTGAGCGCCTGAGAGCCGAGCGCGAGGCCCCCGCGGAGCCGGTAGTGACGATCCTGGCAGCCTGCGACCCCGCACAGCCCTACGGCGCCGCTCTACCGTGGCCCCGGCTTGAAGACGACGGCCGGCGCCCGCTTGCGCGCGCAGCCGGGGCCCGGGTGGTCGTCGTCGATGGTGAGCCCGTGCTGTACATCGAGCGCTCCGGGCGTGGTCTCATCTCGCTGCCGGCCGCGGAGGCCGGTGAGGTACTCGACCTGGCGCTCCGGGCCCTAGTGTCCGACGCCGCACTGAGCCGGTCGCGTGGCCTGGTGATCGAACGCATCGATGGGCGGCCCGCCGCCGAGTCGCCGCTCGCCGGCCGTTTGATGGCCCTGGGCTTCGTGACCGGGTACCGGGGGCTCACGTACCGTCCGTCGCGGATCGAGGCAAGCGTCCGTGCCTGAGGGCGACGCGCTCTACCGGTTCGCCGAAAGGGTTGGCGCGGCGCTCACCGGCAAGGTCATACGGGCTGCGAGGAGCCATGGCCCCGGCCCGGTGCCGCAGTTCGACCGTGTAGTTGGCGCGACCTGCACCGCTGTCCGTTCAACCGGGAAGAACCTGCTCATCAGCTTTGATAACGGCCTGGTGCTGCGGGGGCATCTCCGCATGTACGGCACGTGGCATGTCTACCGGCCGGGCGAGTCATGGCGAAGGCCCGAACGCGAAGCGCGGCTGGTGCTGGAGGCGGAGGATGTGGTGGTCGTCAACTTCAGCGCTCCGGTGATCGAGCTGCTGGAGGAGCGCGCGCTCGAACACCATCGGCCGATGGCCGGGCTCGGACCCGACCTCCTCGCGGACAATTTCGACGCCGGCGAGGCGCTCCGGCGAATGCGCGACCCAGCCCGGGCAGAATTGACCATCGGTGACGCCATCATGGACCAGCGTGCGGTCGCGGGCGTCGGAAACATTTGGAAGCACGAGTCGCTGTTTCACTGCGGAATCAACCCCTGGCGGCGAGTGCGCGAGCTATCAGACGACGAGTTGCGCGGATTGCTGCTCAGGGCACGGGCGCTTCTCCGGGCGAGCGTCGGCAAGCCCAACGACCTCGGGCTCTCGCGCAGGCCCGAGATGTGGGTCTATATGCGGGCTGGCCATCCGTGCAGGCGCTGCTTCACGCGTCTGCGCGCGGGGCCCCAGGGAGTTGATATCCGCCAGACGGTGTGGTGCCCGAAGTGCCAGCCTGTGGTCGAGGGACAGCTCGAGCCGCCAGTTGGCCGGCGGCAGCCCCGGGTGGGGTGATCAGCGCGCGGCCGCTGGCTGATCGGCCGGGGCGGCGAAGAGGCCAGCAACCGCATCGGCCAGCGTGGCGTCGCCCGATTCGCGCAGGCGGGCCGTCGGCACGTGGAAGACCTGGTCAAGCAGCGACCGGGTGATCGTCTCGATGACCTCCGGGGCGAGGTCAGGATGGAGGCGCTGGATGCGCGCCGCCTCGCGGCGGCGAACCGCCTCCACTTCCATCCGCATCCGCCCGATTGCCGAGCGGCTGTCGGCTGCCGCACTGGCGAGCCGTTGGGCAACGATCTCGTTCAGGCGTTCGCGAAGCGCGGTGCGCCGGGCGATGGCGTGGGGCCGGCGCTCCTCTGAGGCCAGCAGTGTCGCGATGGTGACGAGGCCGGGGCCCTCGGGCTCGATGAAATTCCGTGGTGTGCCGAGGTCGATCACCAGCCGGGCCTGGGGCAGCACGCGGAGGGCGATCTCTCCCGCTCCAGAGCCCAGGCAGCCACAAAGGACATCCACCTGCCGGAGTTCGATCGCGGCCCCGAACTCAACGAATCGCCAGGGGAAATCGCCATCCGGGCGACGCCTGGCCGCGACGGCCACATCGAACCCGAGTTCGCGTCCACGGGCCGCGATCAACCGTCCCATCGCACCCGCGCCGAGGACGAGGAGCGTGCCGCTCCCGGGCTGCACCGCCGAAAGGCGAAGAGCGCGGTCGAGCAGGTGACCTGCGTGGCTCCCGAAGTGGGTCTCAGTGCGCAGCGCGCGGGCCGCGCTGATCGCCAGGTCGCCGAACTGCCGGAGGTGCAAACTGGACCCGGTGAAGGCAGCCCGGACCTGTCCGGTGATCTGGTCTTCGCCAAGAACCACGGAATCGAGACCGGCGGCGACCGCGGCAAGCCGCTGGAGCGCCTCGATGCCGCGATGGCGCACCGGTGCCTCGCAGTCGCAGTCCCCGAAACCGAAGGCTTCGAGCCGCTGGCAGCTTGTCACCACGGCGTCGTCCGGGTGGGAGGCATTAACGGTCGCGCGCACGGCGGCCATCTCTGCCGCCCGGAACGAGACGGTACGCCACGCACACACGCGAAACGCGGCAAGAGTGTCGTTCAGGCTCATAAAGTTGACTGAGTGTATCAACTTATATGAGAAAGAAAAAGCCTATTCGTGGAGCCGCTGCCACTGGAGGAGCTTGCCGAGGGCGACACCCGCCCGCGCGATGCTCGGGTAGGTGGCCAGGCCCGTACGCCAGCACAGTTCCTGGAAGTCGGCGGCCTGTTCAAAAGCCTCGGCCGTCGTGGATGGCCGGATGCAAACGACGACTGGCTTGCCGACTTCCAGCTGGATGCGGCCGAGTGTTTCGGCCTGGCGCCGCATGCGGTCGCGCATTCCGACGAAGCGGGCGCTCGGCCCACCGCCGCCGAAGCTGGTGTGGTAAAGCAGCAGGTCGATGTTCGGGGCCTCGGCGCACGGCATGAGGGTGGCCTCGAAGCCCTCGTCTTCCCACAGGCTCGTCGTATCGATCGGGTTGCGAATGATCGTCCCGGCTTCGTGGGTTACCTTCGCCAGCGCTTCCTGGGTTTCGGGCAGGAGCGGTGGCAGGTTGAGTCCAGCCGCCGCGAGGTCATCGGCCGCGAGCACGCTGGCGCCCCCGCCACCGCCAACGACCACGACGTTCGGCCCAGAGAGACGCTTCACAAACTGAAACGTCACGGCCATGTCGACGAGCTCCTCCAGACTCTCGACGCGGAGCGCTCCGGCCTGTTTGCAGAGGGCGTCGAAGATCTGAAGGGAACCCGCGAGCGAGGCGGTGTGTGAGTTCGCGGCTCGTGACCCGGCTTCCGTGCGGCCGCTCTTGAGGATGACAAGCGGCTTGCGCGCGCCCACCTTCCGGATTGCGCGCGCAAGGCGGGGGCCATCCTGGATCCCTTCCAGGTAGGCCGCGACGATCTCGGTTTTCGGATCATCGGCCAGGTAATCAAAGAAGTCTGCGGCCTTGAGGTCGGCGCCATTCCCGAAGCTGATGACCTTCGAACAGCGGACCCCTCGCGGCGTCGCATACCGGACGAATTCGCCGGCATTCATGCCCGATTGGGAGACCATCCCCACCGGGCCCGCCTCGGGGATTTGCCCGTTCATCATGGCCAGGCGGGATTCCGGCACGTAGAGGCCCATGCAGTTGGGACCGATGAGGCGAATACCGGCTTCCCGGGCGCGGGCAACGACAGCCTGTTCCATTTTCGCGCGTTCCGCATCTCCTGTTTCGGTGAAGCCGGCGGTGAACAGGTGGAGTACGCGGACGCCCTTGGCGATGCAGTCTTCGAGGAGCCCCGGCACGAACCGGGCGTTCACCGACGAGATGACGTAATCCACGTCGTCCGGAATGTCGCGCAGGCTGGGATAGCACTTGATGCCGCGGATTGCCGGCGCGGTGGGGTGAATGAGGTAAATGGGGCCCTTGAAGCCGATTTCCTGGAGCGAGGAGACGAAACCGCCGCCGCCGAACGCGGCTGACTCCTTCGCCGAAACGCCGGCGATGGCAATCGACCGCGGGTGGAAGATGTAGTCGAGTTCGGGGGCCTGGGCAGGGGCGGTCATAGTCGCTTCTCCGGGTGGGTTCATGGCGCACGAAAACCCGGCACGGCCGGGAAGGTTGAGTTTACCAGAGGTGCAGGGCTGAGTCTGGTGCCCGGTTTGACCCACCGGGCCCGCCGGACCACGATCCTCCAGCAGGCTTACGGGACTGCACCGCGCCCATGCTGATCCTTTCACGCCTCGCTGCAGCCCTGTTCGTCGTTGCGTTGCCGGTCTTCCTGGTCACTGCCAACGTCCGCTTCCTTGCGAGCGATATCGCCTACTACAAGCATGGCTTCCGCGAGTTCGATTCGAGCGGCCGTACCGGGTTGCCGCTTGCGGACCTGGACCGTGCGGCCGAGGAGATCATTGAGTACTTCGAGGACGATGCCGGGACGTTGCGCATCCTCGTGGCGGTCGACGGTCAGGAGACTTCGCTCTTCAACGCGAAGGAGACGGACCACATGCGCGACGTGAAAACGCTGATTCGCGCGGTTTACCGCCTGAACGAAGTATCCCTGGCGATCGTGCTGGCGTATTCCGCCTGCGCCGTCCTTTGGGCGGGCGAACGGAGTGTGGCCGGGCTTGCGCGGTTGTCACTCGCGGGCGTGGGCTTCGGGCTTCTGGTGGTGGGCGTGGTGGGCGCCTTCGCCCTCACTGGCTTCGACCAGGCCTGGACGACCTTCCATGAGGTTGCCTTCCGTAACGACCTCTGGCGGCTCGACCCGGATACCGACCGGCTGATTCAGATGTTCCCGGAGGAGTTCTGGCGGGAGGCCACCTTTATCGTGGGAGGGCTAACGCTGGCCGAGGCGACCCTGGTGGTGGTGGTGAGCCTGAGCTACCTGGCGTTCAGCCGCGGAAGGGAAAAGGATCAGTCTCTCAGGACGGCCGCACGGCCCACGGACCCGCGGATCGCCGGCTCCTAGTTCGCGCAGGCGCAGCCGCCGCCCCCGCAGCAGCCGCCGGAGACCGGCATTTCGGCCAGGGCAACATCCCCGCCGGACCGTGGCGCTGCGAAGGCCGAGATGGTGCGTTCGGCGCGGTGGCCCTTGCGGCAACTGGCGGCCGCCGAAGCCTCGGCCATCGGCCGGCGCGCCTCAAACTTCTCACGGCAGGTGGGGCAGTAATACTCGTAGATCGCCATGCGCTGAGTATAGCTGGCGCCAGGGCATCAGGCAGCGCGGCTGGCGCGGCGGCGGCGGGTGCGCTGGGCAGTCCGGGTCGCTGGCTGGGAGCGCTGCGGGAGCGAGAGTACCCTCGCAGGCGAGTGGGCTGGCTCGACGACCGTTGCGGAAAGCGCGAGAGGACCGCTGCCCAAAACCGCCCGCGTGACCGCGTTCGAAGGCTCGACCCAGCCGGCATCGGTCTCTCCCCCGAACCGGAAGCGGGAGAGCAGGGCCGAGAGCCAGTGGAACATCCATGACATAGGGACTAGACGATAACCCTGCCGTTTCCCTAATGGCAACCGGCTGTTAACGATCGATCCCCGCGAGAAATTCCCTGACGGCCCGGTTCCATTCGCCGGCGCGCTCGAAGTAACACGAGTGCCCCGCGGCCTTGATCTCGTGGAATTCGGCCCCGGCGATGAGCCCGCACGCCTCGCGGATCATCTCGGGAGAGGTGATGAGGTCGTGTTCGCCGACGATGTACAGCACTGGCACATTGAGGCGGGCGATCAGCTCATGGGTGCTGCCGCGGTAGGTTGGCGGCGGACGGCCCAGCATCCCGCGCGGGCGCGGCGGATTGAGCGCGTTGATCTGGCGGTAGAGCAAGGCCAGGCCGGGATTCTCGGCCTCGAAACCCGGCGCGAGAGCGTGCTCCCGGAGGCTGGCGTCCCCGCGTTCATCCCGCAACTCGTCCTGGAGCTCTCGGACGCGGTCGTTGGTGGCGCCGGCGGTCGTGCCGCAAAGCACCAGCGAACGGACGCGATCCGGCGCCAGGCGAGCGACGCCGGCGACTGCCCGCCCACCCATGCTCTGCGCGACGATGTGCGCCCGATTGATGCTGAGGTGTTCCAGGAGCGCCACCAGGTCCGTACCGAGTGACCAGCGCCCCACGGCCATGTTCCCGCGGGAGAGGCCCCAACCCCGCGCATCGAACGTGGTGCACCGGTAGTTGGTGGCGAACTCGGCGACCTGTTGCCACCAGCTGAGGTGGTTGCCCCCCGCTCCATGAAGGAAGACCAGGTCGGGCCCGCTCCCGTGCTGTTCGTAGTAGAGCTGGGCGGCATTGACGCGCGCGTATGGCATGGCCGAAGTGTAGCGTCTGCACCGGGCTGGCTCAGCCCGCGATGCTTTTCGCAGGCCGGCCGCCCGCGTAGGCTTGCCTACCCGGACACCAAGGAAGGAGTTCGCATAGTGAAGATCGGGCTGGGAATTGGCGCCGGGGTCGGCGAAGACGGCAACCTCTCGCAGCTGCTGGCCGCCTTTGAACGGGCGGAAGATGCCGGGTTCGATTCGGCCTGGATGCCAAACATCTTCGGATTCGATGCGGTGATGGTGCTGGCCCTGGCCGGACGCGTGACCGGCAGGCTCGAACTTGGGACATTCGTGGTCCCCACCTACCCGCGCCATCCGATGGCATTGGCGCAGCAGGCGTTGACCGCGTCAGCCGCGTCGGGAGGGCGATTTACGCTTGGGATAGGGTTGAGCCACCGCGTGGTGATCGAAAACATGCTCGGCCTGGATTACTCCAGGCCGGTGCGGCACATGCGGGAGTACCTGTCGGTGCTCATTCCGCTCGTCAGTGGCGAGCAGGTGATGCACCGCGGCGAAGAGTACCGCGTGATGGCCCGCTTGACCGTCCCCGAGGCGCCGCGCCCCCAGGTGATCGTCGCGGCACTGGGGCCGCAGATGCTCAGGCTTGCGGGCAGGATGGCCGACGGAACCGCCACCTGGATGGGTGGTCCGAAGTACCTGCGCGAGACGGCCATCCCGGCGATCCACGCGGCAGCCACCGAAGCGGGCCGGCCGGCCCCACGCATCGTGGCCGGGTTTCCAATCGCGGTCACCGCGATGGTCGCTGAGGCAAGAGAGGCTGCGGCGAAGATCTTCGCCAACTATGGCGCGCTTCCTTCCTACCGGGCCGTGCTCGATGTAGAGGGCGCACCCGGCCCGGCCGATATCGCCATCGTCGGGAACGAAAACGAGGTCGAGGCCCAGGTGCGTGCCCTGGCGGCCGCAGGCGTTACCGACTTCAATGCGTCGATCTTCCCGATTGCTGGCGACCCGGGAGCGATCAAGCGCACGACGGAGCTGCTGGCCGGGCTGGCCAGGGCGCGGATTTGAGCTTCGGCTAGGTATTCCCGCGCTGCATCCGCTTCACCATCTCCTCGGGCAGTGACACGCCCGCATCGACGAACGCTTTGCCGATCGCCATCGCGTTTGGGCCGAAAATAGTGGCGCGGTGTTCGGAAACGAATGCCTGGCTCGCGCGGATACGTTCGAGCTGGCCCTGGAAGTGCGGGGCGACATAGCGAGCCCAGAGCTCGTAGCTGTACTTCGTCTTCTCCCAGGTCGTCCATTCATGGGCGAGGCCGAGAATTGCGCCGAAGCCGCCTGACATCTCGAGCATGCGCTCGATGGCCGCGATGGCATCGTCGGGAGTGCCGATGATGGCGCCGCCGCGCTCCGCGGTTGCGCGGATGTCGTTCGGGTTGTTCGGGTCGGCCGGGCGCCCGAGCGTGTCCTCGAAGTACTCCTTGTTGTAGCGGAAGGCGCCCTCCGCGACATCGCTGATAGCTTCCTCGCGCGAGTCGCCCAGGTGGATGGGAATCACGAGCCGCCAGTCATCGCGGCTGATCGTTTGTCCGGCCTTGTCCGCCGCGTCCTGGGCCATTTCCCAGGTCTTGGCGAGGGAGATGAGCCCGCCCGGCTGCGAGACTGCGACCGAGAGAATGCCAACACCATGCTTCCCGGCGGCCACAGGTCCGGCGGGAGAGAACGTGCTGGCAACGGCGACGGGCATGTGGGGGTAGGTGTACGGTGCGAGCTGAAGGCGGGCTTCGCGCATCGTGAACCAGTCGGTCTCCATCGTCACCGTCTCGCCGCGGAAGAGGCGGAGGATGACGCCCAGCGCCTCATCCATGCGCTGCCGCTGGGTGAGCGCATCGATGCCAAGCATGTAGGCATCCGAAGTGAGTGCCCCGGGGCCAACGCCGAACATAGCCCGTCCACGCGTCATGTGGTCGAGCTGGACCATGCGGTCGGCAAGCATGAAGGGGTGGTGGTAGGGCAGGGAGGAGACTCCGGTCCCGAGGCGGATGGTCCGGGTACGCTGCGCGGCGGCAGCGATCATCAGTTCAGGCGAGGCGATGAGTTCCCAACCGGCAGAATGGTGCTCGCCGAACCACGCTTCATCGAAGTTCAACCGGTCCAGGTACTCCGCCAGCTCGAGGTCCCGCTCGAGGGCGACCGTGGGGTTCTCGCCCAGCCGGTGAAAGGGGGCGAGGAAGATGCCGAAGCGCATCCGGCTTGGTCGGTAAGTCACGTCCTGCTCCTGTCGCGCGTCGGCGCGGGATTCTTAGCTTCGCGCGAAGTTTACGCGAGATACCGGAGACGTAAACCCGCCGCCCCCAGAGCTGTCGGCGCGGGCCGCTTCAGGATGTAGGAGCGGCCGCTGATGGCCACCAGCTCCCAGCCGCCAGCACCCAGGATGCCGAGCGCCACCAGCGGCGTCATGCCGCGCAGGCGGTGGCGTTCCGGTTGGCGAAGGAGGTCGCCAGCGAGGACCGTTATCCGGCAGGCAGCCCGCCGCCGTTTCCGCCGGCCTGGCGCGACAACAGCGTATTCCCATGCGATATGCCGGGGCGGTGGGCCGGTGGGGGCGGGTTCCGCCAGCCGCGAAAGCTCGGCAGGATCCTCTGGCGGGTCGTGACGGACGGGGGAAACCAGGGCCTCGAGTCCCTGGCCCAGGCGTGGGCGGTGCCGGGGCATACGTTGGGGCGCATCCTCTTGGTATTTGCCACCGAACTATTCCGGGCCGGGGCCACAGGCGCAACGGCTCCCGGAAAGGTCAAGGTGCTGGTGATCGGGCGCATCTCCGCCGATACATAGGTATGGGTGGAGCAGCCGCTCCGCCAGGTTCGAACCATGCACCAGCTGCGCATCGAGGAAACCGGCATCGTGGTCGCCCGGCGGGTCGTCCCCGCCCATGGGCTGTGGACTCGTGCGCGTGGGCTGATGTTTCGCGGTCCGCTCTCCGAGGGCGAGGCGATCGACATCCGTCCCTGCTCGTCGATCCACATGATGTTCATGCGATTCGCCATCGACGCGGTGTTCTACGACCGGCAGTTCCAGGTCACCAGGGTCGCGCGCGGCGTGAGGCCGTGGTTCGGGCTCGCCTTCGGCGGCCGCGGCACGTGGGGCGTCGTCGAACTCGGGTTGGGCGCAGCGAACCCGGTGAAGCCCGGCGATCGGCTGCTCTTCGAACCCGTCGCTGAGGATTGCAAGGGAACTATCGAGACGAGGGCGCACGGAGACGTCGCGCCCGGTGGACAGGGGGTGAGGTGAGGTATGCCGCCAGGCAAGGGCTTCTACGGGCGCGACTTTCAGAAGGCGAGGGGCGGATCGCGGGAACGGCGGATGGCTCCGCTCTATCTGCTGGCCGCCCTGCCCGTGCTGGGCGTCGTCGCCTGGGTCGGCATGGCTGTACTTGGTGGCGGGCCGGAGCAGGATCCGGCTGACTCCACCTTGCCCCAGGATGAAGCTCGCACCGAAGCTCCCACATCTACCCCGCCTCCAATCGCGCCCACCCGCAACCCGGCTAACCGTGCCGGCGGCAGCCACGAAGGGACGGCTGAGCTCCCGGCGAACCCGCCGAAGCCCGATATCAAGGAGTACCTGATTGCGGGCGGCAGGCGCTTTGAGCTGCCGTTGACCGCCCACGCCGGGCTGGAAGACGACTTTGGGACCGATCGCGGCGATGGCCTCAAACATGCGGGAGTCGACTTCTCCCTCGTCGGCTTGAAGGCCATCACCGTCGAATCGGCGTGCGATGGCAGCGTGGCCGAGACTGGCACCAGCGATGCGTATGGCCTGCACGTGATCGTCGACTGTGGGAGCGGGTTCTCCACCCTGTATGGCTGGCTCCAGACCACACGCGTCGCGAAGGGCAACCTGGTCTCGAAGTCGACCGTGGTGGGGATGGGCGAGCCGGACGGGTTCCTTCACTTCGAGATTCGCTACTCCGGCGTGCCGATCGACCCGGCGGACTTCGTCCAGGTCCCGGGGCGCGAGGTGATCCCCTGGACTCCCACGCCAACTCCCACGCAGACGCCGACGGTGACCCCGACGAAGGAGCCCACTGAGACTCCCACGCCCAAACCGGGAGCGAAGACTACTCCGGCGCCTGGTGGATCGGGAGGATCGGGGGCGCAACCGCCAACCGCCACGCCCACATCTACTCCAACGATGGGTCCTCCGACCGCCACGCCAACGATAACGCCAACGCCGACACGGACCCCGACGCCGACGCGGACGCCCATCCCGCCGAAGAGCACGCCGACCCCGCTGCCGCGCGCGTATTAGTCAACCGAACCCGTTGACGGCACAGGCCCGACCGGCGAACGATGAGGACGTGACCGTTTGGCGCTGGAAACCGGGTGACGAGGTGGTGCTGCGCTACATCACCCGTGTTGATGGCGTGCCCGGCATGACGTGGCCAGCGCGGGTGGTTCGCGACGACGATCTGCTGGCCCTGTACGTGCCGCGGGGCACGACCGTGATGTCGTGGCAGCAGTCCCCGGGCGAGCCTCGCAGGCTGGTCGAACGGAAGTGGCGGCGGGATATGCTCCGGCTCATGGTCCCCGGGCAGGCGCACTCAGTGTGGTGCTTCTGGGAGGGGGATGGGCGTGAGTTCGCACGCTACTACGTGAACATGGAGGAGCCGTTCCGGCGGACGGCAATCGGCGTCGACACCAACGACCACGCGCTGGACATCGTGGTCGAACCAGACCTCTCCTGGTCGTGGAAGGACCTGGACGAGTTCGAGCAGCTCGTTTCGACTGGCGCATACTCGGCGGAATTTGGCGAAGCGGTGCGGGCGGAGGCATCGCGCGTCATCGAGGAGATTGAATCTCGCCGCGGGCCGTTTGCCGCCGGCTGGGACAGGTGGCAACCACCGGTGGAGTGGACGATTCCACGCCTCCACCCCCGCTGGCGCGATGAGCCGCCGGCCCTCTGGGATCTGCGGCAGTGGGCCTACCGGCAGGCACGGCAGAGCGGTTGACCACCCGGCGCGGGTGGGCGCACGATCTGGGCATGGCTCTCTACGAATACGTTTGCCCAGGTTGCGGTACGCGCACCGAAAAGCGCATGCCCATGTCGGATGTGGTCCAGTTCATCCCCTGCCCGAAGTGCGGGAAGCAGGCATCGAAAGCAATCGGGCAGTTTGCGGTAGTCGGGGTTGCCCAGGCGGGCGTGGAAGACGGCCCGGCGCCATGGGATTCAGAAGGCGGCGATGGCGGCGACGACCACGGCCACGACCATGGCCATTCGCACGACCATGGGCATGGCCACAGCCATGGCCCCGGCGGCCATAGCCACAGCCACTCCTTCGACGACCTCGACTTCTAGTCCCGGGCTACAGACTGGAGGAGAATTCGGCGGTAGGCGGCTTCGAGTCCGGACATGTCGTCATCTGCGAGCGTCCGCTTCTGCGTCCCGGCCTTCAACGAGGCGTACATGACCGCCGAGCCGTCCTGGGTGTGGCCGAGCCCGGCGGCATGGCCCATCTCGTGCAGGATGGTTGACCAGAGGTCGTAACGATTCCCCGGCGTGGTCTCGGCAGTCGACCACTGGACCGTTGAGCTGAGCTCCATGTCGAACTCGACCAGCGGCGCGCTGGCTCCTCCTGAGACCGACCAGACGGTGCAGGTCTGGCCGAGCGTGCCCTGGGGCAAATCATCGCTGAACGTTACGGTGTTCACGCCATCGCGCTGCACCGATGCGCCGCAGGATCCCGCCGAGCCGGTGGAGGTGCCAGCCCAGGCGAATGCGAACGACTGCGGGGCCACGGCGTTCCACTTCGCGATCGCATCCTGGATGAGTGGCACCGCATCGATACCTTCCGGTGCGCCCGAGGCATTGTAGGCAACCGTGATCGGCATGGAGCCCGCGGACCAGCGGTGCTTGTTGACGGTGTACTGGGCGCTGACCGAACCAGCCGCGTCGTGTTCGGGGCGGCTGATGATGTCGTCCTCAAGGAGGACGTGGCGAATCACCACGTATCCGCCATCTATGGGTGCGGGGGTGCTCGTGCCGGGGCTCGCCGGCGCCAGCGCTGTGGCAAGAAGTGCGAAGCCGGCGGCGGCCAATACAGAGACCTTCAACACGCGGCGGAGGCTCGACTGCCGGGACATGCGGACTCAGCTTCTTCCTTCCTGGCGCAGCGCGCCACCCGGGGGTTCACTCGGTTTACGTCGGAACGAAGAGAGGGGGACGCATGCGTCCCCCTCTCTTCCAGTGATGAACGTGCTGCGGGGAGTCTGGCTACTCGGTGAACGAGAAGTCGGCTTCCTGGCAGTCCTTGTTGTTCTCCGCAATCTTGCTCAGCCGATCGCCCGCCTCAGCCGGGGGCTCGGGGAAGGGGCTGTCGCCGGCAAAGATGCCGCCCTCGAGGTTGCCGTCCTTGATCTGCTTGACGCCGTCCTTCAGCTGCTTCGAGGCTTCGCTGTGCCAATCCTTGAGGTCGGCCGGGGGCTTGGCCTTCGCGAAGGCGTTGGCGAAATCCTCGAAAGCGTCGCCAAGCTTTTCGATCGCCTTGTCCTCGTCGGTCAGCGCCGAGGGGTCCTTGAACACCTCTTCGAGGGCCTTGCTGAAATTGAGACCAGCCTTGCAAATGTCGGCGACGAACTTTTCATCGCTGCCGGTCCCGCCCGAACCGCCATCATCGCCGCCGCCACAGGCGCCGAACAGGGTGGCCCCGAGTGCGACGGGAAGGATTCCCGCCCAGATGGCCAGTTTGCGAATGTTCAATGTCCTCTCCTTCTAGTGCTTCCCGCCGTTCAGGCATTCTGTGGGTTCGCGGCGACACGCGCCAACTTGAGCCCCTTTCAGACACGGCGAGGGGGATGGCCATCCGGGCCATCCCCCTGTGTTTCGGCAACTGCCTGCCCGAGGATTAGATCTCGAGCATCTGGGCGACGCGCTCGCGGTGGAAGTCGCCATCGCCCCAGAAGAGCTCGGCGCGCTTCTGGCGGCGGAAGAAGAGCTGGATGATGTAGTCCTTGGTGAAGCCGATACCACCGTGGATCTGCTGGCCGTGGGCCACCACGCGGCGGGTCGCCTCCGAGCACCACGCCTTGGCCATGTTCACGGCCATCGCGGTGTCGGCGGCCGGCTGCCCGGACGCGATGGACCAGGCGGCCTT
>CAYUVT010000043.1:0-18181 GCA_964448165.1 uncultured Anaerolineaceae bacterium | reverse complement strand
GAAGACGCCCGGGCAGCCATCGCCGCTGACCCGGGCGTCCTGGCGTCCGCACTCTTTCACGAGGCCGCGGACAGCGACGACGTGACAAGCGTCGAGTCCGCACACGCATACCTCGCAGCCCGCCTCGCCGAGCTCTCCGCCTTCACCGGCGAAACGGCCAGCCTGGTGCGCCAGAAGTTCAGCGCCCTTGTCGCCCGCTGGGAGGAACCGGCATAAGCCCCGGTCCCCATCGGCGAACGGCCACGGGCACTACCGCTTGCTGATCGCGTCGACTTCCGCCAGCTCTTCCGCGGTCAGCCGCCAGGCGCCGGCCGCCACGTTCTGGTCTACCTGCTCGGGCTTTGTGGCCCCGGCGATCACGCTCCCCACGTGCGGCAGGCTCGCCAGCCAGCCGATGGCCAGGTCGAGCATCGTCTTGCCGCGTGCATCGGCGAAGGCTTCGAGCTTGCCGAGCATTTCGTAATTCTTCTCGGTGAGTACCCGGGCGGCCATCGGCCCGGCGTTCGCCAGCCGCGTGCCGGCGGGCAGATCCTGGCCCTGGCGGTACTTCCCCGTGAGGAAGCCGCTCGCCAGCGGGAAGTAGGGCAGGATGCTCAGTCCGAACTTGTTGCAGGCGGGCACTAGCTCGCCCTCGATCCGCCGGTCGAGCAAGTTGTACTCGTTCTGCGCGCTGATGAACGGCGCCAGGTTCCCCTGCTTTGCGACATAATGCGCTTCGGCCACCTGCCAGCCCGCGTAGTTCGAGTTCCCGATGTACCGCACCTTGCCCGAAGTCACCAGGTCATCCAGCGCCCGCAGCGTCTCTTCGATTGGGGTCTCCGGGTCGGGCCGGTGCATCTGGTACAGGTCGATGTAATCCGTATCGAGCCGGCGCAGCGAATCCTCGACGGCCGAGATGATGTACTTGCGCGAGCCGCCGCTCTTGTGCGGCCCTTCGCCCATCTTCATGCCGAATTTGGTGGCGATCACGACGTCCTGACGGCGGCCCTTCAGGATCTTCCCCAGGAACTCCTCGGATCGGCCCTGGCCGCCGTACACGTCGGCCGTATCGAAGAGCGTGATGCCCGCCTCCAGCGCCTGGTGAACGACGGCCTTCGACTGGTCGAAATCGCAGCGCATGCCGAAGTTGTTGCAGCCCAGGCCGACAACGGAAACCTGCAGCCCCGAGCGGCCCAGATGGCGGTATTCCACAGTGAACTCCCCGGTTGGTTGGTGTGCCCGTGAGTATACCCGTGAAACGTGACGTGCACGTGAAGGTCAACCGCCTGAGCCTGATCAGCACCTTCATCGCACTCTTTCGTGCTAGCCTGACCGGGTGGCGCGCGTCTCCGAGTTCCAGCCTCCCCGCCGTTCGAGCCCCTTCTCCTCGCTCAAGCACCAGCAGTTCCGATGGCTTTACGCCAGCAACATCGCCTTCTTCTTCGCAATGAACGGCCAGTTCGTGGTCCGTTCCTACCTCGCCTACGACCTCACCCGGAGCGAGCTCGCCCTCGGCCTCATCAACCTGGTTGTCGCCGTCCCCATGCTCATCGTGTCTCCTTTCGGCGGCGTCATCGCCGACCGCGTGGAAAAGCGGCGACTCATCCTCACCGGCCAATCGGTACTCGTGGCGAACGAGCTGGCCGTGCTCGTGCTCCTGCTGACAGGCCACCTCCAGTTCTGGCACCTGCTCGTCGTCGTCTTCTTTATGGGGTGCACCTTCCCGTTCATCATGCCCGCGCGCCAGGCGATAGTGGTCAGCATCGTCGGCCGCCAGGGGCTGGGAAACGCGATGGCACTCCAGATGGGTGGCATGAACGCCGCCCGTGTGGTCGGCCCCGTGCTCGCTGGCTTCATCATCGCCCTGGCAGGTGTGCGCTGGGTGTACGTCGTTGCCGTCACCATGTACGCCCTGGCGCTTTTCTCCATGTCCCGTGTCTCGAAGTCGCCCCCGGTGCCGGGCATGGGACAGAAGCCGGTGCTCGCCGAACTCTGGGCGGGCGTGCGCTATGTCGCCAGCGACCCGCCCGTGCGCGCCCTGATGGTGCTCAGCATCGTGCCCATCCTCCTGGCGATGCCCTTCCAGGCGCTCCTCGTCGTCTTCGCCGAGGATATCTGGCACAAGGGCTCCAGCGGGCTGGGCCTCCTCCAGGCGGCGGCCGGGGTCGGTGGCATCGCCGGCTCGTTTTATGTGGCCTGGCGCGGCGATTCCCCGCGCCGCCTCCGCCTGATGATGGCCAGCCTCCTTGCCTTCGCCGGCTGCCTCTTCCTGTTCGCCATCAGCCCCTGGTTCCTCCTCGCCCTCCCGCTCGTGCTCATCGCCGATGTCTTCGCCAGCATCTTCACCACCATGAACAACACGGTGGTCCAGCTCCTCATCCCCGATGAGGTCCGTGGCCGCGTCATGAGCCTGATGATGATGACCTTCGGCCTCACCCCGCTCGGGACCGTCCCGGTCGCGGCCATGGCCGAGGCTTTCGGCGCCCCCACTGCCGTCGCCATCGCCTCCGCCGTCACCGCCGGTCTCTCGCTCGCCATCTTCGCCCTCAGCAAGGCCCTGCGCGGCATCGATGCCACCAGCCAGGCAGCATTCGAAGCCGGGGCCCCGGGTCTCGCCACTTCCGGACCGGCGACTCCCACAAGCCACGCCCACGCGACACGCTAGCAGCCCGCCAAACGGCCACGAATACCGGGCATACCGGCCGTTGCCGCCGTTCTGTGCGCCCTCGACCATGACCACGTGGTGAGTGGCATTCGAATGGAGGCATGGCGGGCGTTCCTCGAAGCGCACGCACACGTCATCCGGCTACTGCAAACCGAGCTGGAAGCGGAAAAAGCGTTGCCCCTCACCTGGTACGACGTCCTCGTCCATCTCGAAGAAGCCGGGGACCATCGTCTCCGCATGACAGACCTCGCCGAGCGCGTCCTCCTCAGCAAGAGCGGTCTTACCCGCCTGGTCGACCGCATGTGCGAATCCGGGCTCGTGAGCCGTTCGGCCGACGACCGCGACAAGCGCGGCCGCTGGGTGAGCCTCGAACCCGCCGGGCTCGCCCGCCTGCACGATGCGGCCCCGGTGCACCTGCGCGGTGTGGACGCCTATTTCACCAGCCTCCTGACCGATGCCGAGGCGGCCGCCCTCGCCGAAACCCTCCGGCGTATCGCCGACTCCGCAAGCAAGCACCCCCTCTAACCGGCTGGCAGCGCCCGGCCGGCTGCCGTAGGATCCCGCCCGCACCGGGAGGACACAGCTATGCCATGGATCGAACTCGGCTCCACCGACATCTACTACGTCGAGGAAGGGCAGGGTCAGCCGTTCGTCTTCCTCCACGGGATGAGCTCCTGCGCCGAGGCCTGGTTCCAGCAATTCGCCCACTTCCTCGACCGCTACCGCTGCATTGCCTACGACAGCGTGAACCACGGGCATTCGAGCAACAGCCCGCGCGGCCAGGACGAGCCTGACCGCGCCGATGAGCTCGAGGCCTTCCTCGCTGCCATGGGCATCGAGCGGCCCATCCTGGCCGGCAACTCCATGGGCGCGAATACCATCCTCCGCTGGGCCGTCCGCCACCCGGGCGCGGCCCGGGCGCTCATCCCCTCGGGCATGGGTGTCCCCACCGGCGATACCGCTCCCCGCATCCCCGCTGATCCGCTCGACCAGGATACCCTGTTCCTGCCCATCGGAGACTCGCTTACCGATGAGTTCAAGGCGACCCGGCCACGCATGTACGAGCGCTACCTCCGCATCCGCTCGACAGCCACCCGGATCGAAGCTCTGCGCCACCCCCGCCGCACCACCCGCGGCCTCCTGGGCGACCCTGCCGAACTCGCCGCCGGTGTCGCGAAGATCACCTCGCCCATGCTCATCGTCGTCGGCGGGCTGGACCGCCTGGTGCCCTGGGCCGAGCACCTGCATCGGCTCGTCCCGCGGTCCGAATACCACGTCATCGCTGGCGCGCCCCACAACGTCTACTACGAAGCCGCGGCCGCCTACAACGCCCGGCTCGACCAGTTCCTCGCAACCCTGCCATAGCCCGCCACACCGTGCGGGCTTCCCCCGGTTCGCGCACGCTTGACGGGGGCATAGAATGGGCCATCCGGGCATGAACCCGGCAGGGAACAGCCACGACGTCGGAACGCTGGCACACGGCCCGCTGCGGGGCTGCTGCGCGCCATCGCCCAATGGGGTCCCCACCATGCCCAGGCTTTTCGCCATTCTCTTCGCGCTGCTTATCTCGGGCGCATTCGCCCTCCAGCACGATGCGGTCCCGGCCGGTGCCCGCCCTCCGGGGCTCCCGCCCACCCCCGCCCGCTATATCGTGGTGCTCCAGCCCGGTGTCGATGCGCCCGGCCTGGCTATCGCCCGGGGCGCCGTACCCGACCACGTCTATAGCCACGCGCTCAACGGCTTTGCCGCCTCGCTTGGGCCCACGCAGCTCGCCGCCCTCCGCACCGACCCTCGCGTGCTTTCCATCGAACTGGACCAGGCCGTTTCGATCGCCGGCCAGGAGACGCCGGCCGGCATCCAGCGCATCTTCGCCCCCGGCAATCCCAACATCGACATCGATGGCGTCGATGACCTTCGCGTCGATGTCGACGTCGCCGTGATCGACACCGGCATCGATGCGACCCATCCCGACCTGAACGTGTTCCGGAGCACCAACTGCAGCGGGGGCAGCCCCCTGCGGATGAGTTGTGGTACCGGCGGCTCCGACGACAACGGCCACGGCACCCACGTCGCCGGCACCATCGGCGCACTCGACAGCGGGTTTGGCGTGGTTGGCGTGGCGCCCGGCGCCCGGCTCTGGGCGGTAAAGGTGCTCAACAGCCAGGGCAGCGGCTACATGTCGTGGATCGTTGCCGGCATCGACTACGTCGCCGCCAACTCCGCATCCATCGAGGTCGCGAATATGAGCCTCGGCTGCGAATGCAGCAGCCCGGCAATGGACACCGCCATCGCCAACGCCGTTGCGAACGGCGTCGTCTTCGTCGTCGCCGCGGGCAACAACGGCAAGGACGCCTCCACCTTCAGCCCCGCCAACCACCCGGACGTGGTCACCGTCTCGGCGCTCGCCGACTTCAACGGGCAGCCGGGCGGTGGTGCGGCCCCGACCTGCCGCGCCGACCAGGACGACACACTGGCCGATTTCAGCAACTTTGGTCCCGTGGTGGAAATCGCCGCCCCGGGCGTCTGCATCCTTTCGACCGTGCCGGGCGGGTACGCCACCTACAGCGGCACCAGCATGGCCTCGCCGCACGTCGCGGGTGCGGCCGCACTCATCGCCAGCCGCAACAATCCGGCGAACAAGAACGACGTCCTGGCCATACGTGGCTCGCTCATCAACGCCGGCAACTTCGGCTGGTTCGACGACTCCGGTGACGGCATTAAGGAGCCGTTGCTCGATGTTTCCAACGCCGCGCTCTTCAACCCCGTGATGGTCGCTGGCAGCGGTGGTGGAGGTGGGGGGACGCCGACCGATACCCCGCCCTCAGTGAGTATCTCGAGCCCGGGCGGCGGGGCTTCGGTCTCCGGCACCGTCACGGTCGCCGCGAATGCCTCCGACGACAACGGCGTCACCCGCGTCGAATTCTTCGCGAATGGCGTGTCGATCGGCGTGGATACGAATGCCGCGGGAGGCTGGTCGGTCGATTGGGATACCACCACTGTCCCGAACGGATCCTACTCCCTCACCGCCAGGGCGACCGACACGGCCAACCAGGAAGCAACAAGTGCCCCCGTGGGCGTTTCCGTTGATAACCCTGTCATCCTCCCATCCATGAGCGCCACACTCTCGGGCAGCGCGACCTCCGGCAAGGGCGGAAACTGGACTGCGACCGCGACCACCACCGTCACCAGCAACGGCCTCCCGCTCGCTGGCGCCGTGGTGACCGGGAACTGGGATGGCGGGTCCCCGGTGACCTGCACCACCGGCAGCAACGGCGCGTGCGCCCTCCAGAAGAACGCGGCAAAGAAGACCGCGAGTGTCACCTTCCGCGTGACCGGCGTTTCGCTCGCGGGGTACACCTACGATGGAGCCAACCCGTCGATAACCATCAACCGGCCGTAGCAGGCCACTCTGCCCCGGTCCACTGTCCCGGCCAGGTAGCAGTGCCTGGCCGGGCCGCCGCCAGTCACACCGCGCAGATCCGCGCCCACTCCTCGTCACTGAAGAACTGCGGCGGCACCATTTCCGGGCCAACCATCACGGCGGCGGACGCCAGCCCGAGCGAAGGGTCGGCCAGCCGTGCTCGCTGGTAGCGCAGCTTGCGCGCCGTCGCTTCCGGGCCGAACTCGGCATGGATCATCGAATCGAGCCGGCCGGCAAAGCGGAGACGCCGCATGCGCTCGGCGCGCTCCTCCGCGTACGGCACGAAGGCGTCCGCGCTCCAGTCCTCGCTTCCCAGCATGGTCTCGCTCACCACGCGCACATCGCGCAGCGAGATGGAAAGCCCCTGCCCAACGATCGGGTCATTGAACCCGGCGGCATCGCCGATGAGGAGGATGCCTGGCGCGTATGGCACATCGGTCCAGGTGCTCTGGTTGGGCACGGAGTGGCACGGCCCGGCGGCCCGGCCCTCGGCGAGCGCCCTGGCGTTTGGCACGGTGCCGAACCGGAACGCATCGAGGAAGGCCTGCCCGGCGCCCTCCCCCGCGAGCCGCGACTTCTGCTCCAGGCTGTAGCTCAGGTACAGCCGGTGGCGTCCCCCGCCCTGCGGGAAGACGAAGTACTGGACATCGCCCTCGGTCCCCATGCTCTCCAGGTCTTCAGGCCAGCCTGGCGCTCCATCAACCAGCATCCCCGCGAACAGGTGATGGGGCGGGTCCTGGTGGAGCGCTATCCCCGCCTGCTTCCGCACCACCGAATTCCGGCCATCAGCCCCCACGATGATCCGGCAGCGGGCCACCTGTTCCACGCCGTCTATGGCATAGGCGACCGATGGCGAGTCGCCACCGGTTACCCGCACGTGTTCGACGCCGCGGAGGACGGTGGCGCCGGCCGCAGCCCCGGCGTCGTGGAGCGCCTGGCAGGCTTGCGGGTGGCCGATGGCCAGCGGCCCCGCCACCCCGGGCAGGAAGCCGCCAAGGTCCAGCTTCTTGCCCGTCGCCTCTTCCGGGTCGATGCCGTCGCCGTACTCCGCGTGAAAGCGGATGTGGTGGGTGCTCACCGTGGCCAGGACGTCGTACAGGCCGGTGCGCTTCGCATCGACAATGCCCCACGGCGCGATCCACTCGCCCCGCACCTGGTCCCGGTACGCCGTTGACTTCTCTAGCAGCAGGACCGACTTCCCGGCTCGCGCCAGCACGGTGGCCAGGCCCCCACCGGCGATGCCAGAGCCAACGATGACGGTGTCGAATGATCCGGGCACGGGGCGCGTGCTCCTTTTCGGGGCTGCGCCGGATTCTACTGGACGCGCACGCTGTGTGAGCTACTTCACGGTCGGGGGCGGCTTTCGCCTCCACAGTTCCCCAACTACCCTTGAGCTACCCACCATGCCTGCGAGGGGTGTTTCCATGTCCGTACTTTCCCGGGTCGACCCGACCGTCGCCGCCATCATCGATGACGAGCGTACCCGCCAGATCGAATCGCTCGAGATGATCGCCAGCGAAAACTACGCGTCGGCCGCCGTGCTCGAAGCCACCGGTTCGGTCTTTACCAACAAGTACGCCGAGGGATACCCGGGCAAGCGCTACTACGCCGGCAACCAGCACAGCGACCGCCTCGAACAACTCGCCATTGACCGCGCGAAAGAGCTCTTCGGCGCCGATCACGCGAACGTCCAGCCCACCAGCGGCGCCGAGGCCAACATGGCCGCCTACATGGCCTTCGTGAATCCCGGCGACACCATCATGGGCATGGAGCTCAGCCAGGGCGGCCACCTCACCCACGGCTCCCCCGTCAACTTCAGCGGCCGCCTCTACAACTTCGTCCCCTACACGGTCGACCGCGAAAGCGAAACGATCGACATGGCGGCGGTCAAGCGGCTCGCCCTCGAGGCAAAGCCGAAAATCATCGTCGCCGGCGCGACCGCCTACCCGCGCGCGATCGACTTCGCCGCCTTCGCCGAAATCGCGAAGGCGGCGGGCGCGCTGCTCATGGTCGATATGTCGCACATCGCCGGCCTTGTCGCCGGCGGCGCCCATGCAACTCCTGTCCCGCACGCCGATGTCGTGACGACTACCACCCACAAGACGCTCCGCGGCCCCCGCGGCGCCCTGGTGCTTTGCAGGGTCGAGCACGCCGACGCAGTCGACCGGGCGGTTTTCCCCGGCACCCAGGGCGGCCCCCACCTCCACAGCATTGCCGCCAAGGCGGTCGCCTTCGGCGAAGCCCTCCGCCCCGAATTCAAAGAGTACGCCCGTCGCGTCGTCGAGAACGCCGCCGCACTTGCCGAGGAGCTCATGGCCGGCGGTCTCCGCCTGGTCTCCGGCGGCACCGACAACCACCTCATCCTGGTCGACTGCAACTCCGTCGGCATCAGCGGCCTCAAGGCCCAGAACGCCCTCCAGGGCGCGGGCATCATCACCAACCGCAACACCATCCCCTACGACCAGCGCTCGGCCTACGTCACCAGCGGCCTCCGTATGGGCACGCCGGCCCTGACCTCCCGCGGCATGGGGCCCGCCCAGATGAAGCGCGTTGGCCAGTGGATCGTCCGTGTCCTGAAAGACCCGGACGGAGAGGGCGTCCGCGAACAGGTCCGCGAGGAAGTGGCGGTCTTCGCCCGCACCTACCCGGTCCCGGGTATCACCGACACCGTCGCCGTCTGACGGTTTCCCCGATGGCGCGGCACCCCACCTCACCGCAAACCCGGGTCACCCGCGCCGTCTCTCCGGCCGACCTCGCCGGGCTCCTGCGCGTCTCCCGCTATGCGACAGTTGCGTGGGCGGGGAGCGACGGTGTGGCCGCCGAACCCGCTGCGTTCGACTTCACCGCCGGGACCTACCGCTTCGGGCTCGTCCCGGGCAGGTTCCCCGGCGGTATCGAGGCAACCCTCGTGGTTGACGCCGGCCGGATGTACTTCGACCTGCGTGGCGTGCGCGTCCGCGGCATCGCCACCCGGGTACCCGCTGCTTCCGGCCCATTGGAGTGGTTCGAAGTGGCCCCCGAACGCGAGTTCGCCTGGCACTACGGCCGGATGCGTGACCGGTGAGCCTCACCCGGGAGGAGCTCCGGTTCATCGATGGGGCCCTCACGGTGCGCCTGTGCACGATTTCCGCGAACCGCGTTCCGCTCATCACGCCCCTCTGGTTCGGCCGCGATGGCGACACCATCTACCTGGGCACGCGCCGCGATTCCCTCCACGCGAGAAACATCCAGCGCAACCCGCGCGTGGTACTGCTGTTTGGCGACGAACACGGACGCCGCACGCGCCACGTCTTGCGAGTCACAGGTACGGCAACGCTGGCGCCCCGCGAAGCCCTCACGCGGCGCCGGCAGCTCCGCATGGCCACCCGTTACTACGTGCCCCCGCGCGCGGCCTGGCACTGGCTCCGCAACTGGCGCAAGCGCTCGCTGCTTGGTCGCTATCACGCGGAGCGCCAGGACATCGCAGCCATCGAGATCCGGCTCGAGTCGGCTGAATTTCTCGAACAGCCCGTACCGTGATCGTGCCCGTCCTATGCCGGTTTCTTCGCCCGGAAGCGGAACGACCCCTTGCCGGGCCGGATCGCCACATCGGAGAAACCAGCGGCTTCCAGCCGCTTCGCGAACGTCTCCGGCGGTACCAGGACCATCGTGTCGAAGACGTGCGAGAGCCGGAACTTCAAGCTCACGGTGCTGTCGCACCCGACGAACACCCCTCCGGGCTTGAGCACACGATAGGCCTCTGAGAGCAGCCGATCCTGCAGTGCGGCCGAGGGCACGTGGTGCAGCATCGTCATCGAGACCGCCCCGGTGAAGCTTGCATCAACGAACGGCATCGCCGTCGCATCCCCCTGGTGCACGTCGACGTTCGACCCGGCCATCCGCTCCTGGAGCGAGCTGGCAAGCTTCGCGTCGATTTCGATGCAGGTCACCCGGGGATAACGCTCCCGGAGGAGGTCCGTCACGAGCCCCGGGCCCGGGCCGATCTCGAGCACGTCCGTCCCGAGGTCATAGTCGCGGATAACCCAGGGGACGACGGTCTCTTCCAGCTGCCGGGCCCACTTCGCCGAACGGCAATACCAGCGGTGATACGTGTTCATCGCCGAAGCATACCCTGTGCACCGCCCGTCCCCGCGCGGCGGAAATCACAGATCTGCCAGTCACCCGCCACGGTCCAGAATTGAGGCAAACCGCTCCGCGTGATACCTTCTTGGTTCGTGCCGGGAGCCCGGTGCTTCCCCCGGGGAAGCACAAACCCATCGCCCGGCTTGAGGATTCATGAGGGAATACGAACTGACGGTGGTCTATGACCTTGCCGTCGCCGAGGCCGGTGGCCCGGATGCAGCTCCGCAACGCCTTGCCCAGCTCGTCGAAGCACGCGGCGGCAAGGTGCTCAAGGTCGACCACTGGGGCCGCCGCCGGCTGGCTTACCCAATCAACCATGCGCTCGATGCCGACTACGTCGTCAGCCGCGTCGAGCTCGCACCCGAGAGCGTGAACCCGCTTGAGGCGGCGCTCCGCATCGATGAGCGCGTCTATCGCCACCTCATCGTCCGCGCCGACGAGCTGCCGGCGCCGCCGCCACCGCGCGAACCGCGCCAGGCGCCCGCCGCCGAAGCGCCCGCGCCAGCGTCGGCCGTTGCCGCCCCCGCAGCCGAAGCAGCCGCATCCCCCGACGACGGGGCACCCGCCGGGGAATCCGGCGAATAACCGAGGAGTACCACTATGGCGAGCCTGAACAAGGTCATGCTCATCGGGAACGCGGGCCGCGATGCGGAACTGCGCTACCTCGCGACCGGCACTCCCCAGTGCCAGTTCAGCCTCGCCGTCAACAACCGCCGCCGGAACCAGCAATCCGGCGAGTGGGAAGAGCAGACCGAATGGTTCAACATCGTCATCTGGGGCGATATGGCCGAACGCGTCTCGCAGTACATCACCAAGGGCAAGCCCCTTTACATCGAGGGCCGGCTCCAAACCCGCTCCTGGGACGATGACCAGGGCCAGAAGCACTACCGCACCGAGGTCATCGCCCAGAACGTCCAGCTCCTGGGCGGCCGCGATGGCGGCTCCGGCGGTGGTTCTGCCGGCGACGAGTGGAGCGGGAGCTCCAGTTACAGCCGGCCCCGGGGCGGTGGCGCAAGCCGCGGCGGTGATACCGACCCGGATGACCTGCCCTTCGAATAGCCCGGGCGGTCCTTCCGCCCATACCCCGGTCCTTCCCACGGAAGGACAAACCCATCGGGAGAGGTAACTGATCCATGACTTCGGAAGAACGCGCACCACAGCAAGCAGACGGCGGCGAACGCCCTGCACGGCCTCAGCGGCCTCGCTACGGCAGCCGCCGCAAGGTCTGCCGCTTCTGCGTTGATAAGGTGAAGGGCATCGATTACAAGGATGTCTCGCGCCTGCGCATGTACGTCAGCGACCGCGGCAAGATCGAACCGCGCCGCAAGACGGGCACCTGCCTCAAGCATCAGCGCCTGGTCTGCACCGCCGTCAAGCGGGCGCGCCACCTGGCCCTTCTTCCCTACACCCTGGCGCATGTCCGCCAGACCGGCATCTTCCCCACCCGCGGGTAAGCTGAGAGGGGGCGCGTCCCGCGCCCCGGAAGGACCATCATGGCTCGACGCGAACGCACCACCGGGCTCCCCCGCCCACGGCCGCGCCCGGCATCCAGCCAGGAACGCAAGGTCGCGGGCATCGCCCTCAACGAACAAACCACCCGCCTTGCCATCCTGGGCGCGGCAGCGCTCCTCCTCGTCTTTGTCCTCGGCCTCCTCGGCTGGCGCTGGTACGACCAGAACTTCCGCGTCCCCGAAAAAACCATCCTCCAGGTTGGCGATGAGCGGTTCAAACTCTCGTACTACGCCGACCGGCTCTTTCCCTATGCCCAGTCCCAGTCCGGCTCGGGCGTGAGCCTCGGCCTGGCCGAACAGGCGCTCCTCGGCGTCCTCGAAGACGAGGCCCTCGTCCGCCTCATTGCCCAGGAAAAGGGCATCACCGTCACCGACCAGGACATCACCAACGAGATCGCCGCCCAGCTTGGCGTGCCCGTTGGTGGCTCGGGCAGCTCGTTCGATACCCTCTACCGTCAGCGCCTTAAGTCCCTCACCATGAGCGACACCAACTACCGCCGCCAGGTCGAGGCGCAGGTGTATCGCACCCGCCTCATCGATGCCTACAAGGCCGAAATGGGCGACACGGGCGAAATGGTCACCCTCCGCACCATCTCCGTTGCCACGAAGGAAGAGGCCGAAGCCGTCCTGGGCCGCATCAAGGCCGGCGAAGACATGGGCACCGTCGCCCAGACAACCTCCAACGATCTCACCTCGCGCCAAAAAGACGGCGTCATGGACCCCGAACCCCCGCGCCTCCTCCCCGAAAACGTCCGCACCGCCATCGAGGGCAAGGAAGCTGGCGCCGAACTCTTCGGCCCGGTCCAGGTGGCCAACAACTTCTGGGTCTTCCGTATCGAAAAACGCGACCCCAACGCCACACCCTCCGACACCCAGAAGAACCAGCTCGCCGAACTCATGCTGCAGGACGACCTGAAGGCCAAGCGCGCCAGCGTCTCCATCCGCCGCAACCTCTCGGCATCCGATATCAAGTGGGCGGAGCAGAACGCTGACTGAGAAAACCGCACGCGATATCGGCGTGGGCCTCATCGGGCTCGGCGTCGTCGGGGGCGGAGTCGCCCGCGCCCTCCTGGAGCGTCGCGACTACTTCGCCCGCCAGGTCGGCGCCAGCATCACCGTGCGCCGCGCCGCCGTCCGCGACATCACGAAGCCCCGCACCGTGGACTTGCCCCCGGGTACCCTCACCACCAGCGTCGAGGACGTCATCAACGACCCGGCAATCGGCATCGTCGTTGAAGTCATTGGCGGCGAGGAACCGGCCGGCACGTACATTCGCCACGCCCTCGCCGCCGGGAAACACGTGGTCACCGCCAACAAGGAGCTCATGGCCAAGGCCGGCCCCGAGCTGCTCGCCGAGGCTCACTCCCGCGGTCTCGACATCATGTTCGAAGCCAGCGTGGGCGGCGGCATCCCGCTCATCGCGCCGCTCCGCCGCGACCTCCTCGCCAACCGCATCACCTCCATCCGGGCCATCATCAACGGCACCACCAACTACATCCTCACGAGCATGGCGAACGCCGGCGCGGCCGCCGAGGCGCTCCGCAAGCAAGGTATCGAGCCCATCGCCGGCGGTGGCTACGACGAAGCGCTCGCCGCCGCCCAGGAGCTTGGCTACGCCGAGCCCGACCCCACCAACGATGTGGAAGGCTTCGACGCCGCCTACAAGCTCGCGATCATGGCCACCCTGGGCTTCCGCACCCGCGTGCGCCCAAACCAGGTCCACACGGAAGGCATCACCCGGCTCACCGCCCGCGACTTCCAGTACGCCCAGGAGCTCGGCTACGTCATCAAACTCCTGGCCATCGCCGAGCGCACCGACTCCGGCATCCTCGCCCGTGTCGCGCCCGCGTTCATCCCCCACAACGAGCCGCTCGCCAAGGTCGATGGCGTCTACAACGCCGTCCAGATCGTCGGCGACCTGACCGGCACGGTCCTCTTCCAGGGCCGGGGCGCAGGCGCCGAGCCCACGAGCTCGGCCGTCGTCGCCGACCTGCTCGACCTCTCGCACGCCATCGTCCTCGGCACGCGCGAACGCAAGTACTGGGGCCCTGAGGCCGAAACTCCCGTCCTCGGCCTCGAACACCTGGAGACACGCTACTATGTCCGCGTGACCGTCAGCGACAGGCCGGGTGTCCTTGCCCAGATCGCGCAGACGCTCGGCGACCATGGCGTCAGCATCGCCGCAGTGAATCAGAAGGAAGCCGACGCCGGCGCCCAGACCGCCGAGCTCGTGATCATGACTCACCGCGCACGCGAAGGCGCCATGCAGGCCGCCCTCCGCGATATCGCGGCCCTCCCGGTGGTTGCCCAGGTCTCTTCATTCCTCCGCGTGGAGGGCTGACATGGCCGGCGAGCCACAGGCCCAGGCCATCGGCGAAATCATCACCTGGCTCGAACAACAGCTCCGCGCCAGCCGCGAAGAGCAAGCGCGCCAGGCCGCCTCCATCGACCAGCTCCGCCGCCAGATCCACGACCTCGCCGAAGAGATGGATGCTGCCCAGCGCGCTGTCCGCGAAATCGACCCAAAGCTCCTCCCCTACAAAGGCGTCCCCGAGAAAATCCGCGCGATCGATGAGGGCACCGAGCACATCCGCCAGGCGATCAGCGCCAATAAGGCCGAAACCGATAACGCCATCCGCCTCCTCCGCGCCGAGGCTGACTATGATCGCCAGGAGCGTGGCGAAGCCCTCCGCCGCATCGATACCGCAACCAGCCAGCTCGGCCTCGTCCTCGCCGATGTCGCCCAGGTCCAGCAGCAGGTCGCGCAGGCCGGCCAGACCATGCAGACCCTCCTCGAACGCCAGCGCGAAGTCGAACAGCGCCTCGAACAGTTCGGCCTCCGCCTCGACCGCGCAATCGAGGTCAACCGCGACCTCGAAGAACGCATCAAGGAGGTCGTCCTGGGCGACCTCGATGACCGCTTCGAAGTCGTCTACGAACGGCTCCAGGTTGTCGGCGAAATGGTCAAGCGCAACGAAGACCTCATCGCCGGGGTGGTGAACCAGCGCGACCTGCGCCAGGAACTCATCGACGAGATCAGCGTCTGGCGCGAAGAACACGGCCGCATCGATGGGCGGCTCAACACCCTCGAAGAAAGCGTCGACAAGATTCTCGGCCAGCTCGACCGCGTCCACGGCGAGGTTACCTTGCTCGAAGGCCGCCACTCCGGCCTGGGCGAACGCGTCGCCAACATCCGGCGCGATATCGCCGAAGTGGTCGACCACGTGCGCGAAGAGTTCGCGAAGTACAACGCCATGATGGAAAAGCAGCGGCGGAAGCAGATCCAGGTGCTCGAACAGGAGCTCCGGGAGATGAAGTTCCATGCCTTCCGTCCGCCGGAGGAACCGTGACCACACCGCCCCTGGCGCCCCGTGGAGTGCTCCACCACTGGGCCGAAGTCCTGCCGCTCAGCGAACGCACACCCCGCATCTCCCTTGGAGAGGGCGATACGCCCCTCGTGCGCTCGGTTGCCCTCGAACGCGAATGCGGCCTCGATGAGCTCTGGTTCAAGCTCGAAGCCTGCAACCCCACCGGCTCCTTCAAAGACCGTGGCATGGTCGTCGCTGTCGCGAAGGCGCTGGAAGCGGGCGCCCGGGCCATCATGTGCGCGAGTACCGGCAACACCAGCGCCAGCGCCGCCGCCTACGCCGCCCGCTGCGGCCTCGAATGCTTTGTCCTCGTGCCGGGCGGAAAGGTTGCCGCCGGGAAGATGGCCCAGGCCATCGCCTACGGAGCCCGCATCATCGAAATCGACGGCAACTTCGACGACGCGCTCAACGCCGCCCGCGAACTCACCGGCAAACACCCCGTCGCCCTGGTCAATTCCGTCAACCCCCACCGCATCCAGGGCCAGAAGACGGCCGCCTACGAAATCTGCGAATCGCTCGGCGATGCGCCCGACATCCTCGCCATCCCCGTCGGCAACGCCGGCAACATCACCGCCTACTGGAAGGGCTTCGGCGAATGCGCCGAAAAGGGCCGCGCCACGCTCCACCCGCGCATGCTCGGGTTCCAGGCCGCTGGCGCCGCGCCCCTCGTCAGCGGCGCTCCGGTGGCCGAACCGCACACCGTCGCCACGGCTATCCGCATCGGAAACCCCGCGAGCTGGCAGGGCGCCATCGGAGCGCGCGACGAAAGCGGCGGCGCCATCCAGGCCGTCACCGACGCCGAAATCCTCGAAGCGTATCGCCTCCTCGCCCGCCGCGAGGGACTCTTCGTCGAACCCGCGAGCGCGGCATGCGTCGCCGGGCTGCTGAAGCTCGGCCGCTCGGGCGCCGCCCGGGGCGGGCGGGCCGTGGCCATCCTCACCGGCAATGGCCTCAAAGACCCGGATACCGCCATCGCCGAATACCAGCCGAATATCACGAAGACCCCGGCAACGGTCGCAGGCGTGGAACGCGCGCTCGGCTGGTAGCCCCGGCGCCTACTTCTTCCGTTGCGGCCCCTTGTCCGTCGGCCGCTCAGGCTTTCCTTCACCGGCAGCCGAGGGGCGCCCGTTGTCGTCTTCGCTCTCGGGCGTACTTGCCGCGCTGGCGTCGAGACCCTGCGCTGAAGCCCCGGCTGCCAGGGCCGCCGCGTCTCTCGATCCGGGCTGGCCTCCGGCATCCTGCCCCCGGCCCTGCTTCTCCGGGTCATGCCCGGGTGCGCTGCCGCTTTGCCCGGGGGTAGTGCCCGCCTGTCCGGGCGCGCTGCCGCTCTGCCCGGGGGTAGTGCCCGCCTGTCCGGGCGCGCTGCCGCTTTGCCCGGGGGGGGTGCCCGTATGGCCGGGTGCGCTGCCGCCTTGCCCGGGGGTGGCGCCTGCCTGTCCGGGTGCGCTGCCGCCTTGCCCGGGGGTGGCGCCTGCCTGTCCGGGTGCGCTACCGCTTTGCCCGGGGGTGGCGCCTGCCTGTCCGGGTGCGCTGCCGCTCTGCCCGTCTGCACCCGGCTGGACCTGACCCTCGCCCGGTTCAGTCGCGTTCGAGGGCGGGCCATGATCAGGCTCGCCCAGCCCCGGCGGCAGCGCCGGTGGCGCTCCAGCGTCGCCTGCCCAACCTCCTGGTGGCGGATCGGTGGACGGCATCTTTTCCCCTGGAACATCCCTTCCCGGACCCGAAGGCAGGACGGTGTTCCCGGTCGCGGCGCTGCCCGGTGCCGGCGCGGGTCCCGCATCAGCCACCCCGCCAGATGGCCCGCGGCCGCCTGGAGCTGGCCCCGGTCCCGGCCCGGGCTGGATGTCGCTCCGTGGTGAGTCGCCGCTCCCGCCGGTGGCCCCCTCTTTGCTGCCGGGCCCGGTGCGGTCGTTGCCTGCTCCGTGGTTGCCGTCCACATTGGTCACATCGCTGGCCGGGTCGCCGGCGGGCTGGTTCAGAATCAGCAGCGGCGGGTCGCCCGCACGCAGGAGGAAGGTGCTCCCGGCGTGCTGTACCACCACTTCGCCCTCAATCGCCGCGATCGACGTGTACCACTGGTGGATGCTTACCTCGAGCACGCCCGGGCCGGCCATGCGCGCTGCCCACCGGCCCCCGCGCACTTCCAGCAGCGCCTCGTTCGAAACGATGTGGTGCCGCCCGCTCTCCAGCAGCAACGCCAGCCGGTCGCCGGATGTCGCAAAGCGGAACGCGGCTCCATCCTCCAAACCGACCCGCACGTTCTCGCCGACAGCCACCCACGATGGGCCGGACGCCGCAATCCGCTGACCGGCCGCCGCCGTCCCACCGCTGGTCCCGTCCACCGTCACGGCGCCCGAGGCCATCGCCACCAGCGCGTCATCCCCCACGGCTGCGTGCTGGTCAAGCACGTATTTCGTCCCCGCGATGACGGTCGCGGCGATACCCACCCCCACCGGTATCGCGATCCAGCGCTCCCGCGCTATACCGGCCGGCTCTGGCCTTGCCTCGTCCTGCGCGCCGAGTTGCGAGAAGATGCGCAGCCGCAGTGCCTCCTTGCGCTCCGGCGAGAGCGCCTCCGGCGCGCTGGCGTACAGCACACGCTCGATGTCGCGGTACTCGAAGGTGTTGTCTGGCCTACGGCGTAACATCGCCCATCACCTTCCGCATCTGACGCAGCGCCCGCATCAGCTGTGCTCGCACCGCACCCTCGCGCTTGCCCAGGATCGCCGCAATCTCTTCGTGCGTCTTGTTGCTGAAATACCTGAGCGCGACCACCTGCCGCTGCTCCTCAGTGAGGCTCTCCATCGCCATCCGGACAAGCCGGCGCGTCTCCACCGGATCGGCCTCCAACTCGCCCTGCCGCTCGTCGGAGATGTCGAACTCTGCCATCGGCAGCGTGCGCTGTGCCGCGCGCCAATAGTCGCGCACCTCATTCCGCGCGATGGTGAAGATCCAGCGCCGGAACGTGTTCGAATGTGGCCGGTAGCCCCTCGCCGAACGCCACGCCTTGAGAAAGACGTTGGCGACCAGGTCCTCGGCCACCGTCTCGTTGCGGCACTGGCCGCGTATGTACAGGTACAGGTCATCGACGAGCAGGTTGTAAATGCGCTCAAAC
>CAYUVT010000042.1:0-18547 GCA_964448165.1 uncultured Anaerolineaceae bacterium | reverse complement strand
GCCACCTCCAACCGCGGCGCCTGCCACCTCCGCGGCTACAGCCCCGCCAGCGAGCTCGGCGTCATCGGCCTCAAGACCGACCCCCAGGCCTGGAAAGGCAAGGGCGAGCTCCTCAAGCTCCTCCAGGACATCCACGCCTTCTCCGATAGCCTCGACCTCTGCAAGTTCAGCGCCTTCGCCGAAGGGCCCGATGAGTACGCCGAGCAGTACCGCGTGATGACCGGCATCGAAAAGTTCGACGCGAACGATGTCCTCCGCACCGGAGAACGCATCTATAACCTCGAACGCCACTACAACAACCTGGCCGGCTTCCGCGAAGGCTCGGACTACCTGCCGAAACGCTTCACCCAGGAGCCCTCGAACGCCAAGGGATCCCTCGGCCAGGTCTGCGAACTCGACCTGATGCTCGAGGAGTACTACAGCGTCCGCGGCTGGAAGAACGGCGTCGTGCCGGAGGAAAAGCTCAAAGAGCTCGAAATCGTCTGACTTCCTGCAACCCCGGCAGAAAGGCCCCTCCTTCGAGGGGCCTTTCTCGTGCCTATTCGTGGACCGGGTCTTCTTCCAGGATGAACCGCCGGAACGCTTCCGCGAACTCGAAGTCCTGCCCCTGCGCCGCCATCCGGGCGAACCCTTCGGCGAACTCCACCACATCCGGGCCCAGCTGGCTCGGGTGCTCCAGCAGCGCTGCCTTCTTCAGCTCCAGCGTGTCGCCGATGTCCACCCACACGTTCGGCTTATCCGAACCCGAGAGCCAGACCTGGCGGACCTTCCACGGCTCGTAGCCATCGACCAGCAGCTCCGGGAACGTCAACCGGTCACGGGCCGTTGGGAACGTCGCATCGAGTGCCACATCCCCCGCCACCCGGTGGTCTGGATGATTCACATAATTCTCACTGAAGAACCGGTTCGTCGGGTCGAACGTCAGCAGCACGTGCGGGCGGTACTTCCGGATGAGCCGCGCGACATCGCGCCGCAGCTCCAGGGTGTGCTGCAGGTAGCCATCCGGGTAGCCCATGAACTCGTAGTTCGCCACGCCCAGGACCGCCCCGGCGTTCCGCTGCTCGGTTTCCCGGATGGCGGTCAGCCGCTCGCTCGTCATGTTCGGGTCATCGCTGCCCTTGTCGCCCTTGGTGATGATGACGTAGGTGACCTCGCAGCCCTTGCGGGCCCACTTCGCGACGGTCCCCGCGACCATGAACTCCGCATCGTCCGGGTGGGCGACCACCACCATGGCGGAGGGTGGGACGAATCCTTCGACGTTCGACGGCATGGGGGCACGCTCCGTGGTTCGTGATACAACGAGCGTAACAGGAGAGCGGACCGCGCTCAGCCGCCCGCTTCACTCAACCGGCAGCTCGCGCCGGTACATACTCGACCACCGTCCGCGGTTCGGGGATGGGCAGGCCATCCTCGCGGAGCCCCTCAATATGGAACTCGATAGCTTCCGCGATCTCCCGCTCCACTTCTTCCACCGAATCCCCAACGGCGACGCATCCGGGCAGGTCCGGCACGTAGGCAGAGTAGTTCGTCCCCGCAACCTCGATCACTACGGCGTACTTCTTCATCGGTCCCCCCGCGCGATTCCCGCCTGCTTCCAGATGCTGTTGAGGGTACCGGCCGCGAGGTCCTTGCCGGGTTTGCCCGGAACGGTGAATCGTCGCGGTTTTGCCTCATGCTTGAACTGCCGGTGGCTCCCTCTGATTGAGTGAAAATACCACCCGTCCGCCTCGAGAACCGCGATCACTTCCCGAACCTTCACCGCACCATCCATGCTCCTTCCGCGATGGTCGCCTCAGGCGGCATAGAGCGTTCGCGCCGTCCCCGGGATCTCCCGCCTGCGCAGCCAGTTCGGGCTTGACTCAATGATAGGACACCCATCCCCCGGGTACCCCTACTATGTCTCCATGCAGCGCCAGGTCCGGGCCATCACCGTCGATGAGCGCGGCTACGCCGAGATCATCTCCGTCGGCCTCCTCCTCGCGATCCTCGTCGGCTTCGCCCTCTTCCTCTACTGCCGCGCCGAAGAGCAGACCGTCCCCATCACCGGCCGGACCCAGCGCGTCGCACTCTCCGAAGAGGACCAGGCGAAACTGGGCGCCGATGCCTACCGCGAAATCCTCGCCGAATCCGCCACGGAGATCGTGCGCGCCGGCCCCGAGGCCGAGCTCGTCCAGCGCGTCGGCGAGCGCATCGCCGCCGTCGCCGATGACCCCGGCTTCGACTGGGAATTCACCCTCATTGCCTCGCCGCTGAAAAACGCCTGGTGCCTCCCCGGCGGCAAGGTCGCCATCTACAGCGGCATCCTCGAAGTGGCCCGGGATGAGGAGGGCCTTGCCGTGGTGATGGCCCACGAGATCGCCCACGCCATCGCGCAGCACGGCGCCGAGCGCATGCTCCAGGAGCAGCTCACCCGGATCGGCCTTCTCGCCGTCTCCGCCACGCTCGGCGGGCTCGACCCGGCGGCCCGCGGCACCGTCCTGGCTCTTTTCGGGGCCGGCGCCCAGCTCGGCGTCCTCCTCCCCTTCAGCCGGGATATGGAAAGCGAGGCCGACCGCATCGGCCTGGTCTACATGGCCCGCGCCGGCTACAACCCCGAGGCGGCCATCGGCTTCTGGGAGCGCATGGCCGCCGCGCGGGAAGGCCCCGAACCACCTGAATACGCCTCTACCCACCCCAGCAGCGCCAGCCGCATCGCCGCCATCCAGAAGTGGCTCCCCGAGGCCATGGAGGAGTACCGCAAAACGCTCCGCGCGCCTACGAAGCCGCTGCAGCTCCAGGTGTGGCGCCTGATTCGGCCAGCGCCCGCTCCGCGAAGGGCCGCAGCATCTGCATAGGGCTGAGCGGCGTGCCCAGCGAGGCGCATACCCCCCGCAGCAGCCCAATGACGCGTCCCAGCAGCACCAGGTCGCCGGGGATCGCCTCGACCGGGTTCGCACGCATCGCTCCGCGCCGCTCCTGGATCTCCGCCTGCGCGGGGCGGTCGATTGGCCGCGCATCGAACATCAGCTGCATGAGCGGCAGCACATCCTCCGGAGATTCCGACTTCACCTTCACGCCCAGCTCGCGGAACGCCTCGACAATCCGGTGCGGGTCGCGGTCGCCGGCCGCGACCACCAGCTTTGCGAACCCCAGCCGCGCCCGGACCGGCAGCTCCTTCGTCAGCCCGAAGTCCAGCAGCCCCGCGCGCCCGCCCGGCAGCACCAGGATATTCCCCGGGTGCGGGTCAGCCTGGAACAGCCCGTCCACCATGATCTGGTGTCCGTAGGCTTCGGCCACCGTCTTCGCGAACGCGATCCGGTCGATGTTCATCGATTCGAGCCGCTGCCGGTCGAGCAGCCGCGCACCGTGGATGTACTCGGTGACGATGACCTTCCGCGCCACGTGGTCGTCGATGACGCGGGGCACCACGACGCCGGGCACCCCGCGGAGGTTCTCCCCGATGCGCCGCGTCATCTCGGCCTCGCGCTCGAAATCCAGCTCAAGGGGCACCTGCGTCCCGATCTCGTTGACCACTGCCCGGAAGTCGAAATTCGGCTCGCGCCGGGCCACGATCCCCACGATCGTGCGCAGGTTCCGGATATCGAGCCGCACCAGGCCCGCCACCTCCGGATACTGCACCTTCACCACCACCTCGCGCCCATCGGGCAGCGTGGCCCGGTGCACCTGCGCGAGCGAGGCCGAACCGATCGGATGCTCATCGAAGGTTGCGAATAGCTCCTCCAGCGGGCGCTTCAGCTCGCTCTCGATCGTGCGCCGCACCACGGCCATCGGCCGCGCCGGCACCTGGTCCTGCAGCCGCGAGAGCGAGCGCGTGTACGGCTCTGGCACCACATCCGTCCGTGTCCCGATGAACTGCCCCGACTTGATGTAGAGCCCTTTCAGGTCGACGGCCAGCCGGTAGAGCGATTCGGCGGCGGCTTCGTGGCGCCGTTCCCAGTGTTCCGCCGCCACCTCTGGCGCCAGGTTTCGCACCTTCCGCTGGGTGCGTTTGTATCCCAGGTAAATGCGTGCGCCCGTCCGGGCCACGCGGAAGCTGCGGCGAAAGCGTTTGGCGTGTTCGAACATGATTCGGGTTTCCGTCCGGCCCCAGTGTGCCCGTTCGCGCGCCCCGCGCGCAACAAAGGTGAAGCCGTCTTCCCCAAAACTCCCTTCGCGTCCCCGGTCTGTCATACTGGTTGCAGCCGCAACGACTGCGAGGTCCCCGTGCACACCCTCCGCATCTCCCACCCCGCCATCTCCGGCCGTAACGCCCAGGCCACCATCGACTTCTACACCCGCGTCCTGGGCATGGACCTCGTCCTCCGCCAGCCCAACCTGGACTACGAGCCCGAAGAGCACCTCTTCTTTCACGCCGGCAACGACAACTTCATCGCCTATTTCGTCCCCCGGCCCGGCATCGACCCGGCGAGTTACCCCGAGGCGCAGAGCGGCTCGGGCCACATGGACCACATCGCCCTCGACATCCGCCTCGCCGACCTTCCCGCCTGGGAACAACGCCTCCGCGATGCGGGCGTCGACTACGAAGGGCCGATCGACCGCGGCTACGAGCGCTCGCTCTACTTCAAGGACCCGAACAACGTCACCGTTGAGCTCCTCGCGTGGATCACCGAGCCGCCCGCCGGCATCTCCCAGGCAGCCATCATCAAATGCGCCCAGGCGATCCGGGAGGCCCGCGGCGCCGCCTTCATCGAAGACCGGGACATCCGCCAGGCCATCGCCGAACTCGCCCCCTGACCGTTGGGAATCCCGTCCGGAATCCGTCGGGATTCCCTGTTGGGAACATCCCCGCTTCCCCAACATCCCGGGCCCCCTCCGGTTACGCCTCGACCGATCACCAACCCTGGCTCGTTCTTCCCACCGGTGATCCCGACACCGTTCCCCACGCCGGGAATCGCCTCGTTTGAATCTGCGATCGCGCCCTTCCCAACAGTCCCAACGGCCCACCATCATCTCCAATGCTTCCTTGAGTCCCGGCCATCTGTTCAGATGGTTGGAGATGCTTGATGCGATCGAGATCCACGTGCAGGGCGGCAACGGGGGCCACGGGCTGGTCAGTTACCACCGCGAGAAGTTCGTCCCACAGGGCGGGCCCGACGGTGGAGACGGTGGCCGCGGCGGGCGCGTCTACCTCCGTGCCGTCGATGACGTGTACACCCTGGAACAGTACCGCTCGAAGACGAAGTTCAAGGCGGGGAACGGCGGCAATGGCGGCCCCAACCTCCGCCATGGCGCCAATGGCGAGGACCTCTACCTCGAGGTCCCGGTCGGCACCATCGTGCACGATGCCGATACCGGGGACCTGATCGCCGACCTGGAAACGGTCGGCCAGGAGGTGGTGGTCGCCTTCGGCGGGCGTGGCGGCTGGGGAAACAAACGCTTCGCCACCGCGACGAACAAGACACCCGGCTATTCCCAGAAGGGCCAGGAAGGCGAGTCGGTCACGATCCGTCTGGAACTCCGGCTGCTCGCCGATGTCGGCCTCATCGGCCTCCCGAATGCCGGCAAGTCCACCTTGCTTGCAGCCGTCTCGAACGCGAAGCCCAGGATTGCCAACTACCCGTTCACCACGCTCGAACCCATGCTCGGCGTGGTGAACGTCGGTTACGAGCGGTTCACCCTGGCCGACCTCCCCGGCCTCGTCGAAGGCGCTTCGGAGGGCTACGGCCTCGGCTTCGAGTTCCTCAAGCACATCCGCCGCTGCCGCGTCCTCCTCCACGTCATCGACTGCAGCTCGCCGGACCCGGTCACCGACTACGAGCTCATCGAAGGCGAACTCCGCGCCTACGACCCGAAGCTGGATGAGGTCGCCCGCGTGGTCGCCATCACCAAGGCCGACCTGGCCCCAGAGATCGCAGGCGAAGCGGCGGGCATCCTCTCGAAGCACCTGGGTGGCACGAAGGTGTGGGTCGTCTCGGCCGAGAGCGGCCAGGGCATCGAAGACCTGATGACGGAACTGATGGCCCGGGTGAAGGCCGAGAAGGACCGCGCCGCCGCAGCTCAGCCAGAAGACGTGCCCGTTCTGCGTCCGCCATCCGAAGAGCGCTTTACGGTGCTGCGCGTGGGCGAGGGCCGCTACCTTGTGGAGGGCTACCGCCCGGTTACCTTCGTGGAGATGATGGACACCGGCATGCCCGGCGCCGAGGACGAGATCCTGCGCCGGCTCGAACGCTGGGGCATCGCCAAAGCCCTCCGCCAGGCCGGCGCCGAACGCGGGGACACCATCGTCTTCGGCAACGCCGAAATCACCTGGCAGGGCTGACCTCGAGCAGCGCCTCCACCGCCCGGCGTTCCTCGCCAAACGGGTCGTCCTGCTGCCCGCACTCGAGGTCGAAGACCATCGTCGGCCGGTTCGGCTCCGTGTACGGGTCCCATCGCCCGATCCCCTCGTGGGCCGGGTTGCCGGAGCGCGCGAACGAGATCCAGGCGTCCATCATGTGGCGCGAGAGCTGCTCCACCCCGGGGCCGGAGCCGGCGAACCGGTCCTGCGTCGGCGCGCCCAGCGTCCCGAACACAAAGGGCATCTCCAGCGCGTGGCACGAACCGAGTGCGCCCCGCCGCGCTGGCGACGCATACGTGAACAGGTACAGGTACGTGTCCGGCTGGTGCGGCTGCTGGGCCAGCGCCAGCCGCGTCGCGCCGATGCGGAATCGCACGTCCGAGGTCACCGCATCGAGGATGTCCAGGTTCGTGCCGGGCAGGACCTTCCCGGCGCGCGACCGGCGATATACCCCGATCACCTCCCGCGCCCTCTCTGGGCCGGGCTTCCCGAGCGCTGCATCGACGGCGCGCACCAGCGCTTCGTCGTCGATTTCGTCCCGCCGCATCGTCGCCGCGAAGAGCTTCACCTCGTCGCGGTTCGTGCCCGCCATCACCGGGATGCCCGCCGCGGCGCCAGCCCTGACGGCGCTCAACGGCTGTTCGAGGAGCGTCAGCCCGTCGCGGATCGGCCCGAAGATGAGCCCACCCTCGCGCCCAAGCTTTGCCGCGACGGCGGTCTGTGCTTCGAGGATGCGGTCGGCCGGCGCAGTGAGCAGGTCGCCCGCGCGCGCCCGGTCCAGTCCGAGTTCCGCCAGCACCATGTCCGCCACCCGCTGGCCGCTTTCGCGGTCGCCGGCGCGCCCGGTGCCGCTCTGGAGGATCGCCTTGTGGAAGAGCCCCTTCGCGGCCGGCATCGCCAGCAGCGTCCCCACCGCCGCCGCCCCCGCCGATTCGCCGAAGATGGTGACGTTGCCCGGGTCTCCGCCGAATGTCGCGATGTTGTCGCGCACCCACTCCAGGGCGGCGACCTGGTCGAGCTGGCCCGCGTTCGCCGTCAACCCCGCTCCCGGCAGGTGGTCGCCCAGCCAGAGGTAGCCGAACGCGCCCAGCCGGTAGTTGATGGTCACCACCACCACGTCGCCGCGCACGGCCAGCGGCCCGCCGTTGTACAGCTCCTCCGAGCCGGCGCCGTGGGTGAACCCGCCGCCGTGGATCCAGAAGAGCACCGGCCTGCGCCCGCCATCGGCGGCGGGGGTGAACACGTTCAGGTAGAGGCAGTCCTCGGACTGGGGGCCGCTCGCCGCGAACCCGGGGATCGGGTGGCCCGTTTGCCGGGCGGCCAGGCCGGGCGCGGAGGCCGCCCGCACGCCGCTCCATGGGGCGGGCGGCTGGGGCGCCTTGAAGCGAAGCGGCCCCACCGGCGGCGCCGCAAACGGGATCCCCATGAACGCCTGGTGCTTTTCGTGCTGGACGCCCTCCAGGCGCCCGCAGGTGGTCTCTACGACTGGCATGACTGTTGCTCTCCGGGCCGTGCGAAATGTGCGCCATTCTAGCGCCGCTCAGCCGCCGCCGCGCATCGTCCTTCGCCGCAGATACGCCGCTACTTCGGCCTCGCGCTCGCCCGCAACCTCGAGAAACAACACCGGGACCAGCATGCGCCCCAGCCGTGCCGGCTCGCCCTCGACGAACTCGACCACCCAGCCATCCCCGGCCACGCGGGCGCCCTCGGCCACCCCGCCCACTTCCCGCAGCAGGTCCCGCCGGATCTCGTCCGCGGGGAGGTTCCGTATCTCCAGCCGCGTCACCCGCCCGCCGCCGGGGGAAAGATGTCGACGTCGGCATCCGGCGGCACGGGCGTCTCCAGCATCTGCAGGTAGCGGATCTCGCGCCCGTTCACGAACACTTTGATGTATTCGCCCAGAGCGCCCTCTGGCGTCCAGATCATCGCGCCAAGCTCCGGGAAGCGCGCGGTCACCGTGTCGAGCAGGTCCTTCACCGTCGCGTCTTCGGCCAGGTCCAGGTGCACGTTCTTGCCGCCCACCAGCGGCCTCAGCGTCGCGTAGAAGCGCACATCCATCGGGCGATCGTAGCAGGCCCGGTCGCTCCCCGTGTCCTGCCCGGGATCGAGACGGAACCGCGCCAATCGCGCATGCTTTGCGCCAACACCACCACTTCCCGCAGCGAGGCCATATGCATCTCATCCTGAACGACCTCAGCCCCTGGCACTGGGCTGTTGGCGGCGCCGTCATCAGCGCGGTGACACTCACCCTCCTGTTCGTTGGCAATCGCCGTCTTGGCGTCTCCACCGGCTTCGAGAACGTCTGCTCGCTGGTGGTCCAGGCGCCCTACTTCCAGCGTGACGCCCTCAGGGGCACGAACTCCTGGCGCCTGCCGCTGCTCGGAGGCCTCGTGATCGGCGGGTTCCTCTCCGCGGTCATCGGCGGCGGCTGGGAGCCCTTCTGGGACCTCGGCATGTTTGATACCGAGATTGGCTGGGGGAACGGCGGCAAGCTCATCTGGATGTTCGGCGGGGGGCTGCTCATCGGCTTCGGCACGCGCCTGGCGGGCGGCTGTACCAGCGGCCACGGCATCTTTGGCATGTCCAACCTCGAACTCCCAAGCATCATCTCCACGGTCAGCTTCATGGCCGCCGGTGTGGTCACCACCAACCTCATCTACCGCGTCATCGTCTAGCCACTGGAGACTCCCGTGATTCTCTTCTACCTCGTCCTCGGTTCCGTTTTCGGGTTTGCGCTCAGCCGCTCCGGCGCCGCCGACTATAACTTCATCCAGGGCATGTTCCTGTTCGAGGAGTTCCAGCTCTACGGCATCATCGGCACGGCCGTGGCCCTGACTGCCCCGTCGCTCTGGCTGCTGAAGCGCTATGGCCGCTCCATCACCGGCCAGCCACTCCAGATCGAGAGCAAGCCGGGCCACCGCGGCAACGTCTATGGTGGCATCCTCTTCGGCATCGGCTGGTCCATCACCGGCATGTGCCCCGGGCCCATCCTCGTCAACATCGGCGAGGGGAAGGTCTACGCCCTGGCGGCGCTGGCCGGCACGCTCGTCGGCGCCGGCGCCTTTGGGGCGCTCTACCCGCGCCTGGCCAGGCCTTTCCGCCTCCCGCCGCTCCAGGTAGGCACCGGCGAGGGGTAAGCGCGCTTTCCCGGGACGGGCCGGGCGGTTATGGTTTTCCCGAACCGAAGGGGAGTAGCCCTCCCGCGTGACATCGACAGGCTCCCTCCGCTGAGGGCGGTGTCACGGCTTCGATAACGAAGCGGGCGAGACTTTCGGCCAGCACACATTCGCGTGTGCCGGCCGAGGCTTTCCCCCGCCGGCACCGCCCAGGAGTCACGGTGTCGGCATTCTTCCTCTCCACAGCACTCATCTTTCTCGCCGAGCTCGGCGACAAGTCTCAGCTTGTCGCCCTCTGGTTCGCCACCAGGCATCGCTGGTGGCTTGTCCTGGCGGGCGTCACCATCGCCACGCTCGTTGTGCACCTCGGTTCGGTGGCCATCGGGCGCGCCTTCGATGAGCTCGTCCCCGAGCGGGTGCTCTATGCCGCTGTCGGCCTCTCGTTCTTCTTCTTCGCCGCCTGGAGCATCCGCGGCGATTCCCTCGACGAGGAATCCGGGCCCGAACGCCGCCTCCCCATGTTCGGGGCCCTTGGCATCGTCACCGTCTCGTTCTTCCTTTCCGAACTGGGCGATAAGACCCAGCTCGCCACCGTCTCCCTCGCCGGGAACCACGACTCGGTCACGGGCGTGTGGCTCGGCTCGACGCTGGGCATGGTCGCAGCCGATGCTGTCGCCATCGGTGCGGGGCTCGCGGCCGGAAAGCGTCTGCCCCAGCGCACCATCGGCTACGTCTCAGCCGCGCTGTTTGTAGGCTTCGGCCTGTACACGCTCTACCTGGCGTTCCGGTAGGCCGCCGCGTGGAGGTTGACACGCCCCGAGGGAAGTGGCACCGTCGGTGCCACAAAATGAAGGCGCCCGAGGCAGTCGCCCCGGGACGTGCGCAATGGGGCCGCGACCATGACCTCCCTCCTCGACGGCTACTGGCCGAGCCCCTGGCCCGGTGAAGACGGCGGCCCGGCCCGCCGCCAGGCCCCGCCGCCCGGCACGCGGCCCCTGGCAGCCGGCCCGCTCGTCGCCACCAGCCGGCAGGCCTTCATCGGCTGCATGCCCATCCTCCGCGCCCCCGGAGAGGTCTACCTCCAGGGCCATACTCCTGCGGGCGAGCGCTCCACCGCGTGGGTCGAGCGCATCGACCCGCACACGCTCCAGCCCATCGAGCGCTCACCGGACCTGCCTGGCGGGCGGTCCTGGCCTGGCGGGCTCGCCGCGCACGCGAACGGCTCGCTCTATGCCACCTTTGGCCGCTGGTGCCACCGCCTCGCCCCGGACTGCGCGGTGGTCGCCGCCCGCGAGCTTCCCCGCGACCGTCCCTACAACTCCCTGCTCATCCTGCCCGGTGGCCACCTGGTGATGAAGGACTTCGCCGGCGGCACCGGCGTCCATGCGCTCCCGCCCGGCGTGCGCGGCTCGGAACTCGTCGTACTGGAGCCCGAACGCCTCGAGATCGTTGCCCGCCTCGAACTGCCCGAGGGGTCTATTGCCCGCCTCTCGGCCGATGTTGCTGGCGCCGGGATCCATATCTACGTGGTCGGCGACAGGCGCCTCTTCCGCGTGGCGTGGGACTCCTCGTCCGCCACCCTCGCGCTCGATGAGACGTTCACCACACGCTACCTGGACCAGCCCGGCCAGACCTTCGGCTGGGACGCGGTGATCGAGGACGGCAGCGCCTGGTTCCTCGACAACGGCGAAGGGACGACCAGCTTTGGGCCGTCGTTCCTCGGCAAGGGCGTCTCCGCCGCGCCGCTGCACCTGGTCCGGGTGCCCCTCGCTGGCGAGCGCCGGGCCGAGCTCACCGGGATTTGCGGCCTCCCGAATGGGATCGTTGCCAACCCTCCGTGCGTCGACTCCCGCCGGAAGGTGGTTGTCGGCTTCGATTCCGGAAACGGCGTGATCGCCGCCTTCCGCTACGGCGAACCGGGCCTTCCCCTCGAGCCGCTCTGGCGCCACGAGCAGAACCAGGCCGGGCACATGCTGCTCTATCCCGAAACAGGCGAACTGGTGTCGTACGACTACGACCACAGGCGCGGCACCGAGCAGGTCGTCGTGCGCGATATCGAGACCGGCAGCGAGCGAGCCCGCGTGGCTATCGGCTCGCCCGTCCAGTGTGCCGTGTTCCCGGCCTGCGGCTTCGAGGGCGACCTCTACGTCGCCACGTTCTCGACGATCGCTCGCGTCAGCGCGGCGCCCGCCTGAGGCTCGCCTACACCCGCGCCCAGTTGTTCGTGGTGAAAATGTCCTCGTCCAGCGGGCTGCGCTCGCCCAGCTCCAGCCGGAACCCGGCCACCGCCCCGATCATGGCCGCGTTGTCGGTGCAGAACTTCGGGGGCGGGATGCGCACCGGCACCGGGCAGCGCCGCTGCAGCTCCTCGCGCAGGCGCGTGTTCGCCGCCACGCCCCCGGCCACGAGCACGTTTTTCGCGCCCATCTCTCGCGCGAGCCGAGTGGTCTTGCCGGCCAGGACATCGACGACGGCCTCCTGGAACTCCCAGGCGATCTCGGGCACCGGGTAGTGGCCCTCGCGCACCACGTGGAGCACGGCCGTCTTTAGCCCGCTGAAGCTGAAGTCGAACGTCCCGTGCATCCATGCCCGGGGCAGCTCGAGCTTGCTCGGCCCGCCTTCGAGCGCCGCCCGCGCGACATGCGGCCCGCCCGGGAACGGCAGCCCCAGCAGCCGCCCGACCTTGTCGAACGCCTCGCCGGCCGCATCATCGCGCGTGCCGCCCAGCCGCTCGTACTGCCCGTGCGAACGCATCAGCACCAGGTCGGTATGCCCGCCGCTCACCACCAGGCAGAGCGCCGGGAACTCCGGCTCGGGACCTTCAACGAGCCAGTTCGCGTAGATGTGGCCTTCGAGGTGGTTGATGCCGATGAACGGCAGCTCGCGCCCGAACGCGATCGCCTTCGCGGCGTTGTAGCCGACCAGCAGCGACCCTGCGAGCCCAGGGCCGCGTGTTCCTGCCACCGCATCGATGTCGTCGAGCGTGCAGCCCGCGCCCTCCAACGCCTCCTGGATGACCGGCACGATCTTTCGCAGGTGGTGGCGGCTCGCCACCTCGGGCACTACCCCGCCGTACTTCGCGTGCAGGTCCACCTGCGACGCCACGACCGACGACCGGGCGACGCGCCCATCCTCGATGACCGCCGCGGCGGTCTCGTCGCACGATGACTCGATGGCCAGCACTCTCACGCTCCAAGCGTACCACCACATACGCTCTGCGTGACGTCTTTTGCCCGCCCGGGCACCCGGTATGCTTCGCGCATTCCCGCGGGGGAGGGGACACGATGGCAACAGAATCCGGACCCGACACCCGGCCGCGCTTCGAGGCCGGGGCGCTGCGCGCCTTCGCTGCCGCCGTCTTCGAACGGCTGGGCGTGCCGCCCGCCGACGCGGCCGAGGCGGCCGAAGTGCTCATCGATGCCGACCTGGCCGGCATCGAATCCCACGGCATTGCCCACCTTCCCTGGCACCCGGGCTATGCCCCCGGCTTCGAACGGGGTCTCGTGAACCCCACGCCCGAAGTGACGGTGCTCCGCGAGAGCCCGGCCACCGCCACCTGGGATGCCGGCGGCGGTCTCGGCGTGCTCATCGCACGGCGGGCGATGCTCGCCGCCATCACCAGGGCCGAATCGTCCGGGATCGGCATGGTCGCCGTCCGCAACGGCCGCCACTTCGGCGCGGCGGGCTACTACGCCCGCATGGCTGCCGAGCGCGACATGATCGGCATGGCCATGTGCAACGTCCCGCCGCTCGCGGTCGCCGCCGGCAGCCTGGACCGCGCCTATGGCACCAACCCCATCGCCATGGCCGCGCCGGTGGAAGGGAGCCACCCGTTCCTGCTCGATATCGCCACAACCGCGGTCGCAGGCGGCAAGCTCGAGATCGCCCAGCGCCAGGGCAAGCCGATCCCCGCCGGCTGGGCGGTGAACGAAGACGGCACCGATTCGGGAGACCCGGAGATCCTGCGCAAGGGCGGCGCCTTGCTCCCCCTGGGCAGCTACCTCGAAACCAGCTCACACAAGGGCTACGGGCTCGGCCTCATGGTCGATATCCTCACCGGCATCCTCCCCGGGATGGGCTCGGCCCTGTTCACGCCCCGCCACGAGCAGGGCTGGTGGTTCGCCGCCTGGCGCATTGATGCCTTCCGCGACGTGGCGGAGTTCAAGGCCGACATGAAGCGCATGGTCGACCACCTCCGCGCGCTCCGGCCGGCCCCGGGCGTCGAACGCGTCCAGGTCCCGGGCGACCCCGAGGCGCGGGCCCGCGAGGAACGGACCCGCCTCGGCATCCCCCTCGATCAGGAGACCATCGACCAGCTGCGCGAACTCGCCCGGTCGCTCGGGCTCGAACTGCCGGCCCCCCGCTGACACGCGACCAGGGCCCACGGCCCGCCGGATCCGGGCCGATTGGGTACTGCCGGCGTGGGCGCGATCGAAGAAAGTAGTTGCATGGAGTACCGGTTCGGTTTGCTGACCGTTGGCCGAATTATCCCGGCCTTTCTCGTGCCTGCAGCGACCCCTGTGGTAGGGTGGAGCTGATGGAGTCCGAACAGTACGTCTCGCCGATTCTGGCGGCGGCCTCGATCGCCGTCGTCTTCGCGGTCCTCATCGGCATCATGGTGGCCGAACTCCCCTCGGGCGAGCGTGTCCGCGCCATCTTCGACCAGCACGCGCAGAAACTCATGCTTGCCGTGGCCCTCACGGCAACGCTCGGCTCGCTCTACTACTCCGAAATCGTCGAGTTCATCCCCTGCGAATTCTGCTGGTTCCAGCGCATCATGATGTACCCCATCGCCGTCCTCCTCATCGTTGCGCTCGTCACCCGCAGCCGGATCGAACCGAAGTACATCGTCACCCTCGCCGCCATCGGCCTCCCGCTCTCCATCTACCACTACCAGCTCCAGCTCTTCCCCGACCAGGTCCAGATTTGCTCAGGCGTCATCTCCTGCACGGACCGCAACGTCGAGGAGTTCCGGATCGTCTCCATCCCCTTCATGGCCGGTTCCGGCTTCCTCTCGATCCTCTTGCTGCAGCTTGCGGAATGGCGCGCCGATCTCTACTACCGGCGGGCGCTTGAGGCCGAGGGCACCCGGGAGCGCTAACGCCAGGCGGCCGCCCGATCACCGCGGTTCCACGACCGGCTCCGTCACCTTCGCCACGTCGTCTCCCGCAGGCTTGCATGGCCTGCCCCGGCTCAACCCTCGATGCGGTTGGTGCGTACCCTACCCGTAGATGGCCTTGCCTTGCCCGGCCGTCTCGCGGACCGAACGGAGGTCGGCGGCGGCGCCCGCGGCCAGGGCCGGCGCATCGCCGCTGATGGTGATCATCCGGTAGCCTGCCTCCGCATGCTTCGCCGCCAGCCCGGCGTTGGCGTGGATGCCGGCGGTCACGCCGCGTGCCGCGCACTTCTTCGCGATGAGCACCCGGGCCTCCTCGAACGCCCCGCCGTTGTTCATGCCAGGAGGAAGCCCGAGGGTGATGCTCAGGTCGGCCGGGCCAACGTAGACCGCGTCGATGCCGGGTACCGCCAGGATGTCATCCAGGCGTTCCACGGCCTGCTTCGTTTCGATCATCGGGATGCAGGCGATTTCCCGGTTTGCGTTCGCGAAGTAATCGGCGCCGGCGTAGTACGCCGCCCGCGTCGGCCCGTAGCTCCGGGCGCCATCCGGGTAATACCGGCAGGCCGAGACCGCCGCCCTGGCCTCCTCGACGCTGTTCACCATCGGGATGATCACGCCCATGGCCCCGGCATCCAGCACTTTCCCGATGATGCCCGGCTCGTTCCACGGCACCCGCACGATCGGGATGGTTTCCGTCGCGCCGATCGCCTGGAGCATGGCCACCGCAACCTGGTAATCCACCACGCCGTGCTGCATGTCGATGCAGACCCAGTCGAACCCCTGGTGGGCCATCACCTCGGCCGAAAACGAGCTCGGTATGGAAAGCCAGCCACCGTAAGTGACCTCGCCCCGGGCCCATTTTTCTTTCATGGTGTTCGTTCGCATCAGTCGCCTCCAGGTCAGTTGAAGTCGTCGATCAGGGCCTATCGCCGCCCGAGCGCGCGCGGCAGTACCTCGCGGTTCACGCAGGCGGGCGGCTCCTCGCCGCGCAGGACCGCCTCCAGGTTCCGTACGGCCAGGTCCAGCATCGCGGCCCGCGTTTCCACCGTCGCCGAGCCGATGTGGGGCAGGAGCACCGCATTGGGCAGCCCCAGTATGGGGTCATCCACGGCGGGCGGCTCGTCCTCGAGCACGTCGAGGGCCGCCCCGGCGATGGCGCCCGCGCGGAGCGCCTCCACCAGCGCCGCCTGGTCCACCACGGGTCCCCGCGAGGTGTTCACCAGCCACGCCGTTGGCTTCAGCAGGCCGAGCTCCCGCGCGCCGAGCAGGTGGTGCGTCTCTGGCGTCAGGTTCACGTGAAGCGAGACGATGTCGGCCTCGCGCAGCAGGTCGTCGAGCCGGCGGTAGGAGCAGTACGCGCAGGCAGCGGGCGGCGCGGTGAACACGTCGTGGTACACGACCGCCATCCCGAAGGCCTGGGCCCGCCGGGCCACTGCCTGGCCGATGCGGCCCAACCCGATCAGGCCGAGCGTTTTGCCGGCGAGGTCGAACCCGAGTGGCGGCGCCGGCTCCCGGGCCGACCAGCCGCCCGCCGACACATACGCGGCGTTTTCCAGGAGCCGGCGCGAGGCCGCCAGGATGAGCCCGAACGTGAGGTCGGCCACCGCCTCGCTCAACACCCCGGGCGTGTTGCACACCACGATCCCGCGGCGCTTGAGCTCGGCAAGGTCGACGTTGTTGTAGCCCACGCCGAAGTTCGAGATCACCCGGAGGCGCGGCGCCGCATCGAGAAGGGCGCCGTCGATGGCGAACGGCGCCGGGCAAAGCAACCCCTCGGCCTCGGCCAGCGCGGCCATCACCGTCTCGCGGCTGCTTCCCGGCGGCACCAGCACGAGGTCGCACGATGCGCGCAGCCGCGCCTCGGCCCCGGGAGGCAGCGAGATGATGGCGCAGGCAATGGGCCGCCGTGTGGACACGGGCCCAACCCTACAGCCTGGCGGCCCGCGGGCCAACCCGCCCTCCCGGCCTGCGCGGGCCGTTCGCTACACTCGATCCATGCCCTACACGCGCCGCAGCGGGCTGCGCATCCACTACCGGGTCGCGGGCCACGGTCCACCGCTCGTCCTCATCCATGGCTACACCTCGAGCGGCTGGACGAACTGGGTGTCCTCTGGCTGGGTCGACTTCCTCTCCCGCGGGCATACGCTCCTGGTGCCCGACCTTCGCGGCCACGGGTTGAGCCAGAAGCCGTACTCCATAGCGGCTTACACCGTCCGTTCGCTGGCGGAAGATGTGCTTGCCGTGATGGACCGGGAGGGCTTCGAGCGGTCGCCCGTCTTTGGCTACTCGATGGGGGGCATGGTCGCGCTCGAGCTCCTGCTCTCCCATCCAGGCCGCATCGAGGCGGCGATCATTGGCGGCATGGGCAGCTACTTCCCGCGGGGCCGGGGCCGTTTCTCCATCGAGCGGCAGCCCGCCGCGAGCACCGCGCCGCGCCGTGGCCCGCTCGAACTCGCGCGCTTCCTTGGCGGCTACTTCGCCCAGTTCGACCCCATCGCGCTCGACCGCGTGTTCCGCGGGGTCTTCCGCGGCAACCAGCCGGTCGACCCGGCACGGCTCCACCAGGTGCATGTGCCCGTGCTGGTGGCGGCCGGCACACGCGACCCGTTTTTCGCCCCCGCGCACGACCTTGCCGCCGCCGTTCCCGGCGCGCGCTTCCTGGCCCTGCCAGAGGAAGGCCACCTCAGCGCCATCCGGAACCCGCTGCTGCGGGCCGAGGTGGCGGCCTTCCTGGAGCAACTGGCACGGGACCCGGGGAGCCCGGGCGGCCGGGAATCCGGCGATCCCTCCCGGGAGCCGGATGTGGCTACACGGTAGCCATCAGCCCCGGGCTATCGCCCGGCCGCAAACGACCCCACGTCCTTCCAGACGAGCTGGGCCCCGGAATGGCCGGCGATGATCATGGTGACGAGGGCGATACCGGCGGGGACCAGCGCTATGGCATATGTCGCTGGAGGCGCCCACGCCGGCAAATTGAAGCGTTTCCCCCAGCGGTCGACCGCCCACACCGCCACCGCGGCGAACGCCAGCAAGGCCGCGAACGCAAACGCGGCATCGCCCTGCTCCGGGTGGTCGCCGAAGCGGGCCCGCACGCCCTCGCTCTGCGCCGCGCGCTTCACCGCGTCCTGGAGCGGCTCACCGCTTTGCTTCGCCAGGAAGGCAGCCACCGCCCCGCCGATCGCGAGCAGGGCCACCGGCAGGCTGTACGCCTTGCGCCACGACGCCTTCCAGCACGTCACCGCCATGGCGATGGCCGCGAGCGGTACCAGCACGACCGCCGCATGGACGAGGAGGGCATGGGCCGGGAGCCCGGCCAAAGTCGAAATCTCGAGGAAGATCATTCAGCAAATCCAGTCGGAGATGAGTGCGAGTTGTTCGCCCTCCTGTTGCTGTACCGCACCGAGGGTAAAAGTTCCGTACGTATCGCCGATGGTTTGCAGCGTATTGAGTCCCTCAATAGGTGCTTAGTACGGCACATTACTGCGCCGGTTTGTGCAGGCTAATCGTGGGCCAATGGTTCACCATTCGCGATGCCCTCCCTTCGAGGGCCGTCCCCCGATCGACAACCGCCCGCCGGCAATTCACAATCGGCCCACCTACCCACCCGGAGCGCTCCATGGAATTCCGAGATAACGAACGCGAGGCGGCCTTCCGCGCCGAAGTGAGGCAATTCCTCGATGGCGAGTTCCCCGCCGAGTTCAGCAACCGCCCGAGCGAATGGGGCCTCTTCAACGGCGCGGGGCGCGCAGTCCCGGGCTTCATGGAATTCATGCGCGGCTGGACGGCGAAGCTCAACCAGCGCGGCTGGGGTGCGCCGGCCTGGCCCAAAGAGCACGGCGGCGGCGGATTGAGCGTGAAAGAGCAGTTCATCCTCAGCGAGGAGTTCGCCTGGCGCCGCGCTCCGCGCCCCGGTGGCATCGGCCACGGTTGGGCCGGCCCGACCATCATGGTCTACGGCACCGAAGAGCAGAAGGCGGAATACCTTCCAAAGATCATCTCCGGCGAACATATCTGGTGCCAGCTCTTCTCCGAGCC
>CAYUVT010000041.1:0-19156 GCA_964448165.1 uncultured Anaerolineaceae bacterium | reverse complement strand
ATGCCGGTGCACTTGTACTGCACCTCGGCGAACTCCGAGAGCGTCGCGAAGGCATGGCCGAAATCCGGGGGCACCCAGATCTGGCGCATGTTGTCGGCGCTGAGCTCCACCGCCACCCACTGGCCGAACGTGGGCGAGCCCACGCGCAGGTCGACCGCTACATCCAGGATGGCGCCGGCTGTGCAGCGGACGAGCTTGCCCATCGGCGCCGTGGTGTCCTGGTAATGGAAACCCCGCAGCACCTTCTTCGCCGAGCGCGAGTGGTTGTCCTGCACGAAGTTCGTGGGGAGGCCGTGCTCCTTGAACCGGTCGTGGTGGTACACCTCGATGAAGAAGCCGCGCTCATCGCGGAAGAAGTCCGTATCGATGAGCAGTACGCCATCGAGCTTCGTCTTCGAAACGTGGATGTCCACGGGCTAGTCCTCGATCGGTTCGAAAATGTTCTGCATCGCCTGGTATGCGGGGCGCACCTGTTCCAACAGCTCCATCCACGCGATGTTGTAGTACTTCGGGTGGCCGAGCTGCTCCACGGGCACCTTGCCGTAGATGTCCACCAGCTCGGCGACGGCGGTCGCGGCTGTGGTCGAAAGCTCCAGGTCGAGGCGTGTGCGGAGCTTCTCCCCACTGCAGCGGTAGTTCCGCACGATCTTCGGGAGCGGGCCGTCCTCCAGCGCGACGGGCTTGCCGAGCTTCACCAGGGCGTTCGCCACCACCTCAGCCAGTTCGCGCACCTGGTAGTTGTGGCCGACGACATTGAAGGTTTCGCCGGCCACCAGTTCCGACGGGGCCTCCAGGCAGGCCACATGGGCATCGGCCAGGTCGCTCACGCTCACCAGGGGGCGCCACATCCGCCCCCCTCCGTGGAGGATGAGCCGCTGGCGGACGAGGGCGTCCTTCACGAACGCGTTCACCACGAGGTCGAAGCGCATGCGCGGGCTCGCACCGAAGACCGTCGCCTGGCGGAGCACAACCGGCTCGAAGTCGTCGCCAGCGTGCCTGAGGAGCGCCTCCTCGGAGTAGCGCTTCGACGTTGCGTACGCCCCGCGCGGAGCGAGCGCTGCTTCCTCGTCGAGCAGGCCATCCTCCTCTGCGCCGTCGTACAGCGAGCAGGAGCTGCCGAAGACGAGGCGCCTGACGCCTGAGTTCTTGCAGAGCGCCGCAATGGTCTCGGTGGCCACGGCGTTCATCTGCCAGTTGGCCTCGGGGCTGTACTCGGCGGTGGGGTCATTCGAAAAGCCGGCCAGGTGGTCGACGGCATCCACCCCTTCGAGGACGCCCTCCGGCATCCGGCGGACATCGGCGTTCACGAGTTCTACGCCGGGCTCATCGGCGTAGTGCGGGAGTCCCCAGAACATCCGGTCGACGACCCGCACCTGGTGGCCACGCGCCAGCAGTTTTGGGACGAGCACGCTGCCGATGTAGCCGGCGCCGCCGGTGACGAGAATCCGCATGCCTGGAACCTCCGCGCCCGTGCTAACGGGGTCTCGCGGATGGTACGGGGGAATCGGGCTTCACGATAGATATCCGTGCTTCTCGCGCAGGTAGCGTTCGAGCCCGGCCCGCCAGTGCCGGAGGGCGGGCGTGCGAGTCGAGCCGAGCACGCTGTACAGCGGGCGCTTCACCGGGCCGCCAAGCTGTTCTGTCGTAACCGCGTGGACCTCAGGCTCGAGGCCCGCGATGGCGAAGATCGCCGTCGCGAATGTGTGCCACGAACAGCCCTCGCCCGCGGCCAGGTGCACCGTGCCGCGAACGCCTTCGCGGACCAGCGGCAACAGCGCCTCGGCGATTTCGGCCGTATTCGTTGGCGCGGTCACCTGGTCGGCAACCACGTTGATGGGGTTCCCTTCGCGTGCGAGCCGGAGCATGGTTTCGACGAAATTGCCGCCCTTTCCGGCCGACCCCGCCAGCCCATAGAGGCCCGACACGCGCACGAGCAGGTGTTCCGGGTTCGCCTGGCGCACCACATCCTCGGTGGCAATCTTGGCTGCCCCGTAAACGTTCACCGAGCGGCGGGCATCATCCTCCAGGTAAGGCGCGCCCTTCGTCCCATCGAACACGTAATCGGTGCTGAACTGGACGACTGCGGCCCCGTGGCGCGCGGCCGCGCGAGCGACGTTCCAGCCGCCCAGCACGTTCACGCGGAAGCACGTTTCAGGGTCCTGTTCGCAGACAGGCAGGTTGTGGAAAGCCGTCGTGTTGATGACGACGTTGGGCCGGGCCGTCTCGACGAGCGCTTCCACCGCCTCGCTATCGGTGACGTCCGCGGCCAATCGGGTGGCGGTGACGAGCGTCAGGTCGTCATCGCGCCAGAGGCGCGCGATGTCGGAGCCGAGCTGGCCGTTCGCGCCAAGGAGCAGGACTCGCATGGAGGGGAATCCTATCGCCGGGGCGCGCTCGGGGCGAATGCACGCCCGGCGCCGGAACTCCCGGCGCCGGGCGCGGGATGGACGCGGCCTACCCGTACGCCTGCACGGAGGTGGGCTCGATCCGGAAGATCACGCGCTGCTCCGAGGGGCCGCGCCACGGGTAGCTCTCCTGCCCCAGGTACTTCTTGGCCATCTTGTCGATGTGGGCATCGGCGCCCTCGTGGGTGCGCTCAATCACGCGACCCCGGATCTGCATGTAGCGGTACGGGTTTTGCGGGTCCTGGATGGAGAGCGCCACGCGGCCATCGCGGTCCAGGTTCTTCGTCTTTACCCGCCCCTCGGCCGAGTTGAACACGATGATGTCGCCTTCAACGTCAATCCACACGGGTGTCACCTGGGGCGAACCGTCCTTCATGAGTGTCGCCAGGTGCGCGAAGCTCACGCCTGTGAGCAGGTCGCGGTGGGAATCAGGGATGCGGGTCATCTTCGCTTACTCCGTATAAGTATGTAATGAAACAATGGCGCACCAACCGTTCTGCCGGCAAGTACTTCCGGCTGGCCTGTGCCCTCGCGCGGAGCACCCGCTCAGGTTTAACTGTGGGCATGCGCGCCCTGGTTGTGGCGAATGGCGAGCCGCCCACCGGCGACCTCCTCCAGCGGCTGGCCTCCAGCGCGGATCTCGTGGTTGCCGCCGATGGGGGCGCGCTGAACGCCCTCGATGCCGGTATCACCCCGGACGCGATTGTTGGCGACCTCGACTCGGTCTCGAGCCGCCCCGGGCTGGTCTTTCCACCGGAACGGCTGTTTCGTGTGCCCGAACTCGACACCACCGACCTTCAGAAGGCCGTGGCCTTTGCCCTCGAACGCGGCGCCACCGAGATCGACATCGCGGCAGCGGGAGGCGGCCGCGCCGACCACGCCCTCGCCAACCTTTCCGTACTGGTGACGTTTCGCGGAAAGGCTGACATCCGCGTGCACGACGAGCTGTTCGAGATCTCGCTCGTTGATGGCGAGGCGACATTCGATGCCCCGGCCGGAACGCTTGTGTCGCTCGTCGCGATCGGCACCTGCGAAGGGGTTTCGACCGCGGGCATGCGCTGGGACCTGACGGACTTCACGCTCACTTTCGGGCCGCGCGGCATCCACAACGAGGTGGCGGTGAGCCCGGCAAGGGTGTCGGTGCGCTCTGGCGATCTCCTCCTGTTTCGCGGCCGCTGGGTAGAACGGCACGCGTAAAGCCCGCTGAACCCGCACCCGTCACCTGGCCGCGGGCTCAGTCCATATCCATGGTGAGCGGGCCGCCCGCCGGCCTGCAGGGAGCGCCCCGGGGCGCTACTACACCCAGGAGTCCCATCCATGAAGCTCTCATTCCGCGATAGCCGCCTGGCCTCTGTCGGCCTGGCCAGTGTCATCGCCGTCGGCGTTATCGGTGTCGGCAGCGTGGCCATGGCACAGGAGGGCAGCGGCGACACCACCACTCCTTCGACCCAGACCACTCCTCCGGCGCCCGGCGACAATTGCCTCGGGCCGGGCGCCCGCATCGGCGGCGGCATCATGCTGAGGAACCTCGGCATCACCCGGGAGGAGATCCAGCAGGCCGCGGCGGCCGGCCTGACCAACGCCCAGACCATCGATCAGTACGGCGATAAGAGCGCTGCCGAGGCGAAGGCCGATGCGCTCGCCGCACTCCAGGAGCGCCTGGCCCGGGCAGTCGAGAACGGAAAGCTGACCCAGGAGCAGGCTGATGCCATCCTGGCCGATGCACCCGCGAAGCTCGACGAGTTCCTGGCCGCCCCCACCGCTGACCTGGGCAAGGGCCTGAAGCATGGGTTCGGCGGCATCGGCCAGAACGTGCTCGCGACCGTGGCTGCAGTCCTCGGGACCGACGAGGCGACCCTGCAGACCCGGCTCAGGGAAGGCAGCACCATCGCCGAGATCGCCGGCGATAAGACCCAGGCCGTCATCGATGCCCTCGTGGCCGAGGCTAACCAGCGGATCGACCAGGCCGTCGCCGATGGCAAGCTGACCCAGGAGCGCGCCGACCAGATGAAGGCGAACCTTGTCGAACGCATCACCACCATGGTGAACGAAGGCCCCCGGCACTTCGATGGTGGGCACCGCGGTGGAATGCGAGGCGGCATGCGCGGCTTCCCGGGCCAGGGCTTCGGAGCCGGTGGGGCGGTCCCGTTCAACGCCCAGTAGGCATCACCTCAGGCGCGTCTCATCCAGGGCCCCGGGATGCTTCCCGGGGCCCTGGCATGCCGCCCTGCTGATGGCCTCGCGCTGGTGGGGTTACAATGACGGCTCACCTCTTCGCGGAGTCCCAACATGACAGAACTCGGAAGGCTGCTGACCGCGATGGTCACGCCCTACACCCCCGAGGGCGAGGTTGACTACGCCCACGCCCGGCGGCTCGCCACCCACCTGGTGCGCGCGGGCAATGATGGCGTGGTGGTTGTGGGCACTACGGGCGAAAGCCCGCTCCTGACCGACGACGAGAAGTACCGGCTCTGGGACGAGGTGAAGCAGGAGCTGGGCGAAAGGACCGTCATCGCTGGCGCGGGCACCAACGATACGCGCCACTCTATCCACTTGAGCCACCTCGCCGAAAAGGCCGGCGCCGATGGCATCCTGGCCGTCGTCCCCTACTACCTCAAGCCTCCGCAGGAGGGCATCTACCAGCACTTCCGCGCCATCGCCGAAAGCACCACGCTCCCCGTCATCGTCTACAACGTGCCCGGCCGGACCGGCGTCAACATGACCGTCGAGACCGTCCTCCGTTGCGCGGAGATCCCAAACATCGTTGGCGACAAGGAAGCAAACGGCGACCTGGCACACTCCGCCGCCATCATGGAAGCAGCGCCAGGCTTCAAGATCTGGAGCGGAAACGACAACGACAACTTCCACCTCTGGTGCATGGGCGCCTGGGGCGCGATCAGCGTGACCTCACACATCGTGGCCAGCCAGCAGCGGCAGATGCTCGATCACATCCTCGCCGGCCGCCTCCCGGAAGCGGCGGCCATCCACCGGCGCCTCTGCCGCGTCACCGATGCCTGCTTCCTCAACGGGAGCCCGAGCACCATCCGCTACGTCCTCCGCCAGCTCGGCTTCGCGATTGGTGCTCCACGCCTGCCGGTGGTCGAACCCGACGAAATCGTGGGTGCGAAGGTGATGGCGGAGCTCCGGAAGCACAGCCTCGACGTACCGGTGCCTGCCTAGGAGCGCTGGCCCGTCCGCGGCAGCTGAGCCGTCACGGCGGAGCGACCTCCCGCCGCTCGAGCTCGCGCATGCCTTGGCGGTGGAGCGCTGCAAGGGCGGCGTAGCGCCCGGGATTCCCCGTTATCCACTCCTCCGATGCACTGCCCGCGATGGGCCGCTTCACCGTTGCCGGCGTCCCCGCCGCCAATACCCCGGGCGGGATTTCCGTATCGGGCAGCACCACCGAGCCAGCCGCGATGAGCGACCCGGCGCCCACCTTCGCACCATCAAGCACCAGCGCGCCGTTGCCAATCAGCGCCCTCGAACCGATGACCGCGCCGTGCACCACGCAATTGTGCGCGACCGATGCTTCCGCCTCGATGATGGCTGGCAACCCTGCCCGCCCGTGGACCACCGCGCCATCCTGCACATTCGCGCCACGATGGATGACCGCGTAGCTGGTATCGCCCCGCACCACCGCCCCGTACCACACCGAGGCATCCTCGTGGATGGTCACGTCGCCCACGATCGTCGCCGTCGGGGCGATGAACGCGCTCGGATGAATCCGTGGGACCTTATCCCCAACGGCGAAGATCGGCATGGCGGTATTCCTGCGTGGTCGTACCCGGGCTGGCTTCCGCGGGCCTCTGGTATCGTAGGCGCCGTCGCGCTTGCCGTAACGGCGGGCCACTACGGGGAGGCGAGATGGAAATCGCAGGCAAGTCCGCTGTTGTGAGTGGAGGCGGATCCGGCATCGGCCGGGCAGCCGTGATCGAACTCGTGCGGCGCGGTGCGCGCGTCATCGTCGCCGATATCGATGAGGCGGGTGGCCGCGAAACGGTCGACCTTGCCGGGGCCGCAGGGGGGATCGCCATCTTCCGGAAGTGCGATGTCACCCGCACGGAAGACCTCGCCGGGGCGTTCGCCGCCGCCGCCGACCATTTCGGCAGCTTCGATATCGCCTGCAACAATGCGGGCATCGCCGGGGAGGATCTCTTCGCCGACGAAACCGGGGCCTGGACGCGGGTCGTCGATATCAACCTTGTCGCCGTCATCGATGCCACCCGCATCGCCGTTCGCGAGCTGCGTCGCGCGGGACGTGGCGGGGTGATCGTGAATACCGCTTCGATGGGGGGACTGCTGCCGATGCCGAACGCCCCGGTTTCCGCGGCCACCAAGGCCGGAGTCGTCAACTTCACCCGTTCGCTCGCCTACCTGGCCGAAGAGGATGGCATCCGCGTCAACGCGATCTGCCCAACCTTCACCGATACGCCCCTGGTGCGCCGTGAGGGCGATGAGCGCGTCGAGGAGGTCGCCCGCATGGTCGGTGGGATCCTCCAGCCTGGCGACGTCGCCGCCGGCATCATCGAGCTCATCGAGGACGATGCGCGTGCTGGCGCCATCATGCGCGTGACGGTGCGCGGCGGCCGCGATTACGCGCGCGACGTGCGCCCGTTCTGACTCGCGGGGAGGCCATCGTGGAAACCATCACCGTCGAACGTGATACCGGGCTCCCGGGCCTGGTGACCATCACCCTCAACCGCCCGGAAAAACTGAACGCCATCAACTTCCGCATGCACGCCGAACTCCAGCAAGTCTGCCGGGAGCTCGCGGACGATGCGGAATCGCGTGTCGTCATCCTCACTGGCGCCGGGCGCGCGTTCTCCGCCGGCGCCGACCTCGGCGGGAGCGCATCCGGCCCCAACCGCTCCCCCCTGGCGGCTGGCAGCGAACGCTCGCCCCTCCGGGAGCGCATCCGATCGAGTGCCGGGAACCGCACCTGCGCGGCCCTCGAAGGGCTCGACCAGGTCACCATCGGCGCGGTGAACGGCCTCGCCATCGGCGGCGCGGTCGTATTCCTGGCCTGCCTCGATATCCGCATCGCGGCCGAGTCGGCGTGGTTTTCGATTCCCGAGGTCGACCTCGAGATCCCGCTCACCTGGAACGCGCTCCCGCGCCTGATGCGCGAACTCGGTCCCGCCCGCACCAGGGAACTGGTGATGACCTGCGACCGGTTCTCGAGTGAGGACGCGCTGCGCTGGGGCTTCCTCAACCACCGGGTGCCCGATGCCGAACTGCTGCCCCGGGCGCGGGACCTGGCCCGCAAGTTGCTTGAAAAAGATGCGATGTCGCTCGCGCTCACCAAGTCGACCTGCAATGCGCTCGCCGAGTCGATGGTCCCCTCCCACGTCACCCATAGCGACAGGGACTACCTGGTCCTTTCACGCCTGCTCGCCGGCGAGCGGAAGGACAGTTAGCCCATCCCCACACAGCCGGGAAAGACGAAGTACACCAGCACCATCACCAACCCGAACACCAGGTGCTTCATGCCTTGAGCTTCGGCGGGCGGAGCCCTTGCCAACACCCGGCCCCCCGCAAACGCTGCAGCAGCCAGGCTGTGCTGGATCGACACTCACCGATCGGCAATCGACAATCGCACCGTGCCGGACCCGTACGCTGTCGACGCCGACTTCTACGACGCCATCCATTCGTCCTTCGCCGATGACATCGGCCTCTGGCTCTCGTTTGCGGGGCGGACCGACCGGCCGGTGCTCGAAGTTGGCTGCGGGACGGGCCGGATATCGCTCGAACTCGCCCTGAACGGGCATGCCGTTACCGGTATCGATCCCTCGCCAGCCATGCTCCAGCTCGCCCGTGCCCGCGCTGAGGGGGAGGCGATCGACGTCACGCTTATCGAAGGCGAGTTTGCCGAACTGGCGATTGAGCAGGACCACTACGGCTTCGTCCTCCTGCCGCTCGACGTTTTTCTCTACTGCGAGGATGGCGAGGCCCAGCTTGCGATGCTCCGCAAGATCGCCGGGGCGCTCACCTTCAACGGGCTGCTGGCCATCGACGTCCCCGGCCCGGCGCTCTGGCTGGACCCTTCCACCAATGGCCAGCCCATGCTCACCTTCACAGGCGAGACGGCCTCGGGCGTCCGCTTCGATTGCTGGCACATGCACGAGGACGACCTCGCGGCACAGACGCGAGACCTTCGCGTCACCTACGAAACGCTCGGCGACGATGGCGCCGTCCGGCGCCAGGTGAGCCACCACCATTTGCGGTACGTCTACCGCTTCGAACTCGAGTACCTGCTCGACATGGCCGGGCTGGCGCTCGTGGACATGTACGGGGACTATGACCTTGGCCCGCTGACGAACGACAGCGAGCGGATGATCGCCATCGCGCGGAGGAAGAACGGATGACAGCTCGGATCGTGGTCGACGCGATGGGAGGCGATAACGCCCCCGGCGAAATCGTGGCTGGCGCGCTCATGGCTGTCGGCGGGCTGGGCGTCGAGTTGACCCTGGTCGGCCGGACAGCGGCGATCCGCCATGAGATGCAGGGCACAGCCGAGGTGAAGGGCCTGCGCATCGTTGAGGCCCCGGAAATCATCGAAATGGACGAGCACCCCACCGACGCGGTGAAGGCCAAACCGAACAGCTCGATCAACGTCGGCCTGCGCATGGTGAAGGAGGGCAAGGCGGACGCATTTGTCACGGCGGGGAACACCGGCGCAGCCATGGCCGCGGCGCTGCTGACGCTCGGGCGCATCAAGGGAATCGGCCGGCCGGCACTCGCCACGATCTTCCCCTCCGGCGAGGGACGCCTCACCATGCTCCTCGATGTCGGCGCCAACGCCGACTGCCGGCCTATCCACCTGGTCCAGTTCGCCTACATGGGTGCCGCCTACATGGAGCGCATGTTTGGCGTAGCCAGCCCGAAGGTCGGGCTGCTCTCCATCGGCGAGGAGGACAGCAAAGGCAACCAGCTGACCATCGAGGTGAACCACGCGCTCCGCGCGAGCCGCCTGAACTTCATCGGCAACGTCGAGGGCAAAGACCTCACGCGCGGCATCTGCGATGTGGCCGTGATGGACGGGTTTACCGGCAACGTTGTGCTCAAGACCGCCGAAGGCATGGCCGAAATGCTCTTCACCGAGCTCCGGAAAGCGGTGGAACTCACTCCCTGGAACAAGGCGGCTGGCCTCATCCTGATGTCCGAACTCCGCAAGGTGAAACGCCGCCTGGACTACGCGGAATACGGCGGCGCCCAGCTCGTCGGCGTCGATGGCATCGTGGTCATCGGCCATGGGCGCTCCAACGCGCGCGCCGTCTTCAGCGCCATCCGCGCCGCGCGCGATGCCGTCAACAACAAGGTGCTCGATACCCTGCGCGAGGTCGCGAAGGAGATCCCGGCGAAGAAGGCCCAGCTCGGCCTTTCCGGCGATGATGCTGCCGACGAATGATCCGTACTGTTAGAGCTTGAGGCCCAGCAGCTCCCGGGTGACCACACCATCCTTCACGGTCACGTTGACCCAGGTGATGCGCAGCTTCACCCGTTTCCCATTGGCTTCGATCCACACCTCGTCGCCCTTCTCCCAGCGATAGTCCGAATCGATCGTGCAGTAGTGTTCGCCCTTGCTCCCGGTAAAGGCGTCAGCTTCGTAGAACGATGTCTTCATTGGGGTCCTCAGCTCCGTGCGTCCAGCCAATCCACGATGTCGCCCACCACCAGGTCGCGCTCCGGTTCGTTCAAGACTTCGTGATACAGCCCTTCGTACAGTCTCAGAGTCTTGTCCGTCGAGCAGGCGGTCTCGTGGAGCTGCACGCTGCCCCGGTAGGGAACCAGCTGGTCGGCGGTCCCGTGCAGGATCAGCAGCGGACAGGAGATGCTGGCCATGCCCTCCTGCACGCGCTGGTAGGCGGCGGCCCAGGCAGCCCCGGTCCGGGCCGGTGGCGCCCCCCGGTAGACCAGCGGGTCGTTCTCGTAGGCGGCCACCACCGCCGGGTCCCGTGAGATGGTCTCAGCCGGGAGCGGACCCGTCCTGGCCGGCTGCGGCGGCGTGCCGGCCGGGGGGTCCTCCCGCCGCGCGAGCATCGCGGCTCCGCTCAGGATCACCCCGTCGAGCGCGGGCTTGCGGTCGATCACGTACGAGGTGACCACGCCCCCGCCCATGCTGTGCCCGAGCAAGAACAGCTTCTTCCCCGGGTGGACCGCCCGGACCCGCGCGAGGAACGCATCCACGTCATCCAGGTACTCGTCATAACTGTTCACGTGAACGCGCTCACCCGACGAGCGGCCGTGTCCCCGCAGGTCCACGGCCTCGATGCCGTAACCCCGGCCCACCAGGTCCGTGGCCGTCTGCGCGTAGCGGCCGCTATGTTCCGCGTAGCCGTGGACGATCGCCACGATGGCACGCGGGTCTTCGCCGGGCAGCCACCACTGCGCGAACAGCTGCGCACCGTTCGATGCGAGCATCGTTTCCCCTGTCCTCATACCTCGCGCTCCTCCTTCGGGTGCGCAGCGAGTCTACGGCAAGCCCTTGTGGTCGCGCTCGGGCGGTACAATCCTCCGATGCTCGACCGAATCGACCACCTCATTGTCCCCGTCCCCGTCCTGGCCGTCGCCGCAGGCGCCTACGAACGCCTCGGCCTCGTGCTCACGCCACGCACCGAACACGCCGGGATGGGTACGGCGAACCGCGCCACCTTCATCGGATCGAGCGCCGCCAACTATGCCTACATCGAGCTCCTGGAGATCACCGGCCGCTCCGTGGTTGCCGAAGGGTCCCGGGCGCACTATCTCCCGGCGGCCGATGCGGGGGGCGCCCTTTCGTCGGTGGCCTTCGGCTCGCATGACCTGGCGGACGCTGTTGCGCGGCTTGACGCGCTGGGGATGACGGTCGACCACCGCGAGGTGCGCGCCGCTGATGGCCGCAAGCTGGCGGAATCCGCCGTCGTCGATACCCGGGGTGCCCTCCCGTTCGCGCTGACGCTCCTCGCCTACCCCGAGACCTGGGAGGCACGCTACGAACGCTCCCTGGCGGCGGGCCGCTTTGCCCACACCTTTCCCCTGAAGCGGCTCGACCACCTTGCTGCGGTCGCCCCGGATATCGAGGCTGCCACCGCCTTCTGGCGTGATACCCTCGGCGTCACCGTCGCCGGCGAAATCCGGGCGCCCGGGATGATCATCCGGCAGCTCCAGGTGGGCGACGCGATCTTCGAGCTTTTGGGGCCAGACGGCCCCGGCAGCCGTATGGCCGGGCGCCCGGCCGCGCTCGCTTCGATGGCGGCGTGGGAGGTCGAGGGCTCGCTCGACGAGGCGGTGCAGCTCGCCCGGGAACGGGGGTTCACCGTCCCGGACCCCGAGCCAGGCGTCATCCCCGGCACCCGGCGGTCGAGCATCCCGGCCTCGGAGCTTGGCGGCCTCGGTATGCAGCTGCTCGAGTACGTGTAGCAGCCACCGGCGATTCACCCCCCGGCCACGCAGTTGGGGCCGTTCGGGCCACCCCTTACGCGCGAAACCCTAGGTGAAACCCCGTGCTGCGTAAGGGAGGCTTGCGGCATGGGTTCGGGAGTTCGCGCCATGAGCACTGTCCCCGTCTCAGGGGCAACGGCGGTCGCCGCGTATCTGCCGTCCACACGGCTCGATGGCGCGGGCGCGCCCCTGCCGTTGGCGCTTCCCGGCGCGCGCGACACGGTGCAGATCAGCGAAGAGGCCCGCCGCCTGGCGAAGGAGGCGATGCCGGATATTCGCCTCTTCGGCGAGGTCCGTTACGACCCGCCGCACACCGACGACCCCGACTTTCCCTGGGAGGTCGCCCACCGCCAGTGGGTCGACCTCATGAAGAAGGTGTTTGGTTCCCCGGACGATGGCGAAGCGCCGGGGCAGAGCCGGCAACCCTGACCGGGGGGCTATCCCACGCCGAAGAAGCTGAACAGCTCCGGGTACTTCTTCAGGCTCGCGCCGCCATCGATGTAGAGCGTCTGGCCCGTCATCAGGCTCGAATCGTCCGAAGCCAGGTACAGCGCAAGGTTCGCGACATCCTCGGGCTCGCCCGCGCGGCCCAGCGGGGCCTCGTGGATGAAGGCATCTTCGAGCCCCGGCAGGGCGGTCATTCCCGCGGTTGCCGGCGTATGGATGAGCCCGGGGCCAATAGCGTTCACCCGCACCCGATGCCGGCCGAGTTCGAGCGCCGCGACTTTGGTGAGCATGGCCACGCCGGCCTTGGCCGAACAGTAGGCAGCGAACCCTTCGGTCGGCTGGATGGCGTTCAGGCTCGCGATGTTGATGATGCTCCCCCCTTGCCCCTGCGCGATGAGGCGGGCCGCCTGGTGCTTGATGCAGAGGAACGTGCCCGTCAGAGAAATCCCCAGCACGCGATTCCAGTCGTCGAGCGCATACGACTGGATCGGAGAGAACCCGCCCACGCCGGCGTTGTTTACCGCGGCATCGAGCCGGCCGAACCGCCGGAACGCCTGGTCCACCATCCGTTGCACTGCCGCCTCATCGCGGACATCCACCAGCGCGCCATCCACCTGGTTGTGGCCGAGCCGGCCGATGAGCGCGCCGATGCCATCGTTATCCAGGTCGCCGACGATGACGCGCGCTCCTTCGGCGACGAACGTCTCCACGATGGCCTTCCCGATTCCGGATGCTCCACCTGTCACGATCGCGACCCTGCCATCCAGCCTTCCCATGCCGTTCCCTCTCTCGCGCGTGGAAATTGGCGAACATGGCCCGGCTGCCGCCGTCCGGTAGCCCGGGCCTCGCCGAACGCGTGCCTACAGGTGCTTGCGGAAGAACGCCAGCGTTTTCTCCCAGGCTGCCCTGGCAGCCGCCGGGTTGTACTGCGGTTCCGGGTGGTCGTCGTTGAAGAACGCATGCGACGTGCCCGGGTAGGTAATGAACTCGTGCTCGATACCCCGCGCCTCGAGTTCCCGCTTGTACGTCGGGATGTTGGGATTCACGAAGTCGTCGTGCTCTGCCCAGATGCCCAGCACCGGAGCCGTCAGCCCCTCCCAGTTGTACTTCACCATGGGGTGGCCGCCGTAGAAGTCCACGCAGGCCCCAACATCGCCGTTGCTGTTGCAGGCGGCGAAGAGCGAGAGTGCTCCGCCCATGCAAAAGCCGACCGTGCCCACCGGCGCGCCGGTCAGGTTCTTGAGGTAGGTCACCGCACCACGGAGGTCTTTTTCGGCCTGCTCGATGTTCAGCGCCATCAGGAGCTTGCCAGCCTCGTCCGGCTCCTCGGTGATCTTGCCGTGGTACATGTCGGGCGCGAGCGCCACGAAGCCCTCCGCCGCAAACCGGTCGGCGATGCCCTTGATGTTGCCGTTGAGGCCCCACCACTCCTGGATGACCACCACGCCCTTGCCAGTGCCCGAGGCCGGCTTCGCCAGGTAGCCGCTGGCAGTGCCGCCATTCGAGGCGAATGTCACCATCTCTCCCATGTCCAACTCCTGCGCACCCTTGCGGGCGATTTCCGTCAGCGGGCAAGCGTACCGGCTCGCGCCTGCGGCGTCAGCAGGCCGGCACCGCCGGAGTTACCCGCCGGGCTCGCGCACGCGATAGCGGAAGTCGCAGAACGGGGCGCCTTCCATCCGCGTTTGCGTCCGGCTGAACTCGAGGCCCGGCGCCAGCCCTTCGAACATCGCGAAATCGCGATTGCAGGAAAGCAGAAACCCGAGGTCGCCCGCGCCCATCTCCTCGTACATCTCCATGAACTTGCAGCGGGTGACGTTGAACCCGAATCGCGACGCATCCTGTTCCACCACATCCACGATCAGCGAGCCTTCGCGGAGGACCCCGCCGGTCATGCGGCTGGCGAGATGCTCAACCGACTCGATCCGCGTACGCTCGCGCTCTGCTTCGCCCTGGGCGCGGGCGATGGCGCGAATAGTGCTGGCGACCACGGCATTCACTCGCGCTTCGCCGAATTCGGCCTGCATCGCCCGGATGATCGGTACCAGCACGCCGGCCTCGATGCGCCGCCGTTCCAACAGCGTCAGGTCTGCCATCTGATCCTCCATTGCCCTACGCCGCAAGGGCCGCCGCGATCTCCTCGCGCACCCACGGATCGTCCTCTACCCGGAGCCGCGCCTCAAGCAGTTCCCGCCAGGCTGGCGCGCCGGTGCGCCGGCCGAGAGCGCCGACCGCCCACGCGGCGTGCCCGCGCACCAGCGCGGAGGCATCCGCGAGCGCGAGAGCAAGGTCTGGCAAATCGCCCGCGCTGCCCACGTTGCCCAGGGCGATGCATGCGTTCCGCGCCAGCCCGTCGCGCTTCGCCCGCATGGTGGCCCGGCCGCGGAAGCGCGCCGCGAACCGTTCCTCATCGAGCGCCAGGAGTTCGCGCAGGGCCGGCCGGGCATCATCGAGCGAGCGCGGGATAAAGTCCGGGTGGGAGTCCAGGTTGCGAGCGCCTACGGGGCATGAGTCCAGGCAGTCGTCGCAGCCGAACACCCAGTCTCCGAACTTCGCGCGCAGCTCACGCGGGATGACACCGCGGTTCTCGATGGTGTGGTAACTGATGCAGAGGCGCGCATCGACGCTGCCGCCATCCGCCGAAATCGCCCCGGTGGGGCAGGCCGCGATGCAGCGCACACAGGCGCCGCAGGTCTTCCGGAGCGGGCGCCCGGGTTCCAGGTCGATGGTGGTGGCGATCACGCCCAGGAGTACCCAGGGGCCGATGCCCGGCACCAGCAGCATGGTCGATTTCCCGATCCAGCCGAGTCCCGCCGCCGCGGCCAGGGGCCGTTCGAGCAGCGGCCCGTAATCGACGGTGGCGCGCGCGCGTTCCCCGAGCTCCTCCCGGAGCGCTTTCACAGCCCGCCGCAGCTTGCGTTCGAAGACGCGGTGGTAGTCGCGGCCGCGCGCATAACGGGCGACCCGGCCCCGTGCCGGGCCTTCTGCGGGTGGCTCCGGGCCGGGAGCGTGGCTTGCCAGGGCCACGACAATGAGCGACCGCGCTCCCGGGAGAAACGCTTGCGGGTCCGACGCCCGGGCGATCCATTCGCGATCCATCCAGCCCATGCCTGCGAGTCGACCGGCGTCGAGCGCGGCCAGGGTGGCTTCCCGCACGCCCGTCACCTCCCTGGCAGGCGCGATGCCCACCAGGGCGAGCCCTTCGCGGGCCACGATCTCCAGCGCGCGCTCCTGGACGGTTCCCGTCATGGCGTGAGCGTAGGCTGAATCTCGCGAGTTCGCGAATGGTTTTGCACCGATTTGTCGAGTTAATCCGGTAAATGGGGGCACTGGTGACTTTCGTCACAAGCGCAGTACGTTATGAACAGGTAGGCTCCGCTTCATGGCACGCCACTGTAGTCTCGACCTTCTCGACCCCACTCGCCGGGTGTTGATGACCATCCTGAAGCGGCACGGCCAGGCATCCACCGAAACCCTCGCCACGGAGGCGTTCCTCTCCATCGGCGCCACCCGCCAGCACATGCAGGCGCTCGTCGACCAGGGACTCGTCTCGTTCGACCTGGAGCGGCGCGGCCCGGGACGGCCACGCCACCTCTTCAGCCTGACCCCGTCGGGGCAGACCCTCTTCCCCCAGTTCTACGAAGAGATCGCGGACGCGCTGCTGGGCGCCATCGAGGCCGAGGCCCCGGAGGTCCGCGAACGCGTGCTCACCCGCATGGCCCAGTCGCAGATGCGCCAGACGCTCGCGCGCGTCGAAGGAGTCGACCCGGCGGCACGCTTCAAGGCGACGATCGCCGCGCTCGAGGACAACGGGTACTTCCCGGCCGTCACCATCGATGGCCGGTACGCCCGCGTTGCCTTCCTCCACTGCCCCCTGATGGGCGTCGCGCCGCAGCACCCGGGAGTCTGCGAAGCCGAGGAACGCTGCATCCGCGCTGCCTTCGGCGTCGAGGGCATCGAGCGCACCGGCCACCGGGTAGCCGGCGACGCCGTCTGCAGCTACCTGGTCCCCATCGACAACTGACCGGTAGCTGGAACGCCGCACCGGACTTCCACAGGCTCCACCCGCAGTTGTGAGCCGTGTGCCGCGCCTCGGTCACGTTCATCGAGCATCCGCCCTGCCAGGGTGCCAGCATTTCCGCGCGGCCCCAACCTGCAACCCCGCTATCCCGGCCCGCGTGATCGGCCAGCGGCTTCCAGCCGTACCTCCAGGGCAACTCCCTGCGGATCACTCGCATCGCCCGCCCGGTTGCAGGAGTAGTATCACCGCCTGATGACCGACCAATCGCTCGCTGCCGAAACCCTGGCCCTGCGGAGCCTCCCGCGGCAGGAATCACGGCTTACCACCTTCCGACGCCGCGCGGTGACCGGGCCGCTATTCCTCCTTGCTGGCCTGTTTGCATTCGCGCTGGCGCCGCTCGTCTATCCGGTGGCGCTTGCGTTTGATGTCCTGGGCAGGCGGCGGCTGGCAACCGTCCGGGCCGTCGCAATGGCGCACGTCTACCTGTTCTGTGAAGCCGCGGGAATCGCCGCGAGCGCCTGGATCTGGCTGACTCGCGGATCGAACCTCGAACGCTACCTCGAGCGGAATTTCCGGCTGCAGTGCTGGTGGGCGGGCACCCTCTATCGCGCGGGAGTGCGCCTCTTCGGGCTCCGCGTCGAGATCGAAGGCGACGAGTTCGTTCGCACCGGCCCGGTCCTGGTGTTTTCGCGGCACGTGAGCCCCATCGACAATCTGCTCCCGGCAGCGCTCATCTCCGCAGCCCACGGCCTGCGGTTGCGCTGGGTGATCAATCGCTCGCTCCTGCGCGATCCGTGCCTCGACATCGTCGGCAACCGGCTCCCAAACTGCTTCGTTGCCGCCGGTACGGGCGATAGCGAGGCCGAGATCCGCAGGGTGCAGGTCCTCGGCCATGACCTCGGACCCCGTGATGGCGTGCTTATCTTCCCCGAAGGCGCGCTCTTCTCGCCCGCGCGGCTCGAGCGTGTAGTCAGGCGGATTGAAGCCTCGGGTGACGAACGCCTGCTCGCGCGGGCGCGGCGCCTTCGGAACCTCCTCCCCCCGCGCCTCGGTGGTTCGATGGCATTGCTCGATTCCGCACGAGGTACCGACGTGGTCTTTCTCGCCCACGCGGGCCTTGAGGGCGCAACCGGGTACGGCAACATCCTCCGCGGCGGACTGATCGGACGTACGGTCCGGGTGCGTATATGGCGTGTACCGGCCAACGAGGTTCCCCCATCACGCGATGAGCGCACCGAATGGCTCTTCGACCAGTGGGAGAAGCTCGATGCGTGGGTTTCCGCCCAGGACGCCAGCTCTCCGACCGAGGTAACGCATGCCCGATGAACTTCCGCTCGTCTTGCTCTCTTCGGCCGGCGCCATCATTGTCCTGATGGTCGCGACGTGGGTTGTGAGTGTCGCGATCAAGGACGCGAGCATCGTCGACATCATCTGGGGCGCGGGCTTCGTCCTGGTGGCCTGGGTCGCGTTCTTCACGGGCGATGGAGACGAAGCCCGCAAATGGCTTATCACGTTGCTGGCCTCGGCCTGGGGTCTCAGGCTCTCGGGATACCTGTTCATCCGGAACCGTGGGAAGGGCGAGGACTACCGCTACCAGGCGATGCGGCGCCACTGGGGCCCGCGCTTCCCCATCATCAGCCTCGTCACGGTCTTTGGCCTGCAGGGCGTGCTGATGTTCGTGATCTCCCTGCCGCTCCAGGTCGCCCAGCTCTCGGGCATGCCCGAAGGCCTGACCTGGATTGACTACGTTGGTGCGACTGTCTTCGCCGTCGGCCTGGGCTTCGAAGCGGTTGGCGATTTCCAGCTCGCGCGCTTCAAGGCCGATCCCGCCAATGCCGGCAAAGTGATGGACCGCGGCCTCTGGCGCTACACCCGTCACCCCAACTACTTCGGCGATGCCGTGCTCTGGTGGGGGCTGTTCCTCATCGCCGCCGCCCGGCCCGCGAACCTCGTGGTCATCTTCAGCCCGGTGGTGATGACGTTCCTGCTCACGCGCGTTTCGGGGGTGCCCCTGCTCGAAAAGTCGCTTGCAAAGCGGGTAGGCTACGCGGACTACATCGCCCGCACCAGCAGCTTCATCCCCCGGCCACCCAGGCGCCCTGCCGGTTCGCGCTAGAATCGGCACGTGCCATTGAGCTTTGCCGGCCGCCTGCGCGCATTTGCCATGGGCTTCGAAGGCACGCGCGAGGAGTACTCATTCGGCCCGGAGACGGCGCTCTACAAGGCCCCCAACGGGAAGATGTTCGCCCTCGTCTCCGACCACGACGATGGGACCCACGTATCGCTGAAACTCACGCCCGCCGAGTCTGAGGAAGCGCTCACACTTCCCTTCGTCCGCCCGGCCCCATACCTGGCTCGCAATCACTGGGTGATGAGCATCATCACGAGCGAGCCGGAGTTCGACATGACGTGCGAGTGGATTCGCCGCAGCCACGAGCTGGTAGCGGCGGCAACGAAACGCCGGGCCCTCCGCTAACGGAAAGCCCGGCGCCCGGCCGCCTATGGGCGGACATGTCCCGCCTACACGCCAAAGTCCCAGCTGCCGCCGTCGTGGTACTTCTTGAGCACGTTCTTTGCGATGAGGATGCGGTGCACTTCGTCCGGTCCATCCGCAAGCCGGAGCGTGCGCGCGCCGGTGTACATCCCGGCGAGGGGTGTATCGCCGGAAACGCCCATCGCGCCATGCACCTGGATTGCCCGGTCGACCACGCGCTCGAAGGCAGCCGGCACATACACCTTCAGGGCCGAAATGATCGTGCGCGGGTCCTGGCCGCTGTCGATCATCTCCGCCGTGTGAATGGTCATCAGGCGGGCGGTCATGATGTCGATGTACGAATCGGCGATGAACCCCTGGATGAACTGC
>CAYUVT010000040.1:0-19244 GCA_964448165.1 uncultured Anaerolineaceae bacterium | reverse complement strand
TACTGGAGCTGCGGCGTCGACCCCGCCACCCGCGGCGCCCGCGCCAACGAGGCCCTGCAGATCCTCAAGAGGCTCTGGAGCGAGGACAACGTCACCTTCACGGGACGCCACTTCCAGATCGAGGATGTCACCGTCTACCCGAAACCGTTCCGGCCCATCCCCATCTTCGTTGGCGGCCGCAGCGATGCCGCACTCCGCCGCGCCGGACGCTACGGCGATGGCTACACCGGCATCTGGCAGTCGCTCGAACGTTTCCACGAGGCGGGCGAGAAGATCGCGGCTGCGGCCACTGCGGCTGGCCGCGACCCCGCCGCAATCGAGCTCGGCATGCAGTTCTGGACCACCGTGGCGGACTCGCGTGATGAGGCCCGCGCACAGGTCTCCGCTGGCATGGAGTCCATGTACCGCGTGCCGTTCGAGCGCTTCGAGCGCTATACGCCCTTCGGCACGGCCCACCAGGTCGCCGAGTTCATCGTCCCCTATGTTGAGGCCGGCGCCCGGCACGTGAACCTCATTGCGACCCAGGACACCCCCGAAGAAGGCATCGAGCGCGCCGCCGAGGTCCGGGAAGCACTCCACCAACTCTGCCACTAGCCCCGCCGGTTCGCTATCCTCCGCCCATGGCGACCATCGCGATCATCGGCTCGGGCGCGGTTGGCGGGTACTACGGCGCCCGCCTGGCCCAGCATGGGCACGACGTGCGCTTCCTCATGCGGTCCGACCTGGCTGCGGTGCGCGAGCGCGGCCTCCAGGTCTTCAGCAAGGACGGAGATTTCCATCTCCCTGCCGTCGCGGCGTTCGCCACACCGGGGGATATCGGGCCTGTCGACTGGGTGATCTGCTCGCTCAAAGCCACAGCCATCGATCAGGCACGGTACCTGGTGGAACCGTGCGTCGGCCCGCGGACGCGCATCGTCGCGCTCATGAACGGACTCGACATCGAGGAGCGCTTCGCAGACTGGTTCGACCCGGCGCGTGTCTTCGGCGGAATGGCGTTCGTCTGCATCAATCGCGGCGAGCCCGGCGTCATTCACCACCTCGATTACGGCCGCGTCTCCATCGGCCACTTCCTCGATGACCCTGCCGAGACCGCCCTGCTCCGCGACCTCCTCGAATCCGGTTCCATCGAAGTCGCAGTTGCCCCCAACCTCCGATTCGCCCGCTGGGAGAAGCTCTGCTGGAACGTCCCGTTCAACGGCCTCAGCGTGGCTGGCGGTGGGATTGGCACGCAGACCATACTCGCCGACCCCGAGCTTCGGGCCACAGCCGAGCGCGCGATGCGCGAGGTCATCGCCGCCGGCAACGCCGACCTCCATGCCCGGAGCTCGGACGCCCGTCTCGAAGGAACGGAAGTCGTGCCCCGCATGTTCGCCCTCACCGCGACCATGGGCGATTACCGGACGAGCATGGTTATCGATTTCGTGCTCGGCCGCGCGCTCGAGGTCGAGGCCATCCTGGGAAACCCGGTGCGCCGGTCCCGCGAACTCGCCGTCGAAGCGCCCACAATGGCTGCGCTCTACGCACTCGTTCGCCACGCCGACCGTGTCCGCCGGGGTCTCCAGCCCGTCCTTACCCCGGCCGCGCTCGAAAACCCCGGGCAGGTTGTTTGAGAAAACCCGCTTCACCGCGTAGACTTCCGCCCACTCGCCCGTCATCCCCGGAGGGACCCGCTTTGGATATCCGCGACCTGCTTATTGATGGCACCCAGCAGATGAACGAATGGCTCGACTCCGCCATCAAAGACCTCACCGACGACCAGGTGAACTGGCTCCCGCCCGGCAAGACCGTGAACATCGGGTTCAACGCCTGGCACGTCCTTCGCACCCAGGACAACATCACGAACTTTGTCCTCCAGGACCGGAAGCCCCCTGTCTGGGTGAGCGACGGCTACGCCGAGCGCATGGGTCTCCCGAAGGTCGACCAGGGTACCGGCATGAGCCTGGAGGACGCCCGCGCCATGAAGTTCAAGCTCGCCGACCTGCGCGAATACGGCGAGAAGGTGAGCGTTTCCACCATCGACTTCCTGAAAAACGTGCCGTTGGCCACGCTCGACGAGATCCAGATGATTCGGCCCCTGGGCGAGATGCCCCGCTGGAAAGTCCTCCGCCAGGTCGTCATGACCCACGGGTTCATGCACCTGGGCGAGATCAACGGGACGAAGGGTCAGCTCGGGCTCGGCTTCTTCATCTAGCCGGGCGGCCCGCTCTTACTGGTCCTCGCGCTGGCTCCGCAGGAACTCCTCGACATCCAGCACCAGCTCCTCCCCCTGCGGGAGCTGGCTCTCCGGCTCGCCTCCCGATGCAGCCTCGTCGTATGCCGCTTCCAGCCGGCGGACATAGTCCGATACCTCCGGGTTCGCAGAGAGCGCCGTGTTCACTTCGAGCATGAAGCGCTCACCCGCCGATTCCAGCTCCGATAGGTCGAACTCCAGCCCCAGTATTCCCTGCATCCGCCGGAGCAGCGCCGCCGTCGCCGGGGGATTCTGCGATGTGGTGATGTAGTGGGGCACGTTTGCCCACAGGCTCGCCCCCGCCAGTTCCGTTTGCCGCAGCGAGTCGTGCAGCACGCCCACGATCCCCGTTGGCCCCTCGTACCGCGATGGCTGCAGGTTCAGCCGGGCGTTCACCGCCGGGTCCATCGCACTCCCCGTCACCCGCACAGGCCGGCTGTGTGGCACGTCGGCCAGCAACGCACCCAGCGACACCACCAGGTCCACGCCAAGCTCCTTGAAGAGCGATGCCTGGGCGCTCGAATAGGTCTTCCAGCGCAGCCCCGGCTCCGTCCCAACAAACACCACCACATCGTGCGGACCCGTGGGGTTGCGGGCATAGAAGAAGTCATTTGCGGGCCACATCAACTCGCGTTCGCCCCGCGCGGTGATCCGGACCGATGGCCGGGTCTCCCGGAAGTCGTAGAACGGTTCCGGGTCCAGCGATGCGAAGCGGCGCGCACCCAACCGCCGCACCACGAACCGCGCCGCGTTCGTCGCCGCCGAGGCGGCATCGTTCCATCCCGCGAACGCGCAGATGGCGATGGGCTTGTTCAAGTCGGGCCGGGTGTCGATGCGCAGTGCGTCCACATACCCAACGATACCAGCGCCTCTCCGCCCTCGCGACTGTCGCCGCCCCCTTGCAGCCCTTGCTAGAATGCGAACATATGAGCGAACGGCGCGCCACCGTTCTCCATGTCGACCTCGATGCGTTCTTCGTTTCGATGGAACTCCTCCGCCGCCCGGATCTGCGCGGCCAGCCCGTTGTCGTCGCCGGCGCCCTCGGCAACCGCGGCGTGGTCAGCACCGCCAGTTACGAAGCCCGGCGCTACGGCGTCCGCTCCGCCATGCCCGTCGCCCATGCTCGCCGCCTCTGTCCCCATGCCGTCTTCCTCGAGACCGACTTCGCCTACTACTCCTCTGCCTCCAGGGCCTTCCACGCGATCCTCCGCGAGTACACACCCGTAGTTGAGCCCGCGGGCGCCGACGAGGCCTACCTGGACGTCTCCGGCAGCGAGGCCCTCTTCGGCTCCCCGGCAGACATCGCCGCCGCCATCCGAAAGCGCATCCGCGATGAGATCGGGATCACCGCATCCATCGGCGTCTCCATCAACAAACTCGTCTCCAAGGTTGCCAGCGACGCTGGCAAGCCCGATGGCCTGGTCATCGTTCCCGCGGGCACGGAAGCGGCCTTCCTGGCGCCCCGTCCTATCCGCGACCTCCCCATGGTCGGCCGCAAGACGGCGGAGATCCTTTCCGCCCTTGGTGTTCACACCATCGACGACCTCGCCCGCACGCCCGATTCCGCCCTGATCGCCAGGTTCGGGGCCCATGGCGCCGAGCTCCGGGCCCGCGCCCTCGGCATTTTCGATGCCCCCGTGCTCGCCGGTCGCGGCGAGGCGAAGTCGATCTCGCGTGAAACGACCTTCGATACCGACGAACCCGACGGCAACCGCCTCCGCGCCGTCCTCCGCGGCCAGTCTGAACGTGTCGCGGCCGACCTGGCACGCCAGGGCAAGGCCGGCCGTACGGTGACGCTCAAGCTTCGCTTCCCGCCCTTCGAGACGATCTCCCGCTCCGCTACCACCGGCGTAGCCGTCGAACTCGCTGATGACCTCTTCGCTGCCGCGGTAGCGCTCTTCAACCGCGCCTGGGCGGAGAACGACCGCCGCCCCGTACGCCTGATCGGGATCGGCGTTTCCAACCTCCAGGAGCGTGCCCGCCAGCTCCGGCTTGGCGAGACGCTCGAGGGTGACCGCCTCCAGGAGACCGTCGCCCGGCTTCGTGACAGGTTCGGCGAACGGGTTGTCCGCCGCGCCGCCGAGATCCCGCCACCGCACTGATCGTTTGACAGCCCGCGTCCCCGGGCGGAATGATTGGTCAACTTTGGCGAGGTTTGAAACGTGCCCGGTGATTCACCCTCCCGCCCGGTGTGGTTGACCCTCGGCGCCGCCAGCGAGCTTCTGGGTGTCAGCGAATCCACCATCCGCCGCTGGGCCGATGCTGGCGAAATTCGTTCGTACCGCACCAGCGGCGGCCATCGGCGCATCCTCGAAGAGGACCTCCGCCACATCGTCGCCAACACCCACGCGGCCAGCGCCGCGCGCGATACTGACCGCATCAGCGACCTCGCAACCGCACGCGTCAAGCGCCGACTCAACCCCAGGGGGCGGCACGGCCACGGGTTCTCCTCGTTCGATGGACTCAGCGATGACGCCCGCGATCGGCTTCGGCTCCTTGGCCGCCAGCTCGTCGACCTCTTCGCCCGCTACATCACCTCCGATTCCAAGCCGGACCGCTTCACGGAGGATGCCCGCACCATCGGCCGCGAGTATGGCCGTACCCTCGTTGGCGAGCATGTTGGCTTGACCGCTGCGGTCGCCACCTTCAACTCCCTCCGCCGTTCGCTCGAGGAGACAGCCTCGCAAATTGCGACCGAGGCCGGGCTTTCGACGGAGGATGCCGTTGAGGCGATCGAAAACATCCTCGTCCTCGCCGATGTCGTCCTCGAGGGCATGGCGTCCGTCTACGAATCCAAGATCGCGGGGTAGGCCGAGTCGTCCCCTTCTGCCGGGATGTCCACCCCGCGGAAGTGCTCGACGTTGCGCGTCGCGCCGTGTGAATCGAGTTCCACCGCGACCACATCAATCCGGATCCGCTCGATGTCGAGGGAGTGGTCCGCGGCGTATTGCACCGCCGCATGCCACAGCCGGCGAAGCTTGGCGGGAGTGAGCGACTCCGCCGCCAGGCCCGCAGCCCCGCGGCGCGTCCGCACCTCCACCACAACCGTCTCCTGCCCGTCTCGCGCCACCAGGTCCAGTTCCGCCCGTCCCACTCGCACGTTCCGGCCGATGATCGTCATGCCAAGCGACTCCAGCCGGTGAGCGGCGACCCGTTCGCCAAACCCTCCGAGCTTTTGGCGGTCGTTCACCACTTGAACGAAAACTGCGCCACCGGCGCGTAGCTTCGCCGGTGGACCGGGCTCGGGCCTCGCTCCTGCAACAACCGCTTGTGTTCCGGCGTGGGGTAGCCCTTGTTCTTGCATAGCCCATACCCCGGGTACCTGGCACACAGGTCGTTCATCACAGCGTCGCGCGCCACCTTCGCGACAATCGAGGCAGCCGCCACCGCCACGCTCAGCGCATCCCCATCGATCACCGGCCGCACGTTCGGCAACGGCAGGTCGAGCGCATCGCTGATCACCGCGTCCGGCTTCACCCCGAGCGCCTCGAACGCTCGCAGCATGCACAGCCGTCGCGCCGGCAGGATGCCAATCCGGTCGATCTCCTCAACCGAGGCCCACCCGATCGCATACGGCACCGATTCCCGGATCTTCGCAGCCAGCTCGTCTCGCGTTCGCTCGGGCAACACCTTGGAATCCCGCACCTGTCCATACCATCGGAACCGCCGGCCCGCCGGAAGCGCAACCACCCCGGCTGTTACCGGCCCCGCCAGCGGCCCGACACCCACTTCGTCAACGCCAGCAACCCACGTTGCCCCGGCGTTCCACGCTTCCTTCTCGAATCTCAGCGAGGGGATCGGCGTCGCGCCCATGCGCGCATGGTACCGGCCCCCGCCGCCCGGGGAAGTCGGTTATGGCGCCTGCAACCGAAAATGGGCCCCTTGTTGCGCGAGGCGTAGAATCCCGGCTACTCGAAGCGTTCCCAGTTCGGCATCTGGATCTGCCTCGCCTCGCCGCTCGGCTCGAGGAACTCCTCGGCCAGAGCCAGCGCGTACAACACCTTCGTCATGCCCCAGCGTCCCTCCGCAAACTCGAACGAAAGCACCAGCGAGATGCGCATCGTTCCATCCGGGCACTGGAACTGCGGCATGCACTTCGTGATCGCGGTCACCACGGCCTTGTGTTCCTCGCCGTCGAACGCGTAGACCGTCGGTGCTCCGGCGCCCCACCGGTCAGTCTTGCCGGCTTCGATCGCTGCCTGCAGTTCCTGGATGCGGGCAACCACCGACTCGACCTTCCGCAGGCCGCCCTCGGACCGCCAGTTGCCCACCAGGATCGCCTTGATGACTTCGCCCGCGGTCTTGCATTCCGGCTGGCCGAGGCCCGGCTCGATGTCCGAAGCCTTGCACGTGTACTCCTCCCATCGGAGCCGCGCGATGATCGGGTCCAGCGCGCCACCCGACATCTCCCGGTCGAACGTGTGCAACATTTGCATGAAGCCCTCGCGGCTCCCCGCCTCGGGCGTTGGGGTTAGCGTTCCCGGTGCTGGCGGCGGTGTTCCCGGCGAGCCCGTCGGCGTCCCGCCGGGCGTCTCGGTCGTGGGGCGTGTAGGCGTCGCCGTGCTCGCCGCCTCGTCGTCATCCCCACACGCGGCGGCGAACAGCATCCCGAACGCCACCAGTACCCCCAGCGATACACCGGCCATCACCCGGCTCCACGAATTGCGCAACAACGTTCGTCCCTCCATGGACAGCTCATGCAGTTGGAGCTGGTTCCAGTTGGGCACGCCCGCACCCGGGTCGCATCCTCCGAAAGGCCGAGATTCGGGGGCCGCGTGTGACCTGCTTCACGCCAGCCGGCTGCCCCTGCCGGGCTTCACGTCCCTGCGCCCGGCGGCGCATGATGCTCCCGTGACTCGCCCACTCCAGGACACGTGGCTCGAAGCCTTCCTTCCGCGGCTTCGCCAGGCCGGCGGGCGTCTGCTCGATGCCGGCTGCGGTTACGGCGCCGACGCGGCAATGCTCGCGGACTCGGGCTTCCAGGTGGTCGCCTGTGACCGCCTCCGGCCCGCCGGGGCGCCATGGAATCCGCCCGCTGCCTTCCTCCTCGCCGATCTCCAGTCGCTCCCCTTCCGGCCCGCCACCTTCGGCGTCGTCATCGCCAGCCTCTCCCTCCACTATCTCCCGTGGAGCGCCACGCTGGCCGCCTTTCGCTCCATCGGCGCCCTCGTTGTGCCCGGCGGGTGCTTCCTCTTCCGGGTGAACGCCAGTGACGACATCCACCACGGCGCCGGCCAGGGCGAACAGCTCGAACCCGGCTTTTTTCGGGTGCCCCATCTGCTGATCAGCCACAGCGAAACCAGGCGCTTCTTCACCGCGGACGATGTCCACGCGGTTGTCCCGCCGGGCTTCTCGGTCGAGCACCTGGCACACCGCACCATCCGCCGGTACGAACACCCAAAACAGGTCTGGGAGTGCCTCCTCGTCCGCCATGCGTGAGCCGTCAGCTCCCGCCCGGTGCCGGCCATTGCCGCCGCCACAGGTAGGCCAGCGCCCCGGTCGCAACCCCCACGTTGAGCGATTCCACCCGGGGGTCCATCGGCAGCGCTACGCGGAAGTCGCTCTCACGGAGCAGCAGGTCGCCCACCCCCTCCCCCTCGCTCCCCATCACGAGCGCCGTCCTGCCCGGCCAGTCGAACGCCGTAGCCGATTGCGACCCTTCGCCCGCATCGGCAGCCACCACCCAGTAGTTCGCCTCTTTGAGCGTCCGGACGGCCATCGCCAGGTTCTGCGGTGCCGCCACCGGTGCGATGAAGCTGATGCCGGCGCTCGCCCGGTGTACCCCCGGCGTCAGGAGCGCACCTCGCCGCAACGGCAGCACCACTGCGTCCACCCCCACAGCAACCCCCGTGCGGAGGATGGCGCCCAGGTTCTGCGGGTCCGTCACCCGGTCGAGCAGCAGGATCAGCGACGATGTCCCCGCCTCCCGTGCGACCGCCCGCAGGTCCACTGGCTGGATATCCCGCAGGCGCACAAGCACGCCCTGGTGAACGCCGTTCGCGGTCAGCTCGTCCAGCCGGTATCCATCGACCGCTTCCGTCCGCAGTCCTGCCACGCGCGCCCGCTCCACCAGTTCGAGCACGCGCTCGTTGCGTGTCTCCCGGAAGTAAAGCAGCGATTTCGCGTACCCCGTTTCGAGCGCCATCGCGCACGGATTGATGCCGAAGGCCACGTCATCGGGTGTGCTGTTGGGCTTGGGTCGCAGGCGTGCCATGGATCGGTAGTGTCGCACCCATGCGCCGGCCGGGCACGGCTACGGCGCCGCAGGATCTCCCGGTGCCCCCGAACGCTGGTAGCTCGCCACCAGCTGCGACTGGTCCACCGCGTAGATCCGGTCTTCGCCGCTGCGAAATACCTCGGTCAGGGCCGTCATCTGCCCGAACTTCGCCAGCCCCTCCGGCGTGCCATGCACCCGCTCCTCTCCGCCGACCACCACGTACCGCACGTTGTACTTGCGGAGATAGTCGACCGCGAGCTGCGTCGACCCCGTGGTGTAGAACAGCTCGGTCTCGGTACGCCGTTGCTGCACCAGCCCCGCGTAGTCCATCCGCTGCTGGACTTGGTGCCAGTCCCAGCCAATCACAGCCGGCAGTCCCGTGTACTGGCTGATCCTCCCGGTCCACCGGTAGAGCGGCCCGACAGCCTCCGCGATTACCGGCGAGCCCTCCACGTTTGCGCGCAACCACTCGATGAGTGGCAGGTCGTCCTCCAGCCGCAACGCGACATCGTCCCCGGGATCCTGTTCCGCTTTCGGCTCCACGAAGACGGCGTACGGGAAGAAGGCAAAGCCGTTGAGCGTCGGCCCGGTCTCCCTGAAGCGTGCCTCCTGCCGCGCGCGTGTGCCCGACACCACGAAGAGGCTCGCCCCAAACACGAGCGTCACCAGGATGGCCCCGCCCCCCAGGGCGCTCATCACCCGCCAATCGCGTGCCCTCAGCGCGCCGTTCTGCGCTGCCTCCAGCACCGCCTTCGCCTGCCTCCCCGCATACCAGGCGGCGAAGGCGCTGCCGAGCGCCAGCAGCTGCCACGCCTGCAGGCTGAACTTGAACACCGTGTTCATTCGCTCGATGTCACCCTTCAGGGTGACCACGTCCACGCCGGCGGCCACGGCAAACCCGAGCGCGAAGAGCGCTGTCGCGAGCGTGCGTGCCACGTCCTTGTCCGCGCGCCGAAGTTCGAGCCAGAACAGGTTCACCAGGAATGCGACCACCACCGTGCCCAGCGCGATGGTCGTTAGCCCGAACGCCCACGTGAACGCCGCAATCCCGCTCAGGAACACCGCCAGCGACACCAGTTCGAGCCGGCCGTTGACCACCGCCAGGAACGGGTTTCGCCCGTGGACGAACCGCCGCTCGGCCAGCTCCTCCCTGTAGCGGACGGCCAGGAACGCCACCGCAAACCCGATGAACACGCCGAAGTGCACGAAGAACTGGTGCGCCTTCGTGGTCTCCGGCGCCCTCGTAACCCCCGGGTCGAACGTTTCGAAGTGCGCCGTGTAGGGGGAAAACGCGATCGCCGCCACCAGCCCCGCCAGCGCCAGGTGCCCTACCGCATCCCACCAGCGTTCCTGCCAGCGCCCATCGCGCAGCACCTGTCCCAGCGGTATCCCCGCCGTTGCCATCAGCACCGCCGTCGGGAAATCCCACGTGTGCACCGTCCGCACCAGCCCCACCGCGCAACCGAGAAGGCCCGCCAGCAGCCAGCCTCGCAGGCGCAGTCTCTGGCGGACCGTCGCCGCGTAGGCCACCACCAGCGCGACGGTGGCCCCGAAGAACGGCAACCCCATCAGGTGCGGGTGCAGGTCTGCGAAGAGCATCGACCAGTACGGGAATTCGGTGATATCGAACGACCCGAAATGCACCCGCGAGCTTCGCCACCAGTCGAACGGCGGCAGCGAAGCTCCTTCGAAGACCCACTGCCAGAACCCGCCGGCGATGCCCACCGCCCCGCCAACCACCGGAACGCCCTCCGCAACGCTCCACTGGTTCACCGCCTGCAGGCGCTCGATCCACTGGTGCGCGCCGTCCAGGTTCCCTATCCCCAGCAACAGCACCGCCCCGAATGCCCCGGCCAGCAGGGCGGGCCGGACCGGCACGCGCTGCGCCGTGCTTCTTGCCTGGGAGGCGAGCCCCACCAGCCAGTGCACCACGGTAAAGGCCACGCTCGCCGCCAACGCCGCATAGGTCGGTACACCCAGGTTGAATGCCACCTCGGGCATGATCCGCAGTGCCCGGATCGGCACCGCCAGGAAGAACCACCCCATGTAGTAGTAGTTCATGCTCCCGCCGCCGAACCACGGGTCGTACGGCGGCATGATGGTCGAGCGCGTCACTGCCGTCAGGTAAGCGATCTCCATCGGCTTCTCGCCACCCTGCGGGTGATGCCAGAGGTCGGGGTTGTATGCCCGGAGAAGCAGGAAGCTGAAGAACGCGCACAGGAAGACTGCCTCCACCGCCAGCCACGACTGCCAGTGTCCCCGAAGGTCGGAAGTCAACTGCCGCCGACGCAGCACCGCGCCGAGGCCCCCCAGCACCAACGATGCCCCGAAAACGCTCCACACCAAACCGCCGGAGAAATGTGCGGCCCCCCAGGCCACCAGCAGCCAGGTCGGAAGCGCCACCGAGGTCAGCCCCAGGAACTTGCTCAGGCCATACCCCCGTCCTGGCAGCGCCTTGAACAGCCAGGTCACCCATGGCACCGTCGCGAACGCCGCCACTTCCAGCCACACCAGCCACCAGAGCCACGGCAGCGAACTCGCCCACCCGTCCGCGTCAAAGACTTCCGTGAACGTCCCGCCGGATTGCTGGATCTCGGCCTGCTCCGGCGTGAACTGCAGCCCGTTCGTCCTTCCCTGCCGCGGCAGCAGGTTCACTGCCCGTTCCGGGTGCGCCTCGTAGAGCAGCGCCAGCGCCCGAGCCGGGTCCCAGGCATCCGTTTTGCGGTAGATCCGCACCTCCGGGTGGTCGTACACCGTGAACGACTCCTCGGCGCTCGAGTCGTCGATCGAGATGCCCAGGAACGTTGGGTGCACCTGGAACGTCGCCACGCGCTCGAATCCCAGCGCTCCGGAATCGAGAAGCTCGTAGTACCTGATGGTCGCCGGGTACTCGCGCTCCAGCTTCTTCACCGACTCGCGGATGCGGTTCGAAGTGATAGCGACATAATCCGCCCTGTCCAGGCCCCCCCGGTTCGGGTTCGCCGGGTCGCCGTACACCAGCTTGTACACCTTCTGGGGCGAATCCGGCTCGTATGGCTCCGTTTCCACGACGCGGTACTCGCGCGGACGCTCCGGGAAGTGCCACGGCACCGGGTCGTCCCAGATCTCGCTGGTGATGGCCGCCCCCGCCGGGATGTTCTCGTACACCCAGCGCGTGGCGGCGATCCGCGGATGCTCCTGGCTGTAGACCGACTGGAAGGCCAGCGCCCACCACGCCGTTGCCGCGACAACCGCGGCGATCGCCACGCCGGCCGTCGCCTTCGCTCCTCGCGTCCCGGGCGTGAATCGTGAAACTATCCGGCGGAATGGCGTTCGCGCGGGCAACCCGCCTGTCCGCGACCAGCCCCACAGCGCGACCACCCCCCAGCCCGCGAAAACCGCCAGCACCGGGTACATGGGCTGGAAATAGCGCATGAACGCCACAAAGCGCGGACCCCAGAACCCGAACACCAGCACGCCAGCGATGAAAGGAAGGGCGAACGCCATCTCCCTCCGCCGGAAAATGAGCGCCCCGGCGACTGCCATCGCCGCCCACGAAGCCACACCGAGCGCGGGCCCCAGGCCCCACAGCACCATGTTCTTCAGCGGTGTGAGGAACGGCGTTGTCCCCGCGAATTGCACGAACGGCGGGTAATCCGCGTTTCCCCGCTGGAAGTCGCGCTCGCGCTGGATGTCGTCCCACCAGCGCTGGTTTAACGCCATGTCCCAGAAGTTCGGGCCTTCGAATGCATAGGGCTGTGCGATCCGGAACACCACCAGCGAAACCGCCCCGGCCAGGCAGAGCATCGAGAAGTCGTTTGCCCAGGTCCACGGCGGCGCATCCTGGCCACGATCTGGCATGCCCCTCCACCGCAGCCCCAGCCGGGGGAAATCGCGCAGCCCAACCCGCAGGGTGAACGCCGCCACTGGAAGCGCCGCGAAAATTGCGCCGTTCACCTTGCAGGCCACCGCCAGCCCGATCGCCGTCCCGAACCCCACCGCCAGCAACCAGGAAGCCGCCCCGCTGCTGCGCACCCAGAGGACGCTGAGCAGCAGGGTGAGCGTGGCGAAGAATGTCAGGTAGGGGTCGGCCGTCCAGAAATGCGCCAGCTGCGTCGGCAACACCGCCAGGGCATAGAACAGCGCGGCGAGCAACCCGGCGCGGCTCCCGAACAGCCGCCAGCCCACCGCGAACACCAGCAGGATGGTTGCAGTGTCGAACAGCGCCGTAACCCGCCGGCCCCACACCACCGTGTAGTCATAAGAATTGTCCGGCCCCGAGGGGTCATCTCCCGCGAACGTCGCGACCGCTTTCACCAGGAAGAGCGGGAACGTCCCATAGACATAAGAATTGGTCTCGCCATCGTTGTACGGATTGAGCGGGCTGTTCCCCGTATCGAAGTACCCTCCGATACCGTCCGGCCAGTCGATGCGGTTCGATACCAGCGAGAGGAACCGCTCGTCCGGGTGCATCTGCAACGGCCGGTCAGATTCCGGCGGCTGGTCCCATCCCAGCCCGTGGAACCGCAAGCCCGCGCCGATCACCAGAACCGCCAGGAGCGCGGCCGTCTCCCACCGCCAGAGCAGCTCCTTCACGCGCACGAAGCCACGGGTCCAGCCCGCCGCCCGCCCGCTCGCTTCGGTCGTCCTATCGGCCAAGCGCAACTCCGGATCCGTGGTGGCCTACAGCATACCCGCGCCCGCGCTCCGACAAACCCGCCCGCCCTGGGCCTTCTCCGGCCTCTCCGTCAGGTCGTTCCCACCACGCCCCGGCCACGCAATGCCGCCCGTTCCCCAGCTCCAAACCCCAGCTCCGCCAGCACCTCGTCGGTGTGCTCATCCAGCTGTGGCGCCGACGCCCGGATTCGCGTCGGGGTCGCGTCCATCCGCAACGGTGGCCCGAACGTCTTGTACGTCCCCAGCAGCGGATGCTCGACGTCCACGACGTAGCCGTTCTCCACCAGCTGCGGGTCGTGGAACACGTCCGGCGGGAAGTTGAGCGGACCGCATGGCACGCCGCCCGCCCGCAGCGACTCGATCCATTCTGCGGTCGTCTTCGTCAGGAAAAGATCCTCGACCTTGCGAACCAGTTGCGTCAGCCGGTCGTATGCCTCGGGAGTGCCCATGTCGAAGTCCGCCTCGGTCCTGGGGTCATGCACCCCGGTGACGGCCCGGAACCGCGCGTTCAACTGGGGGCTCAGGCAGCCCACACTCACGAAGCTGTCCCGCGTGCGGTAGTGCCGGAAGTAGATGTTCGCGTAGCCCCCGCGCACGTAGTGTCGCTCCCAGATCGCCCGCTGCTCTTCGAACGCAGCCCCCCGCTCCCGCGCCCGGGCCATCTCCTCGCGGTAGGGCTCGTCCTTCTGCGCGTCCGTCGCCCCGAACCAGCTCAGCAGCTGATGTCCCAGCGCCATCGCTGTGGAAAGCAGCGAAGTCTCCACGCGCTGCCCTTTCCCGGTCAGGTCGCGGTGCCGCAGTGCCGCCACCACGCCCAGGGCCGAAAACGCTCCCGTCCCCATGTCGTTGAACGCCGGCCGGATGTTCATCGGTACGCCGTCCCGCTCCCGCGCCGTGAGCACCGACGTGCCCGACATCGCCTGCACCACCACGTCGTACCCCGGGTCGCCCCCGAACGGCCCCCGCATCCCGAGCGGCACGTGTTCGAGGTAGACGATCCGGGGGTTGATGGCCGCGAAGTCCTCATAAGTCAGCCCGTAGCGGGGGAGGTCGGCCGGCTTCATCGAAACCATCGCCACATCGGCCCAGCGCACGAGCGCCTCGACCACCGGCCGCGCATCCGGCCGCGTTACATCGAGGCAAATGGATCGCTTCCCGCGGTTCACCAGCGTGAAACCCTTGCTTTCGCCCGGGAGAACTGGCTCCATCGTGTACCGGATGCCGTCGCCAGCCGGGGGCTCCACCTTGACGACATCCGCGCCCATGTCGGCCAGCAGCAGCCCGGCAAACGGGATGGCCAGTGCCCCCGCGAACTCGGCAATGCGAACGCCTTCCAGCGCCCCGGGTGCGAAAACGTCAGCCATGGCCGCGCACAATACCCGATTTGTGACGCTTACCGCTGTTTCAGCAGGTCCCGGATCTCCCGAAGCAGGGCGATGTCTTCCGGTGTGGGCACGTCGGCGGCAACCTGGCCCCGCTTGCGGCGCTCATTCAGCGCGTTCAGCGGCTTCACCACCACGAAGAAGATCACCGCCGCAATCGCCAGGAAGCTGATAACAGCGTTGATGAACAGCCCATAGGTGAAGCGCGAGTCGTTGATCGTGAAGTCCAGGGCGCTGAAGTCCGGCTCCCCCACAATCGCAGCGATCAGCGGCGTAAAGAGGTTCTCCACGGCAGAGGTCACCACCGCGCCGAACGCTGCCCCGATGACCACGGCCACCGCCAGGTCGATCACATTTCCCCGCAGAACGAAGTCCCGAAACTCCTTGATCATCCAGCACCTCCGCGCGTAGTGGCGCATCCTAGGCGAATTCCCCGCACCTTCACAATGGCCGTGGCCCGGGGAGCGCCCGCTGCTACGTGTACGAGGCCGTCGCTACGGGGCCCGCCGCCCCCCGCCGCACCTCGGCGACACACTCCGCGACGGCGGCTACGTACTCGTCCGCGCTCTGTTCGTGCACCGGCGTCGCCATCACGTGGATCCCGTCCGGGTGCGTCGTCCGCCCGCAATACCATCCGCGCGCGACCATCAGCGAGGCTACCGCCCCCATGTCCACACCTTCAGCCCCGTAGGCGAACGCATACAGCGGAGGCGCCCCGTGGACTCGCACGCCTTCGATCGCCGAAAGACCAGCAATGATCCGCGCCTTCGCCCGCATGCTCGCGGCCGCGATCTCCCGGTAGCCCTCCCGCCCGAGGAAGTTCAGCGCCGCCCACGCCGCCGCGATCGCCCCGCCCGGCCGCGTCCCCGTGAACGTCAGCGAAGAGTAGATGCCGCTCGGCCAATCGTCGAACGTGTACCGCGCGAACTCCCGGTGGGCCCGCGTCCGGAAGCTCACCGTCGACGCAGGTTTGGCTGCGTACCCCGACTTGTGCAGGTCGGCCGAGATCGACGTCACCCCCGGCACGCTGAAGTCGAACGGCGGTACCTCGTAGCCCACCTCCCGCACGAACGGCGCCAGGATCCCGCCCACGCACGCGTCCACGTGCAGCCAGAGCCCGCGCTCCGACGCGATGGCTCCCAGCTCCGGGACCGGGTCGACCATCCCGAGCGAGTAGCTCGGCGCCGAGGCGTACATCCCGACCGTGTCCGGCCCGATCGCGGCCGCCATCGCAGCCGGGTCCGCGCGGAAGTCTTCGCCAACCGCGACGCGCCGTACTTCCATCCCCAGGAGGTGCGCCGCCTTGTTCAACGCCGGGTGCGCCGAATGGGGCGCGACGATCTCCGGCTGCCGCACCTCGGGCCGCTCCTTGCGTGCCCACTCCCGCATTGCCGTGATGCCCTGGAAGATGCTCTCCGTGCCGCCCGAGGTGAAGATCCCCGCCGTCTCCTCGTCCCCGCCCAGGAGGCCCCGCACCATCGCCAGTACTTCGTTCTCCATGCGCCCGATGCTCGGGAACGCCCTCACCCCAAGGCCGTTCTCTACCAGGAACATCCCGAACGATTCACGAAGCACGTGTTCCAGCTCATCGTTCGCATACCACACGAACGCGCCATGGCGGCCGTGCTTCCAGTCCAGGTCGTGGCCGCGCATCGCCTGCATCTCGGGCTCGAGTTCCGCCCAGGGCCGGCCCTTCTCGGGCAGTTGCATCACCATCGCTGTCCTCTCTGGCGCGCTCGCCGCGGCAGAGTCTACCGGCGCACCCCAACCCGTGCAGGCCCTGGCCGCTCTATGTTGGGGGATAATCGCCAACTACCCAATTTCGGATGGGGGGGGGTATGCTCTTGGAACGGACGATGCCCATCAGGGTGGCTTCTCGCTGTGTCTCCCGACGGAGGAAACGCAATGGCAACGACAGTCACGACAGCAGGCACCGCGTACGACGTGAATCGGCGGCTGGTCATCACCGCGGGCCCCACGGTCGCAGCCGTTCTGGCCGCAGCGGCCTGGCTCTTTGTAACGCACGAGGGCGCCGCAACCACCGTCCAGCGGGCGACCGACTACGAGCTGACCAGCGCCGTCGCCCCCGATGTCGCGGTGAAGAACGCTGCCAAGCGAGCCGGGTTCGAGGTCGCCGCACCGAATGCCACGCTTCCGGGTGGCCTAAACCTTTGGGTTGCCGCAGCTGAGTACGGCCCGGAAGGAGCGGGCTGGAACCTGAATTCGGTGGTCCTGGACTATTACGTGGGCTCAACCCCCACCAGGGTCAATGACCTGTTGAACTACCGCGGTCCCCGCGTGCAGATCGTGTACCGCGCAGTCCCCGGGACCCCTCCACATGATTACGAGGCAGTACCTGAGTTCTCGGACGATCGCGCGAGTGTGTTTGTCAGCCGATCCGCCGTCCCGGGTTACGCCACCGATGTCTACATGGTCCAGGGGGTGAGTCAGTCGGCCGAGGTCAGGGTGTGGAACCCCGAGGCGGGGCCGATCCCCACCTCCGCCGAGCTGTCACCGCTCCTTCGAGGCATCGCTGAGACCATCAGGTGATGTCTACCAGAAGGCTTCGTGCTGGCCTCCTGCCACTGCTTGCGGGTCCGTTGGTGGCCGTCCCAGCCCTCGTAGTGGGTTGCGGAGGCGATTCGGGCCGTGACGCGCAGCCGGATATCGACGCGCCGCTCGTCGACCCCGCGTCGATTGTCCGCTGCGGTGAACTCCCACCCAACCCGATCGCCGTCGGTACGGCACAACTGTCCATTTCGCAGGTTACGTGTGGCACCGCGCTACAGGCCGGCGGCGGGACCGCCCGGATCGCCGACCCGGCGGGCGGAACCTTCGTCAGGCTCTATGCCGCCACAACGTCCACGGAGTCCCGCTGGACGGTCCCCGAATTGCTCATTCGCTGCGAGGGCTTGGCCGAACTGCTTCAGCCGACGCCATTCGAGTCGCGCCGCGCCTACCCGGCCGGCGTCGAGATTTCTGAGGGACGCACAGCGGAGGGATGGCTCGTGTTCGCGATCCGGTCCTCTTGTAGCTCTCCGGAGTTGGTCGCCCGCAGCGGTGGGACCATCGTCCGGTTGATGGACGCGGTTCCGTAGGGTCGCAGGCCCTCACGGCTTGGGGATCAGCCCCGCCTCTTCCTTGATCGCGTTCATGATCGCCCGCGCCGCCTTCTCGCCGCCCTCCCGCACCAGGTGCACGCCGTCCGGGTGCCGCATCAGCTTCACCTCCCCGTCGTCGTCCGCGATGTACGCGTCATACCCGCCGCCCGCTGTCGTGAACAACGGCCAGAGGTCCACGAACCGCACCCAGTACCGCTTCGCCGCTTCTTCCCGGTAGATCGCGTTCAACTCCGCCATCCGGTCCGAGAACTCGGCGCTCCGCATGATCGGCTGCCCCACCCAGATCACCATCCGCCCATCGCGCTTCAGCAGGTCCATCACCCCGGCTACCCGCCGCCGGTACTCCACGGTCCACCCTTCGTCGCCGGGCTGGTAGATCTCCCCCGATGGCGTCTTGATCCCCTGCGAGTCGTTCGCCCCAAACATCACCACGTACACGTCCGCCGCATCGGTCGTTATCAGCTGGTTGAAGTGTCCCGGCCAGTCGAAGAAGTCTGGCCGCGTCAGCCCCGAAGAGAGCTGCGAATCCTGCGTCGGGGTCATGACGCCAGTCTCCGATGCCTGCCGTACGAGCGCCTCCCCCAACACTTTCGACATCGAATCGCCACCCACCCAGACGCGCAGCGGCGCCGCTGCATCCGGCGTGCGAAGGATCTGCTTTGGGGGTGTGGGTGTCGGCGTTGGCGCCGGCGTGCGGCCGGGGCGTGGCGTGGCTGGCTGGCCCGTTCCGCCCTGGTCTGGAGGCGGTTCGTCACCGTTACCGGCGGGCAGCTCGAACAGGTCACCCCCACTCTCGCGTCCCAGCGCCTCTTCGACCCACTTCCGTGGCTGGTCCAGGTAGAGCGCCCGGCTCACCGCCGCGAACGGCTTCCAGACCGCCACCCAGAAATCCCGCTCCTTGCCGAATGGTTGTGCTTTGGCGCCATCCTCCAGCCACGGCGCATTCAACAGCACGGCGATGAGCAGCGCCCCAACGATCACCCCGAAGACCCGGCCGGGCCTTGCCCCCAACCGTTCCCCGGTTCCCAATCGCCGTTCCTCCCGCGCCACGCAGCCTCCGGTCGCTCAGAACTGGAAGTAGATGAACGGGGCCACGCCCTCTGGCCCGAACACGTCGATCGCCACGAGCCCCACCGCCAGCGTAGCTGCCTGCGCCGCAGGCGCCAGCCGCGAAAACTCCACCTGCAGCCGGCTCCCCAGCGTGCGTGGCAAGAATTGGACAAGGATGCTCCCAGCGATGACCGCCAGCATGACCGGGGTAACCGCCGGCGAGGCCTCGCCCCACGCGGTCCACATCCTCCCCAGGATCTCCCACGCCGTTCCGAATGTCTCCGCCCGGAAGAACACCCACGCCAGGCAGACCACGTGGAAGGTCACCAGCCACTGGAGCACCGGTGCCGCCCGCCCCAGCGCCACCGGCGCGCGTTCCCGGATCTCCCGTTCGATAACCAGCCCGAACCCGTGAATCGCGCCCCACACCACGAATGTCCAGGCCGCTCCGTGCCACAGCCCGCCCAGCACCATCGTCAGCACCAGGTTCCGGTACACGAAGGCCTTTGCGCCCCGGTTTCCCCCGAGAGGAATGTACAGGTAGTCGCGCAGCCAGCGCGACAGCGTCATGTGCCAGCGCCGCCAGA
>CAYUVT010000039.1:0-19278 GCA_964448165.1 uncultured Anaerolineaceae bacterium | reverse complement strand
GGCGCAAGCTGGAAGACGAAACCGGCGTCTCCGACGTGTTCCTGGAACAGCTTTACACCTTCGATCACCTTGGCGAGGGCCGCGCGGACATCGTCGTCGCCTACTTCGCCCTGGTCGACCTGGCCCGCACACGTCTCCGCAAAGACTCCGAGTGGCGCCCGGCGTGGCAGCCCGTCCACCCCCTCCCGCATCTCGCGTTCGACAACGAAAAGGTGATCCGCTACGCAGAAGAGCGCCTCCGCAGCAAGCTCGAATACACCAACGTCGTCTACAGCCTGCTGCCGGAGCGGTTCACTCTCACGCGGATGCAGCAGGTTTACGAAGCCATCCTTGGGGAACGGCTGGACAAGCGGAATTTCCGCCGCCGCGTTGTTGGTCTGGGGATCGTGAAGGAGACGGGCGAGTTCGAGAAGGTCGGCGCGCACCGGCCAGCCATGCTCTACGAGTTCACCAGCCGCAAGCCCATGGTGTTCTAGCCGGTGGCACGGCGGGCCACCACAACGTACATCGGGTCGTGTCCCGGGCCAGGGCTGATGTTGTATGCCTGTGGCTGGTCGAAGCGGCCCGAAAGGCGGAAGTACAGGCCGATGAGCTCCGCGTGGTCGCGGGGGCCCAGCGATTGCCAGATTGCCACCGCCTTCGTGGGGAAGCAGCGGTTCGAATACGAGACGGCGAAGGGCGCGCCCGGCTTCAGCACTCGCCCCACCTCGGCGAATACCTCTTGAGGGCGCGTGAGGTACTGCACGGAGACGGTAACGATGGCGGCATCAAACGTGGCATCGTCCCACGGCAGGGCCGGGTCCTTGTTCAGGTCGTGGACTACTCGCTCGGTAAGGACGGGGTTGTGTTCGAGCTCTACGAGATTCATCCCGAGTCCCGCTACGCCGGCGAGCGGCTTCCCTGCGGGCAGGTGCGAAACCCAGCTCGTCATCAGGTCGAGCACCAGGGCGCCATCGGGGATGAGCTGGCGGTAGAACGCCGTCAGGGCAGCTATCGCCTCGTCATCGATGTGCGTGACCAGGCGCGGTTCGCGGTAAAAGAGCGCGTCGTCGCTCTCGTCCTGGCGCGCGAAGAACTCGGCGCGCAGCGGCGAATCCGTCCCCTCAGCCAAGCGCCGGCACCGCGCCGCCTTCGGTGATGACGACATCGTAGAACCGGGCACGCGGGTGCGTTTCAAGAACGCCATCAGGCATGCCGCCCGCATGTGCGCGCCGGAACGCATCGGACTGGGCCCAGGCCAGAAACGCCTCGCGCGATGCCCAGATGGTGTGCGACACGTAGTCGCCCGGATCATCACCTTTCAACAGCGCGAAGTGGACGAACCCGGGCGTCTCGTGAAGGTGGCTTTCCCGCTGCCGCCAGCCAGCCTCGAAATCGGCTTCCCTGCCAGCGGCAACCTTGAACTGATTCATCGCGATGAACATGGGGCACTCTCCGGGATTGCTGCGACTAGTCTATCCCCCAGAGCTTCGCGCAGTTATACCACCCGCCATATCCGCCGAAGTGACCGCGAGCAGTCCGCAACCAGAGCGCTGTGCGGAGGTTGACCACCGGGTCGAAACGCTGCTCGAAATCCTCGCCTGCCCGGTCGAAGTGGTAGCGGCCGTTAAGCTGTGCGAGGCCGTAGCTCCCACCGTTCGGGTCGCTCGTGTTGTGGGCCATCGTGTCCAGGCTCCGCGTCTCGCAGAGGATGATTTTCCGCATCTCGGGCCACCAGCCGGGCTGGTTCGGCCAGCCCGCGGCTGCCGCGAAAGCGTCGAGCTGCTCAAGGGTCAGGAACCGCCCCGCGTTGGACGGAAGCGCAGGCGCGGGAGGGGCCAGGGGCGGCGACTTCGCGGGTTTCAGGCAGAGCTGCTGGCGCGCCAGGTCGAGCGGCAGAGCGCGGCTGGGCACATCGGCGGGCCGATCAATACCCGCATCGATACGCGCGCGAACCTGCTGGTTGTATTCCTTCGCCGCGGCCGTGTACTCATTCGTCAGCACGTCTACCTGGGCCTTGCGGACCTCCTCGTTGGCGGTGCCCACCGCTTCCCGCGCCAGGGCCTCGGCAGCGCATACCTGGATTGCGGCCGTGTTCAAGGAGTCGAGCGTGGGCCGGGCGAAGCTCCAATCCGCGTCGACCTTCGTTGCCGCGGATGCGCGGATCGGGATGACGCCAAGCGCCGACCCGCCAGCGAGCAGCCCGGCCGCGGCCGTGGCGAGCAGCGCCAGGCAGAGCAGAAAACGCGGGATTGCGTGGCCCTGCGGTTGGTCGAAATCCAGCATGGCGCGGCCTCAGGCTCCCCCCGAACCCTCGTCTCAGCCGCATACCCTACGCCACCGGGGTCCGCACGGCCAGCGGGTTCACCGGCCCATCATGACGCGGTCCACGGCGCCGCCCACATCCCGTATCAACCCCCAGTTCCAGTCGCCCTCGGCCACGATGGCGATCACGTAAGTACCCTGTGCCGTTTCGACAAAAGCCACGTCATTGGTGGTCCCTGGCCAGGTGCCGGTCTTGTTCCCCACCAGCGCGCCCGGCTCCACCGCCGAGGGGATGCCATCGCGGACTGTTTGCTGGAGCAGCAAGGTCCGCATGTGGTCGCGCTGGGCCGGAGCAACGCCATCGCCCCGCACGATGGCCCGCATCAGGAGGCCCAGGTCGTTTGCCGTGGTAGGCAGCCCTTCGGTGTTCACCGACATCGTGGCCAGGCCGAGTCCGCGAAGCGTGTCATCGATCGCCGCTGGGGAAACCAGCCGCATAAGGGCGACTGCCGTCGCATTGTCCGAGAGGGTCACCATGGCTTCGAGCGCATCGCCAATGCTCACTGTTCCGTCGGGCGCAACCGGAACCCGCTCAAGCGTGCCCAGGTCCTCCGCCACGGCATCGTCAGTCAGGACGATGCGGTCGTCGTACGAGAGCTCGCCGGCGCTCACCCGGCGCTCGACCTCAAAGAGCACGGCCAGCTTGAACGTGCTGGCCGCGTAGAACACGTGGTCCGCGTTTCGACCGGCCCGGCGGCCATCGTCCATGTGGAAGACGGCAACGCCCGCCATCTCCCCGTGTCTGGACAGTGCATCGCCGATGGCCGCGTCGAGGGCCGGGTCGTCCACCATGCCGGGGGCTGATTGCGACCCATTTATGTCGCCTTGGCCGATGCCGGCCCCGGATGGTGCCGCTCCGGTGCCATGGGGGTTGATTGCCGCCCTCGCAGATGGCGCCAGCGCATCGGCGACAGCTGCACAGAGGTACACGATCGCCCCCAGCACCACCACCACAGACACAAAAAACGCTAACGGCCACGAAACGGCCGGGCGGCCGGCAGTGCTCGTACTGCTCGACAGCGCTCCACGCGTGGCAACGCCCATAAAGGACCTCCGCCGGGCCCCGCCAGGGCCCACGGTACACGGCCATGGCCACTGCCGCCAATACGTCCCGGCCGTTAGGATGCAGGCTGTGTCCAGCCCGCTCCCGATCTCGTTCGCCGATGTGCAGGCCGCCGCCCGGCGGCTCGAAGGGGTCGCGAAGCGGACACCGGTGCTCACCTCCACGACTTTCGACCGGCTGGTGGGCCGCGACACTCGCGTCTACTTCAAGGCCGAGAACTACCAGCGGGTGGGCGCGTTCAAGTTCCGTGGCGCCTTCAATCACCTGGCTGCGCTACCGCCCGACGCCCGCGATCGGGGCGTTGTCGCCGCCTCCTCGGGTAACCATGCCCAGGGCGTGGCCCTGGCAGCGCAACTTCTCGGCATCCGCGCAACCATCCTCATGCCGACGGACGCACCGGCGATGAAGGTTGCCGCGACGCGCGGCTACGGCGCTTACGTCGAGTTCTTCGACCGGCTCCAACAAACGCCGGAAGCGGCGGTGAACGTCGCGCGCGAACGAACCGGCGCGTACCTGGTCCCCAGCTTCGATGACCCGCTCATCATGGCCGGGCAGGGCACGGCGGCACTCGAACTCATCAGCGAAGTGGGAGAGCTCGACCTCGTGCTCGCGCCGCTCGGCGGGGGAGGATTGCTCTCGGGCACTGCCACGGCGACCCGGGCACTCTCGCCTGGAGCCCGCATCGTTGGCGTCGAACCGGAAGGCGCTGACGACTGGGTACGGAGCCTCGCAGTGGGCGAGCGCATCATGATCGACCCGCCCACGACCATCGCCGACGGGGTGCGAACACGCCAGCCGGGCGTGCTCACCTTCGCGGTCGTCCGCCAGCTCGTGGATGCCGTGGTCACCGTCAGCGATGACCAGATTCGCGAAGCCCTTCGCTTTATGGTCTTGCGAATGAAGACCGTGGTGGAGCCAACCGGCGCCATTCCCACTGCCGCCCTCATGAGCGGCGCCGCCGGCCCCGTCGATGGCCTTCGCGTGGGAGTCATCATCTCGGGTGGCAACGTAGACCCGGACGTGCTGTGCGGCATCCTGGCCGGGTGATACCCGCATCCGCCTGAACGGCCCGCGAATACCGCCCGCAGGTCCCTCCCTTCCAGACAGGTGGATGTCCAGACTGGGGAGTGGCGAGGCAACGACCGGTCCTCGCGCCAGGGAGGGGCAGATGCAACCCGTTGCAGCAACGTGTTCCAGGTGCGGAGCAGCCGCAAGCGAGGGCCAACGCTTCTGCGAACACTGCGGGGACCCGATCGCCACCCCGTCTCCGGTGGCGCCCCGGTGCACTACCTGTGGGGCCGTCATGCGTGAAGGCGCCCGCTTCTGTCCCGCTTGCGGCGCCCCGGCCGGTCCGGCGCGCTGTTCCGCATGCGGAGCCGAACTTCGGCCAGGTGCGCGCTTCTGCGGAAAGTGCGGCGCGGCAGCCGGCAGCCCGGCGCCTGCGGCTCCAGCTTCTGCGCCTCCGGCACGCGTCACTGCCGGTCGAAGCCCGTTTGGTGGGCCATCACATGTGCGTCAGGCCTCCCCGGTCAGCCCGGCCCGGGAACCGAAAACCAGTGGGGCGGGGAACGTTGCCTGGGGGCTCGTGGTCGCTGCCGGAGGATTCGCCCTGGGCCTCCTTGGAACGTTCCTGGACTGGATCACGACGAGGGGAGCCAGTGCCGGCGCATTCGAAGACAATGCCGAATATCGCATCGGCAACTGGCTCGATAACAATGACATTCCCATCGACGGCCTTGCGGTCCTCGCGATCTCGGCGGCGGGGCTGGCCGCCGCGATCGCCGCCATCGCAGGCCGCTTCGCTCCCGGGCGGGCGCGCACGATCATTTCCATCCTCGGGCCCGCACTCATGACCCTCGGCATTCTCCAGATGCAGTACATCACCTCGGAATTCAGAGGAACGGGAGTCGATGTCGATTGGGGCATCGGCCTGTGGCTCATCGTCATCGGAGGCGTTGCCGCCCTGGTCTCGGGCTTCATCCCACAGGGAGCGCGGCGATGAACTGTACCAGCTGCGGAGCGCCCCTCACCGAGGGCGTGGACTTCTGTGAAAGTTGTGGAGCGCCGGTACTCTCTCCACAACCTGGCGCCTGCTCCAGGTGTGGAGGGCCGCTCAAGCCGGGCCAGGCATTCTGCACTTCGTGTGGCGCGCCTGCGCCCCCTCCAGCGCCACCAGCCCCGCCTGCTCCGGCGGTCTCGCGGCGATTGAACCCGCGCCTGCTGATCGGCGGCGGGGCCATCGCCGCCGTCGCAGTGGCTGCCGGGCTGTGGTTCTCGCCGTTGTGCGGGGGCGACGACGCAACCGTCCCCGCCGATGGCAGCCCGACCAGGACAGCAACCGCCGCACGGTCCATCACTCCTTCCACGACACGCACGCTGGTGCCCGGCCTCAGCACCCCGCCCGCGGCGACCACGCCGCCCACCGGGACGGCCACCCGGCAAGCGACCGCGACAGCGGGCACCACGCCCCTCGCCGGAACCGCGTCGCCGGCACCAACCGGAACCGCGACTGCAGCGGCGACCGCCACCGCGCGGCCGCCGACCTCTACCCCCGTTCCGCCAACGGCTACATCTCTCCCGCCCACATCCACGCCGCGCCCGCCGACAGCCACACCGACGGCGCCTCCCGCGGTTGTGGTCTCGGGGACGATCTACCTGAAGGCGCCCGGCGAACCCGCCGTACCGTGCAATTTTGGCTGTTACCTGATCTTCGAGGGAGCCGCGGGCGTCTTCGATGCCGAGGCGGACAGTGCCGGGCGCTATTCGGTTCTCCTGCCGCCCGGCACGTACGCCGTCAGCGACTGGACATTCGACCCCGATTGGTGCGCCGAGGAACCAGTGGTGACCCCGGGCACGATTTCTGTTTCAGGGGCCAGCCAGTCAGTCAACTTCACGACGACGGGGTGCATTCTATTCTGAGCGCGTCTCAGCCAGTGCAGAGATGCTGGAGATGGTACCCCCGGCAGGAATCGAACCTGCGCCTTCGGCTCCGGAGGCCGACACTCTATCCGCTGAGCTACGGGGGCGTACCGGGAAATCATCGTATCGCGTCACTCGCCTTACCGCACCAGCGACAGGCTAGGCACGACCGAATGCGACGACGGCTGCCCCGAGGAGGATGACCTGCAGGAGCCCGGAGCTCGCCATGAGCCACAACCCGGCGGCACGCTCGCGCGCGTGCAACAACATCCCGATGACCGTGTTCGCCCCCAGGATTCCTGCGCCAACATAGGCGATGCGCAGCAGCTCCTCCTTGTCGCCCACGCGGACCACACCGCCGAGTGCAGGGAAGCTGAGCTCTACCACCCGGGGCAGTCCCGGGTAGCGGGCGAACACGAACCCGCCGAGGATGGCGCAGGCGAGAGCGCCCAGGCCGACGGCAACCAGCGCATGCTGGTCGCGCCAGAAAGGGAGTGCGGCCAGGCCCGTAGCCTCGGAGCGCTGCACGTGAGGCTCCACCGCCCCCAGCGCGGCACGGGCCTGGATCTCCTCCGCGAATGCCGCCTGGTCGAGCACGGTAATGGCGTACGATTCGTCGTTCGTCACGAGGTACAGCAGCTCGTCGGGCGAGGAATGCGTCGAATAGAACAGCGTGTAGCCGACCCGCTTCACATCGGAACCGCCGATGTGGCAACCCCACCAGTTCAGGCCGCTCACGTGCGCTTCATCGAGTGTGCGGCCGGGCACCATTCGCTGGATGGCCTCAATGGGTATTACGATGCGCCGGAATCCCCACCGGATGGTGAGCGTATCGCGGTCGACCAGGTACGCCATGTTGAAGACGGCGTATGTCCAGTTCGCGAATACGACCGCGAGCACGAAGCACAGGCCCGCAATTAGCCAGGCGAGGAACGTCTTGAACTCGGCCTCGGCTCCGAGCGCGGTCCGCGCGGCCACGCCGCCCGCAATCAGCGCCCAAACGGTAAACCCGCCGCCGGCGATGACCCCGAGCGCCCGGGGGGGCCGGAACGCGACTGGTTCTAGCTTGCGACGCGGGCGCGTGCTGGCGTGCACCAATGCCGGTACTTCTCGCTTTTTCCGCGGATGCAATCGTAGAACAGCTCGCTGAGCTTGCTGGTGATGGGGCCTGGCCGTCCAGTGCCGACCGGCCGGCGGTCGACCTCGACCACAGGGGTGAGGTGCGCGGCCGTGCCTGTCATGAACACCTCGTCCGCAATGTACAGTTCGGTTCGGTCGATTTCCCGCTGCACGAGCTCGACCCCGAGCTCCTTCGTGGCAAGCTCGATCACACTCCTGGCGGTGATTCCTTCGAGCACGTTGTCGGCGGGGGTCGGCGTGATGAGTTTGCCATCGCGCACCATGAAGATGTTCTCGCCACTGCCTTCGGAAACGTGACCGTTCTCGTTCAGCATAATCGCCTCATCGAAGCCGTTCGCGTTGGCCTCCGTTTTCGCGAGAGCGCTGTTCACGTAGATGCCCGTGACCTTGGCGCGGGGCGGGATGCCCGTATCCTGGACGCGCCGCCAGGTGCTCGTGTGGCAGCGCGCCACCTCCGGGAGGTATGCGGGGACCGGAGTGAGGAAGATCAGGGTGCTGCTCTCCAGGTTGTGGAGCCGCACGCCAAGCTGCTCGCTGGAGAGATACACCATGGGCCGCAGGTACACGTCCTCGGTGAAGGCGCTGCGTTCCACGAGTTCGACCGCGATTTCGCACAGCCTGTCGACCGTCTCGTGCATCTGGAGAGTCAGGATCTTCGAGCTTTGCCCCAGCCGTTCGAAGTGCTCGCGCAGACGAAAGAGGTACGTGGTCTGGTCGTCCGGGTTCCAGTTGCCGCGGATACCCTCGAATACCGCCGTACCGTAGTTGAAGGCGTGGGTCATGACCCCGATCTTCGCCTCGCTGAGCGGGACGATGTTGCCCTGGAAGTACGCATACGGTGTCGGCATGGCTCTCCTCTGGCCGGTGGTCCGGCGGTGTTGCTCAGTATAGTCCGGTGCGCCGTTTCGGCCCCGCCCGGCGACGCTACGGCGTCTGCGTTCGGCTGAAGAACGTCGGGTCCTTGCACTCGGGGATGCTCGATTCCAGCGCGGCCAGCCTTCGGCGGGCGTCCGATGGCGGCTCCGGCGGCGCCTTCGTCACCAGCGATGTCGGGTCTTCGAGTGCTGCCTCGAGGTAGGCCACGAACTGCTTGTTGTATTCCTGCAGATCGGCCGGGGGGTTCAACGCCTTCATCTCGTCGGCGAACTCGCGGACCACCACAGCGATCTCCTCGGCGGTCGTCTTGCTCAGGAGCGCGTTCGAGAAGTTGCTCGTGCCGACGCAGATCGCGCGGAGGTAATCCTCGTCGGTGCCCGCGGGACCCGCAGGTTCGGGGGTGGACGTATCGTCATCGCCGCACGCGGCCAGCAACAGCAGGGGCAGCGCACAGGCAAGCAGGAACAGGGCTCGTCGCATGGATGCCTATGCTACACCCGGCATCCGTTAGCCGGGGTTCAGAGCAGCAAACGCTTCGGAGCGCCACGGGGTTCACGCCGCCACTCATGCACGAGATAGCGCTTCTGGCCGTCGCGCTCGATCGTTTCAACCCGGCACCTGTCACGGCGGGCGGCCAGCTGCCTGGCATTCGCCCGCCATGCATCGAGCCTCGCCGGTTCGGGGATGGCGAACACACCCTCGAACTCGGAAAGCGCATCAACCTGGGCAATTCCGAGCAGCGCAAGCCATCCGAGGTGCATTTCGGCCAGCCCGAGGTGGAAGTCACGGTCGCCAAAGGTCATCAACACCCGGTCAGGTGCCGACTCGTTTCCCGCGACGAGCAGCGTCGATCCGAAATGCGACAGCGAGAGGTCCATCGCCGTCCGGTAAACGGGGCCAAGGATCTCATGGGCGGCCAGCACCTCGGCTGCACGAAACGCATGCAGCCGGAATTCGGTGGCGTGCTGGTCGGGCGCGAGGCCGATGCCACCGCTATCGAGCCATTCTTGCCACTCCGCGGCGCCGGTGCGGAGCACGTACAGCGCGGATGCCTGGTAGTCGGCCGCCGCCCGGACGAGTGTCACTGCGGCGGCGTAGTTGCCCCACTCCACCGCGTGGAGCGCTTCCAGGCGCGACAACCAGGCCCGCGACCAGAGCCCCAAAGCGGCGGCCATCGGCTGTTTGCGGTATTTCGCGCCTGAGGTTGCCATCGCAACAGCGCCTTCCAGGTTCAACCCCTCGATAACCAGTTCAACTTCCTCGCCAAGGAGGAACGAGGTCTGCCGGTACGCGTCGGCGCTTCCTCCCGCGTCGAGTGGCGGCTTCGGAGCGCGCGTCGCCACCGCTGAGACGCGCGGAGGGGAGACCCGGAAGCCGCCGACGCTCACGAGTCCTCCTCAGTCTCCTCACCGGGCATAGCGGCGTAGTGTTCGCGAACCTCTTCCATCAGCGCTCGCTGGCGGGCGCGTTGCCCGTCGTCCTCGAACTCGGCGTACAGGATCCAGTTCAGGACCAGCGGTTCAAACTTCACCTCCGGCGCCACGTCGAGCAAGTCGAACGCATGAGCCCGGTAGTGACGCTCCCACTCGTGAAAGGTCTCGATGGCGCTGTGCCCGTCAAACGGCTCACCCAGCTTCCCGTCAGGGACATGGTGGAGCGCTACGAACAGGGTCCTTAACGACTTCCTGAGCCGCGTCAACAGTTCGGGCAGCGGAGTCTCGGCGTTGGCGGCCGCGGTCAAGGCGTTGATGCGGTCGGTGTCGAGGTCGCCTGGAATGGCTGGCTCGCCGGCAAGCCAGCGCTGAATGGCCGAAGCGTAGCCCTCCTGTGTATCGGCGAAGTGCGCGACGAGCTGGCGCACCGTCCAGCCGGTCTGATTCATCACCCGGTCGATGCCTCCGGGAGGCAGCGACGTCACGATGTGCATCACGGTCGCCTGTTCGTACATGAGGCGATCGATGATCGCCCGCAGCTCGGGAGTCATTTCAGTGCCGCGAGCGCGGGGTCCGGCGCTCGGTCCGTGCCCGCGGCCTTGGGGCCGCCTCGCGAGCCGGCTTCGGCCCGAGCTGCTTGATTGCATCCCACCCGGCGTAGGTGGCGCCCGGCCCGAGCTCAGCCTCGATGGCCAGCAGCCGGTTGTACTTCGCCGTTCGTTCGCTCCGTGCGGGCGCTCCAGTCTTGATCTGTCCCGCACCCGTAGCCACGGCGAGGTCGGCGATGAACGCGTCCTCGGTCTCGCCCGACCTGTGACTGATCACGGCAGTCCAGCCGGCGCGCTGGGCGGTTTCCACCGCCTCCAGCGTCTCCGTGAGCGTACCGATCTGGTTCAGCTTCACGAGCACGCTGTTGGCCGCCTTTTCGCTGATGGCGCGCCTGATGCGTTCCGGGTTCGTCACCAGCAGGTCGTCACCAACCAGCTGGCAGCGGTCTCCAAGCTTCGCGACCAGCGCCGCCCAGCCTTCCCAGTCGTCCTCGGCGAGCCCGTCCTCGATCGAGCGGATGGGGTACTTCTCCACCCACGAGGCCCAGTGCTCGATCATCTGCTTCGAGGTGAGCACGCGCTTCTCCTTGGCGAGCGCGTATTGCCCATTCCCGAACAGCTCCGTGGTCGCAGGGTCGAGAGCCAGCACCATGTCGGTCCCGGGTCTGTAGCCGGCGCGTTCAACCGCCTCGAGGACGACCTGCACGGCCTCCTCGTTGCCCGGGAGCGATGGCGCGAACCCGCCTTCGTCTCCGACCGATGTAATCGCTCCGCGGTCGTGCAGCACGTTCTTGAGCGCCTGGTAGACCTCTGCGCCCATGCGGAGGCCCTCGCTGAAGTTCTCGGCCCCCACGGGCATCACCATGAACTCCTGGAAGTCCGTGGAATCCGGTGCATGCTTGCCGCCATTCAGAATGTTGAACATCGGAACCGGCAGCCGGTGAGCCGGGGCACCACCGAGGTACCGGTAGAGGGGAATGCCGAGCGAGTCGGCCGCTGCCCGTGCCGTGGCCAGCGAAACGCCGAGGATCGCGTTGGCGCCGAGCTTGCCCTTGTTCGGCGTCCCGTCGAGCTCGCAGAGCACGCGGTCAACCACGCGTTGCTCGGTTGCCGGGAACCCTTCGAGGGCCTTTGCGATGGCCGTGTTCACGTTCTGGACGGCTTTGAGGACGCCCTTGCCACCGTAACGCCGGCCACCATCGCGGAGCTCAACCGCTTCGTGCGCGCCGGTCGAAGCACCCGATGGCACCATGGCCTCTCCCATGGAGCCGTCGTCTAACGCGACGGCCACGTGCACCGTGGGGTTGCCGCGTGAGTCGAGCACTTCGCGCGCCTGGATCGTCTCGATGAACATGTCTGCTCCTTGGCCCGGCCGGGCAGCTATCCGCGAACCTCTGGCGCGTCGCTCAACGGGATGAGCGCGTCCGGGCTCGCGAGGTAGTCGATATAGAGAATGCCATTGATGTGGTCGATCTCATGCTCCAGGGCTTCAGCCATTAAGTCGTTTTCAGACTTGATGCGAACCTCTTTGCCCGTATACGGGTCGATCCCTTGCGCGACGACCTTCACCGAACGGGTGATTTCACCGCGATAACCGGGCACGGAAAGGCACCCTTCATCGACCCGTCGCTCCCCCGAGCGCTTCACGATTTCCGGGTTGATGAGCGCGATCGGCTCCTTGTCGCCGACGTCGATGACGATGACGCGAAGTGACACGCCGATCTGCGGGGCGGCCAGGCCCACGCCGGGCGCGTCGTACATGGTTTCCCACATGTCTTCGATGAGCTTGTGGATCGACTTGTCGATCGTCCGCACACGCCGGGCTTTTTCCCGGAGGACGGGGTCGCCGGCGCGGCGAATAGGGATGATGGCCAAGGCGCTGCTCCGCGGCAGGGTAAGACGGCATGAGCCGGTGCGTAAGTGTATCCCGGCTCCTGTGCTACCGGCACGTTGCAGCCGAGTTAGTGTAGAACCTACACTAACTCGGATGGCCGGCACGCAACGCTCCGACTACGCCCTGATTGTCATCGGCAGTGGCATTTCCGGCCTGTTCGTCGCCCTCGAGGCGCGCCACCTCGGCCCTGTCCTCGTGCTTACCAAGGGCTCGATTGATGACTGCAACACGCGCTGGGCGCAGGGTGGAATCGCCGCCGCGGTCGGCCCGCTCGATTCGCCCGAACAGCACCTGGCCGACACCATCGCGGCGGGCGCCGGCCTCGTCAACGAAGAGGCCGCCCGTGTGCTCTGTTTCGAAGCGCCAGCGCGTATCCGGGATCTGGTGAACTATGGCGTCTCCTTTGATTCTCTCGATGGGGAAGTCGCGCTCGGGCGCGAGGCCGCCCACAGCCGCTCGCGCGTGCTCCATGCCGGGGGCGACCGCACCGGGGCCGAGATCGAGACCGCCCTTTCCACCGCCGCCGTCGACCCGTCCATCACCATCCTCGACCATACCCTGGCAACACGGCTCATCGTGACCGGTGGGCGCGTGACGGGTGTGGAGGCAGTCGCCCTCGAGACCGGGTCCGCCGAGCGATACGAAGCTCCCTTCGTCGTTTTGGCCACGGGCGGGGCGGGCCAGCTCTACTCGCATACGACCAACCCGGATGTCGCGACGGGCGATGGTATCGCGCTCGCATTCGATGCCGGCGCGGAGATCGCCGACATTGAGTTCTACCAGTTCCACCCCACGTCGCTGCGCGTGCCCGGGGTGCCAACCTTCCTCATCTCGGAAGCGGTCAGGGGCGAAGGCGCCACGCTGCGAAACGCCGCGGGCATCGCCTTCATGCGCGGGTACCACCCGCTCGGCGATCTTGCCCCGCGCGACATTGTCGCCCGGGCCATCGTCGCCGAAATGCGCCGCGAGGGGACGCAAAGCGTCTCCCTCGATTGCACAGGACTGAAAGGCGTCGACCTTGCTGCCCGGTTCCCCTCAATCTTTGCCTACTGCATGAGCGCCGGGATCGACATGCGAACCGACCCTATCCCGGTCTCGCCGGCCGCGCACTACCTCATGGGCGGTGTCCGCACCGACATCCACGGCCGGACGACACTGCCCGGCCTGTACGCCTGCGGAGAAACAGCCTGTACCGGGGTGCACGGCGCGAACCGCCTGGCGAGCAACTCACTCATGGAGACGGTCGTCTTCGGCAAGCGCGTGGTAGAACACATCGCCACAGGCGAGCGGGGATGCGCCGCACCACGAGCCGACCGCACCACCCTGGAAGCACCCGCGACAGCGGCGCCGTCTCACGGCGCCTTGCAGCAGCTGATGTGGGACGCAGCAGGCATCGAACGCAATGCCAACGACATGGAGGCAGCCCTCGCGGCGATCGATTCGTGGCCCGCGCCATCATTCGAGCCGACCCGTGCAGCGTTCGAGCGCCGTCAGATGACGGTGATGGCGGCGCTGATGCTCCGCGCCGCCATCAACCGCACCGAAAGCCGCGGCAGCCACTACCGCAACGATTTCCCAACCACCGACGATCTCCACTGGAGACGGCAACAGGTGTTCGTCCGTGCGCGTTGAACCCCCATCTCCGCAAGCCGTCCGCGCGGCCGTCGAGGCTGCCCTCGCCGAGGACCGCGCCTTCGAGGATGCCACCACGCTGGCGACGGTGCCTCCCGGACTCGTCGGCACTGCCCGCTTTCTCGCGAAGCAGGATGGCGTGCTCGCCGGCATGAATGTCGCGACCGAGGCCTTCCGCCTGCTCGACCAGGCAGCCCGGGTGACTGTTCGCGTCCACGAAGGCGAACACTTCCGCAGGTCCACTGTCCTGGCGGAGGTCACCGGGCCCGTGCGGGCGATCCTCCAGGCAGAGCGCGTCGCCCTGAATTTCCTCCAGCGCCTCTCGGCGACCGCCACCCTCACGCGGGCGTTCGTTGAAGCCGTCTCCGGCACGAGGGCGGTCATCCTCGATACCCGGAAGACGACTCCCGGCCTGCGCGACCTCGAGAAGTACGCTGTCCGCTGCGGCGGAGGAACCAACCACCGCCGCGATCTGGCCGTGATGGCGATGATCAAGGACAACCACCGTGAGGCGCTCGCCCGCGCCGGGCGTTCCCTCGCGGAGGGCGTGGCGGCCATCCGCCAGCGAACGCCCGGCATCCCGGTCGAAGTGGAAATCGACTCGCTCGATCAGCTCGACGCGGCCCTGGCAGCTTCCCCGGAATGGATTCTGCTGGACAACATGCCCCTGGCCGCGATGGCCGAGGCGGTCCGCAGGACACAAGGCCGCGCCAGGCTTGAGGCGAGCGGGGGCGTCAACCTCGAAACGGTCCGCGCCATCGCCGAGACCGGCGTCGACGCGATTTCCGTTGGCGCACTCACCCACAGCGCGAAAGCTCTCGATATTAGCCTCGACCTGGAGTTCTGAGGCTACCGCAGCCCGATGCCCGCGAGAAAGTCCTTGGCCGCCCGGACGGCCTCATCAGGCTGGTGCTGGTTGATCTCGAGTGTGTAACCGGGTAGCCGGCGGACCCCCGCCACGACGTAGCCCCAGTCGACGTCGCCATCGCCAGGCGCCCGGTGGTCGCCGAGACCCAGCACGTCGTGCAGGTGTGCCCCAACAATCCTTTTGCTCCAGCCATTCAGCCACGCATGCCGGTCGATCAATCCGAGCCGATGCAGGACCTCGGCATGGCCTACATCGTGCCAGTAGCCTGCCTGCTCAGGGTCGAGACGTTCGAAGATCTGCTCGTACTCGCCGGGGTGAGGGATCTCGTGAAAGTGGTAGCGGTTCTCCACGCCGATGGTCACGCCGTGGGGCTCGGCAGCATGAACGAGCTCCAGGAGCGACCTGCGCGCCGCCTCCAGGTGCGGCTCGGCCTGTGCGCGGCGCCGCTCCACAACCGCATCGCGCAGTGCAAGAAAGCGTTCTTCCCCGGCATGACCGCTATCGAACATGCGGCGCATCTCCAGCTCCTCCTCCAACTGCTCGGCCACGTCGCCGACGTGACCGAGGTGCACGATGAGCCGGCTGGCGCCAATGCGGGCGCACCATTCGATGCTTGTCTTCGCGTAATCGATCGCGGCACGGCGCTCATCTCCGTCGAGCCCCGCCAGGTTCACATGCGAGTTGCCCCGGCCGTTTGAATGCCGCACCCACGGCGCCGGCTGGTGCACCGAGGTCACCGGCAGGGCCGCGCTCTCAAGAATGCGCTCGATCTTTTCCACGGGTGTCGAATGGCTGATCTCGATGGCGTCGTACCCCGCATCGCGGGCAAACCGCGCGAACACCGCGCCATCAGCAAAGCGTTCCTGCTGGGCGAACATCGTCGAGAGTGCGAGTGGCTTCATTCCTGGCGTGAATCTCCGGCAGGTTGGTGCGGCGTACCGGCGAGCGGATGCAGACTCATGCGGCGCGCTGCGAGCAAGAGCGCTGGCACCAACACGGCCGCGGCCATGCTCAGCCAGACGCCCGCCAGATCATCCTTGCCCAGCAGCGGTACCGCCAGCCCTCCGACCAGCCCGGCGAACATGCACAGCGGCAGATTCCCCAGGCCCGCGTTTCCGCGGGTCGCGACCGAAAGCACCAGCCAGGGCAACAGTCCGAGCAGCAGCCAGGCCGAGACAAACAGGCTGATGAAGATGAGGGTGAACACCGCCGGCCTAGGTTAGCAGCCGGGCCACATCGAAGTAGGTGACGATGAGCACGCCCGCCATGAGCAGGGCAAACCCCGTCAGGTGCACCAGGGCTTCCTTTTCGGGGGCGATTCGCCGCCCGCCCCGCAGGATTTCAAGGAAGACGAAGAACATCCGGCCTCCATCGAGCATTGGCAGCGGGAGCGCGTTGAAGATGGCCAGGTTCAGGCTGAGGAGGGCCGCAAACTCGATCAGCGGGCGCCAGCCCTCCTGCGCGATGAGCTGGCCCGTGGAATCCGCGATCCCCACCGGCCCGGTGAAGGCCGGCTGATCGCCGCTCACCGAAGCTCCGCTCGTGCCGTTGACGCGCACACGAATCTCGTTGACCGTCAGGCGCATTGTGTCCACCAGCGCCTGCGCACCCTTCGGCAACGCCTCCCACGGCGGATACCAGACCGACTCGGTGTAGGGATACAGCAGTTGCGCGTTCACACAGTTGCCGTCGTTGTCAAACTCCAGGCAGGTGGCCGGCGCGGAGATGGTAATGCCTGTTGGTCCTTGCCCTTCGGGAGGGTCCCACCGCGCGTACACCTCTGCTGTGAGGGTGGAGCCTGCCCGGTTGATCACCCAGTGCTGCACTTCGCCCAGGTTCAGCCGGTTGGCGAACACCAGCTCGGCCGTGTTCTTTATTTCGCGGCCCTCCACCTCCAGGACAATGTCGCCCGGCTGGAGGCCCTGCAGCGGCGCGGAGCCATCGCGCATCGTGCCCTCGATCAGGGCCTCGGAGGCCGGCGACCCCGGCGCCACTGTCGAGACCTGGGCCATGGCGAGGGAGCGTTCGCGGGGGACCATGAACCCGGTAGCCATCAACAGGACGGCGACCACCAGGTTCATGAACACGCCGGCAAACATCACGGTCAGCCGCTTCCAGCGAGGCGCGGCCGCCAGGGAGCGCGGGTCGCTGGGGTCCTCCTCGCCCAGCAGCCGCACAAATCCCCCGATCGGCAGCCAGTTCAAGGTGTACTCGGTCTCCCCGCGCCGGAGATAGGTCCACGCCCGCGGCGGGAAGCCGATGCCGAATTCGAGAACTTTGATCCCGAACGCCTTGGCCGCGAGGAAGTGCCCGAACTCGTGGATCACCACCAGCACGAGGAGCAGGGCGAGGAACGGCACCACGGCCCGGACGATGGCCACGGGGTCAAACGCGAGGAAGGTGAGGAGCAGCATCATGCCCGGCCACCCGCGGGGACAGCACGCGCCACGGAGCGCGCCCGGGCATCCGCCTCGAGGATCGCACCCAGTTCGGGGTCGGCAACCGGCTGGTGTTTTTCCATCACGTCCTCGATGACGCCAGGAATGTCCAGGAACCCGATGTCGCCCGCGAGAAAGCGTTCGACCGCGACTTCGTCGGCCGCGGCCATCGCCGCGGGGTAGGTGGCGCCAAGCCGGCCGGCTTCCATAGCCAGACGCAGACAGGGAAACCGCTCCACATCGGGCGTCCCAAAATGCAGGGCGCCAATCGTCGCCAGGTCGAGTGTGGGCATGGGCGGTACGGGCATCCTCTCGGGGAAGGAGAGCGCGAGCTGGATTGGGAGGCGCATGTCGGGCACGCCGAGCTGCGCTTTCACACTTCCATCGCTGAACTCAACAAGCGAGTGCACGATCGACTCCCGGTGGAGTACCACTTCGACCTTTTCCATGGGGACATCGAACAGCCACATCGCCTCGATCGTCTCCATGCCTTTGTTCATCAGGGTCGCCGAATCCACCGTGATCTTGGCACCCATCTTCCATGTAGGGTGGTTAAGTGCCTGTTCAGCGGTGACCGAGGCCAGCTGCGCCCGGTCGTAATCCCGGAAGGCGCCGCCGCTCGCCGTGAGCAGAATGCGCCGGATGGTGTGTCCCTCCTCGCCCCAGAGGCACTGCCAGATCGCCGAATGTTCGCTATCGACCGGACGCAATTCGCCGCCCCCCTGCTCCATCGCCCGCCGCACCAGGTGGCCCGCCATCACCAGCACTTCCTTATTCGCGATGGCCACCGGGCGGCCGGCTTCCAGCGCGGCGAGCGTCGGCATCAGGCCTGCCGCCCCCGCCGTGCCCACGAGCGGAACATCGACTTCAGGTAGAACCGCCATCTCCTCGACCGGCAGATAGTGGGCTCCCGTCGCGGCCACGGCGGCGGCGAGGCGAGGCGACTCGGCCTCCGCGGAGACGAACTCCGGCCGAAACTCGGCGACCTGTTCCGCGAGCAGGTCTGCGTTTCGCCCGGCGGCCAATGCCACCACCTCGAACCGTTCCGGAAGCTGGCGGATGACGTCGAGCGCCTGGCGGCCGATGGAGCCGGTTGAGCCCAGGACTGCGATGCGGCGGGGGGTAGTCACTGTTCGATCGTACGTCCCCGGGCACGACCGGGACAGCCGCGCGCTAACGGAACGCCGGGATGACCTGTTCGGACCACGCGCGCATCGCGTCCCAGTCGTTTGGGGGCCGAAGGGCGATGTTCACGCGGGCGGCGCCAGCTTCGCGGTAGCGCCCGACCAGGTCGATCGCCTGTTCCGGCAGGCCGACTACCACGCCGCGGCTGCGCATCGCCTCGGCCGCCGGTCCCCAGGTCTCGCGGTACTGCGCTTCCGCACGGGCGAGACCCGATGGGCTGGCTGCCATGTGAAAGCTCAGGTTCACGTTGCGCTCGATGGTCGCGGGGTCGCGGCCTTCCTTCTCGCACCACATGTCGAGCACGCCCGAGAGCCGCTTGAACTCTTCTGGCGAGGTGTACGGGGTGTTCCAGCCGTCGGCGTGGCGCGCGGCGATGCGGAGTGTGCGCTTTTCGCCGTTGCCGCCGACCCAGATGCGCGGACGCGGCTGGATCGGCTTCGGATTGCAGGCTGCGTTGTTGAGCTGGAAGTACCTGCCAGCGAAGTTGGAGCGGTCCTGTGTCGTAAGCAGCCGCACCACCTGGACGCCCTCCTCGAGAATGTCCATGCGCTCCTTGATGGGCAGGAACGGGATCCCGTAGGCGCGGTACTCGGGCTCGTGCCAACCCGCGCCCAGGCCGATCTCCAGCCGCCCGCCGCTCAGCTGGTCGATGGTACAGAGGGCGTTCGCCAGCACCGCCGGGTGGCGGTAGTTCATTCCGAGCACGAGCACCCCGATGCGGACGTTCTTGGTCTCGCAGGCCATCGCGGCCATGCACGTCGTCGCCTCGAAGCAGCTCCCGTTGCCATCCACAGGCGGGGCCTCGTAGAAGTGGTCCCAGACGTCGACCCAGTCGAAGCCGGCCGTATCGGCCCACCTCCACGTGCGGCGCATCTCCTCGATGCTGATGTTCTGCTGACCGATGTGCAGGCCGAAGTTCACGTTGGGCCCCTCCTCTGGAGACCCAGAGCCTATGGCCATGGAACACCGGCGCGCGAC
>CAYUVT010000038.1:0-19297 GCA_964448165.1 uncultured Anaerolineaceae bacterium | reverse complement strand
AGTCATGTCTCGCCCCACCCGACGTACCCCGTGGCTTCTTCAGCACCCTGCTAGCTGGTAAGGAGGGTTCCCGATGATCACATCGAACTGCATCTCGCCTCCAAATATCTCGGCAACACGAGCCCTGATGTCATCTGTGTGTATGAACGCGTAGGCATGGGTCTCGAACCCTTCTCCTCGGTCGAGTGTCTTCCTGCTCGTGCCGCAGTAGCGGCATTTGTCACCGACCCAGGTGTGCTCCAGCCGCTCGAACCAAATGTTGCCCGCATCCCGGGCGAAGCCCTTCGCGATTGAGTGCTGGCCGGTGGCGTGCTTCGAGCAATAGAGGCTGCGCCGCGCCAGCATGGCGGTAAGCCTGGTGATGCCGATGCCATAGACCTGCTGCGTCAAAATGTGATCGACGCGCGCCTGGAGGTCCGGTATCTCGTCTTGTAGTCCCTGCACTAGCCGTTTGGTAATCTCGCGCAGGAACACCCCCGACTTCGTGCACGGGTCCAGGAACCGTAGGGAAGGGTTGGCCCAGATATTGGCGCCGTCGTTCGCCTCCGCCCAGGCGTCAGTCAAGGTGTCCAGCATCCGGTTGGCGAACTCTGGCGGCGTGAACACCTCGTCGTTGGAGAGGTTAGCGATGCAAGTCAGCACATCGGGGTTGCGCCCGCGCAGGGTGAAGGGGGCCTGGCCGGTCATACGGCTTCCTCCGACGCACCACGGCCCCTGACCGCGAGCTCGCGCATCGTCACCGGTCGGTAGCTCCTGATTGGCGTGAAGACCTCGTGGGTACCCTGCGGCCCGAAGAATGCAGCGTCCTTTGCGAAGGCCGACGTCCGAGTCAGGATGTCCAAGCGGAAGTCGCGGCGCTGGAATTTCCCCTTGCCGAGGTAGCCCCACTCGGCGAAGGTGATCGGCGCGCCATCGTGGGTGCGCATCGTGAGAGCGTCGCCGTGGACGAGGTTTTGCGAGAGGACGTAAGAGCCGGCGCGGTAGAGGTCGTCCTGCTCGTCAACTTGTAGGGCGTCGCCAAGAACCTCCAGCAAGTTCGCCCGGCACTCGGCGATGTTGTCGGCCAGCAGCTCGATGCCGTAGATGCACATCAGCGCGAGCAGAGCATACTGCTGCCGCTCGAAGTCGGACTTGCCGTACTTGAGCTCGACCGCGGCGAGCTTGCGCTGCAGGATCTGCACGAGGAAGTTGCCGCTGCCGCAGGCGGGCTCCAGGAAGCGGGAGTCAATGCGCTCCGTCTCGGCCTTCACAAGGTCGAGCATCGCCTCGACCATCCACGGCGGAGTGAAGACCTCCCCGTGGTCGGCGACGCGTTGCTTCGACTTCATCTGGCTCATCGGGCGACTGCGGTCCGGTCTTGCGCCCTGGAAGCGTTCGGGCGCCGTCCCCGACCCCACTATTGAGAATCTGGCCATCGGTCGAGTTGTCTCCGGGCTCACTGGACCACCGAAGCGGAATCATACGCCGTTCGCAGCAGTACCGCCCCCGGGCCTGGCTACCCCTGGCCCGCCGGCTGAAACAGCTCGATCACGTTCCCGGAAGGATCGAGCAGCAAGATCTGCGAACCGCCGGGGCCGGTCAGGATCTCGTTGCGAAATTCGCACCCCTCGGCCCGCAACCGCGCTACCTCGGCCGCGATATCGGACACGATCAGGTGGATGCGGTTCCAGCCGCCAGGCCCGGGAACCGCGCCATCCGGCATCGGCCGGCCCGCCGAACTCTGCGGGCCGGCAAGCAGCAGCCGCAGGTTCCCCCGGCGCACCGAACCGAACGCCGGTGCGTAGTCGGTTTCGACCGTGAACCCCAGGTGGCCCGTATAGAACGCGAGCGCCTTCGCGACATCGCTCACCATGTACCGGACGTGAACTGTCTCATCCATTGATGCCCTCCTCGAGCAGTGTTCGGTGTTCGGGCGCTGCTGTCCGCAGCGCAAGCTCAACAAACGGCACCAGCCGCCGCGAGAGCTCATCTCGGATGCGCCGGTACGCGTTCAGCCGCGACTGCCGGGGGCCTGGCACTGCTCCCGGGTCGGGCAGGTGCCAGTGCAGGGTGCTGTGCGGCCCTCCGATGGCCGCGCACGACTCACGCATCGAATCCGAAAGGGAGATGACGTAGTCGAACGGCCCGGCCACATCCTCCACTCGTTTCGAGCGCGCCCTCCGCCAGTCGATCCCGACCTCCGCCAGTGCCTCCACCGCCAGGTCGCTCACCGGCGATGGGTGGCTGCCGGCTGATTGCACCGCGAAGCGTTCCCCGCCCAGCTTCGCGAGGAGCGCCTCGGCAATCTGGCTTCGCCCCGAGTTGGCGTTGCACAGGAACAGCACCGCCACGGGCGCCAGGGATGTGCGCGGCCGGCCCCGGCCCCGCGTGGCCCGCAGCGTCGCTTCGAGGTCACGGAGCTCGCCATCGAGCCAGTCCAGGTCGGCACGCTGGCGGGCGATAGCCTCGCGCTGTTGCTGCAGCGCACCGGAGAGGGCAGTGCCGGCGGCGTCACCCTCGAAGCTGAGACGCGCCAGGCGCCCGGCCTCCGTGGCGCTCAACCCGAGCCGCCGCAACGTCAGCACCAGGCGGAGCAGGCTCACATCCCGCGCCGTGTACTTCCGGTAGCCGTTTTCGCCGCGCGGCGCCGGGGGCAGCACCCCGATCGATTCGTACCAGCGCAACCCGGAGGGCGAAATCCCGGCGGCTCGTGCGGCCTCTGCGACGTTCATGCCCCACACCCTAAACCTTGCAGCTGCTGCAAGGTCAAGAGGGACCCCTGCGCTGCGAAGGGCCCGCTGGTGTCCGGGGCCGTGCGGTTACACCCGCGCCGATGCGGGGCTTGCCGAACCGGTGAAGAACCGGCGCCTCGCCCACAGCGAGACATACACAAGCGCCACCAGCACGGGAACTTCGATGAGGGGGCCCACTACCCCCGCCAACGCCTGTCCAGAAGCAACGCCGAAGGTCCCGATCGCCACGGCGATGGCCAGCTCGAAATTGTTGCCGGCAGCCGTGAACGCGAGTGTGGCTGTCTTCGGATAGGGGAGCCCTTGCGCCCGGCCCCAGGCGAACGACACGGTCCACATCAGGCCAAAGTAGGCGATGAAGGGCAAGGCGATGCGGGCAACGTCGAGCGGCCGGGATGTGATTGCATCGCCCTGGATGGCGAACAGGACAACGATGGTGAACAGCAGGCTATAAAGCGCCCACGGGCCGATTCGCGGGAGGAACTGGTGCTCGTACCAATCATCGCCCTTCTTCCGCCGGCCGACGATGCTGGTCAGCGCCCCCAGCACGAGCGGCACCCCGAGGAAGATGAGGACCGACTTCGCGATATCCCAGAGCACGAAATCGATGGCCGTCTGCTCGAGCCCCAGCCACCCGGGCAGCGTCTCCAGGTAGAAGTACCCGAGGAGCGCATAGGCGGCGACCTGGAACACCGAGTTCAGGACAACCAGCACGGCCGCGGCTTCGGTATCGCCACACGCGAGCGAGTTCCAGATCAGCACCATGGCGATGCAGCGCGCCAGCCCAACGAGGATGATGCCGGTCCGGAACTCGGGCAGGTCCGGCAGGAAGATCCAGGCGAGCGCGAACATGAGCGCGGGGCCCACCAGCCAGTTCAGCAGCAGCGACGACGCCACCAGGGGCTTGTCGGCCGTGACATCGTGGAGGCGGTCATAGCGCACCTTCGCCAGCACCGGGTACATCATCCCGAGGAGCCCGATCGCGATCGGCAACGACGTCTGGTCGATCTTCACGCGATCGAGCTGGTCGTTGAGGTCCGGGAAGATGCGGCCCAGCGCGAGACCGGCCGCCATCGCGAGACCGATCCAGGCGGGAAGAAAGCGGTCCAGGGTCGAGAGCTGGCGGAGGACCGAGCTCTCGAACTGGTCCGGTTGGGTTGCCGAAGTCTGCACCAATCGAAGCCCCTTCGCGCCCGTAAGCGCCCCGCAATTCTGCCATGGCAACGTTAACCGGCGGGCTGCTGCCAGCCGCCCATGGAACGTTCCCTGCAAGCGAACCGCGCGAGCAGCCGGTCCAGCAGCGCCTCGCGCGCCTGCGAGCTATCGCTGGCAGAAGCCAGCCGGCCGGTTGCGGGAAACGGCTGTCCCACCGCTCTGTCTACCTCCGCGACACACCACGGTGTTATAACTCGATGACCATGGCGATGGGCAAAGACGACGCGAAGGCGGGCTCCTTTGCATTGCGCGTGGCGGCCTGCAGGGCCGCGCTGGGCCTCTCGCAGTCCGCATTCGCGCGGAAACTCGATGTGTCGTTCGCAACGGTGAACCGCTGGGAGCGGGGCCACACTGTCCCGGGGCCAGGGTCCGTTGGCCGGTTGGAACTGCTGGAACACCTGGTGGCGTCGCCCGCAGCCCCCGGCATTCACGGGGCATTGCCCCGGCCGGCCACCCGGTTCTTCGGCAGGGAGCGCGAGCTGGAGGCTGTTGGCGCCGCTCTCCGTGAGAGCCGGCTGGTGACGATCGCCGGACCTGGCGGAAGCGGCAAGACCCGCCTTGCCATCGAACTCGTCTCCCGCAGCCGGGACGCGGGCGGTGCACATCCGGTGTTCGTCGGCCTCGACACCATCGCCCCCGACGGCGACGTCGCGTCTCTGGCCGCGGCCGCCTTCGGGATGGCTGACGCGGCCGAGCCGCTCGATGCCGTCGTGGAACACCTGGGGTCTGCCCCTGCCGTGCTCGTGCTCGACAATTGCGAGCACGTTCTCCAGGGAGCGTCGCTCTTCGTTTCGCAGCTCCTTGGCCGCTGCCCCGGGGTGAAAGTGCTGGCGACAAGCCGCCAGCCATTGCCCCTGGCTCTTGGACAGACCTTCTGGCTGACCCCTTTTCCTGATGGCGACCACGAAGCCAGCTTGTTGTTCCTGGACCGCGCGAAACGTGCCGGGTGGTCGCCGGTGGAAACCGATGCACCCGTGATCGCCGGGCTCTGTTCGCGCCTTGATGGGCTTCCCCTGGCGATCGAGCTTGCAGCGAGCCTCGCCCCGGCGATAGCCCCGCAGGATCTGCTCGCCCGCCTCAATGAACGGCTGGACCTCCTGACGTCGGAAGACACAGACCGGCCTGGACGCCACCGGGGGCTGCGGGCAACGCTGTCGTGGAGTTACGAGCTGTTGACGGCCCCGGAGCGGCTGTTGTTCCAGCGTCTTTCCGTCTTTCCCGGGCCGTTTACGCTGACCGCAGCCGAAGGAGCCTGCGGGTCATTCGGAGACGATGCCAGCGACGACCTGCCCGCCGCACAGGTTGCGCTCACACTGGCGCGGCTTGTCCAGAAGTCCCTTGTGCAGGTCCGCCTGTCCGGACAGGCGCGCACCTATCTGCTGCTCGATACCGTCCGCCTGTTCGCCCGCGAAAAGGCAGCGGAGCACCCGGACGACGAGCAGCGAGTGCGGCGCCGGCTCGTAGAATGGGCTACCGCCCTTGCGGCCGCTGCCGAAGAGCACATGGAGGGCAAGCAGCAGGAGCGCTGGCTGCGGCTGCTCGATGACGAATCCGATGCCTGGCGCGCCGCCCTCATGGTCGCGATCGAGGACGGCGATGCCCGGCGGGCAGTCGCCCTGGCGGGCTCACTCCACCGCTACTGGCATACCCGGTCCCACATTCGGGAAGGTCTGGGCTGGACGCGCCGGGCGCTTGCCCTGCCGGGGCGTGTAACACCGTCCGACCGGGCCAGGGCACTGCTCGGGGCAGGGGTGATGGCACGACAGCGGGGAGACCTGCCTGTGGCCGCCTCCTTCCTCGAAGAGTATCTGTCGATCCAGCTGGAGGCGGGCGACACGGCCGGGATAGCACGTGCCCATAACAGTCTTGCCGGGGTGTTGCACAGCGCCGGGCGCACCGGGGAAGCAGAACACATGCTCCGCCAGGGGATTGAGTACTGGCGCCGTGCCGGCGACAGGCGCGGACTGGCTTCCGCATTGAGCAACCTCGGCATCATCGCCTGTGACTCAGGCGACTACGACGCTGCCGAGCGTCTTGGGCTCGAGGCACTGGAGCTCCGCCGCGAGCTGGGCCACCCGGGGAGCATTGCGATCTCTCTCGAAAACCTGGCGACGGTCGCGCTCCGTTCCGGCCGCCTGGAAGAGGCCCGCGAACGATTCTCCGATGCGCTCACCCGCTATGTGGCACTCAACGAGCCGGACGGCGTGGCCACCTGCCTGGAAGGACTCGCCGCCCTGGCCGCGCAGCGCGGCGACCCGGAGACCGCCGTCCTCCTGTATGGCGCTGCGGGAGCGCTCCGGAAGGAGATTGATGTCGCAGCGTCACCCGGAGACGCAGCCTTCCACGAACCACTCCGCCACCAGCTTCGCGAACCGGGTCCCGCCTGGTTCGATGCGGTTATCGAGAGGGGCCGAAACCTGTCTCGCGAGGAGTACCTTGCGCTGGCGACCCGTTCGGGGACCATACAGCCACCACAACTCACCTCTCGCGAGCGCGATGTCCTCCATCTCCTCGTTTCGGGCGATTCGAACAAGGAGATCGCGCGGCGCCTCCGGCTCTCGGAGCGCACTGTCAACGGCCACCTCACCAGCATCTACCGCAAGCTCGGCGCCCGCGGCCGCACCGACGCCGTCGCCCTCGCGTTCCGGACGCGCATCCAGTAGTCCGGCTGCTATAGCACCGCTCCGCCCACCCGCGTGGATTTGACGGCTTATCGCGCCGGGTCCGCTCATCGAAGCTCCGCGCAACTATCCGCGGAGAATCCCCATGCGCCGTACCAACGGACCACGCGATCGGCATGCGCCAGGACTCCTTCGGGTGTGGATGTTCTTCCTGCTCACCGTCTGCACTGTTCTTCCTATCGCCGGAGGCAGCTCAGTCGCTGTCGCCTCGCAAGTCACGATTTCCGCCAACCCCACGACGGTGCGGGTTGGGGAGCCGATGGTCCTGAACCTGACCGGAGATGCGCTGTTCGAAGCCCGCAAAGGCGGCGACCCCATCCTCGCCTACCGCATCGATGGCCTCACCGAAGGCGGCGGCGCCTTTGCACTCGAACTTGCGAGCCCCGCCGCGAACACGTACTGCCAGCTCCCGTGCACCGCCAGAGTCGCCAGCGGGTCGGTCTTTCGCCAGGTTTCTCCCTCTACCGAGCCACTTTCGACCACGCAGGTATGCAACAACAATCCGGCATATCTGCGCTACATCGATATGGATAACGTAACGCACACGCTCCCCATCGAGCTCACCGAAAGGTGCCGCACACTCTCGGGCCACGTCTACGATGCCGAAGGGAACCCGATGGCCAATGTGCCGATCTGGATCGAGCCCCAGACGGACTTCGATTGGAACGGCTTCACCCACTGGCAAATCAACCCCAACCACTTCCCGAACGGCAGGGCGCCAATCATTACCTACGGAGCCCTCGGTTTCGTCGCGAGAACCGACGCCGCCGGCTCCTGGTCAGCAATCGTCCCCAATTTCGCCGACGACTTCATGTACGGGAGAACGCTGCCCGGCTTTTGCGCTGGCGGCGGCGCCCCATTCAACTGGCTCGATTGTGCAAGGTTCCGCGGGTACGCTGTCGCTCCGTTCTCGGGCCTCTCGTTCCCAATCTACTCACAGCCCAATCCGCCATCGGTCATGGCGATCCAGCGTGGTGATGGCGTCACCCAACGATACGAAGACATCATCATGGCCGAACGCGGAGATACCCTGTTCTACCCGCGTTTCCGCGACAGCATCTTCGTCGAGAGCGGGGACCGCTCCGGCCTCGACTTCTACGGTGTGCCTGACCTGCGTGTTATAGCCCGCACCGCTCCCGACCTGGAGACACCCGGAGTGCTCTCAGGCACCGGCTTTACAGTGGAGGGCAACGGGATCGCTCCCCGGGCAATCACGACGAACGCTCAGGGGTTCGCCGATATCGTTCATCTCGAGCCAGGTACGTATACGGTAACGGCCGACAACACGGGCCTCTTCGACCAGGACGTCAAACAGGTGACCATCCCGGAACGGGGTGGCGCAGAAGTCGTTTTCACTGAACGCCCATCCCTCGTCATCTCACTTTGGAGCTTCGACGGAGTCGGCCCTGGTATCCGGTTTCCGGTGGAACTCCGCATCCAGAACCTCAGCAGAGCGCCCCTGAACGACCTGGTCGTCGACCCGCTCGTCGTGTCTGGAAGCGGCTATGCCCGTTATCTTTCTGGTCCAACTCCCGAACCCCCAACCACCATCGGCGCCAATTCCGAGGTGGTGCTCACCTATCTCTTTGAAGCCTGGACCAGCGGCGTAGTCGACTTCACCGCCCGCGCAACCGGGACCGGGCCGCGTGGGCCTGTCTCCTGGACGGCTCATCGCGCGGTCGAGGTGATAAACGAACTCGATGCAGAGGCATTCGCCGTACCGGGAGAACCTGAGGTCGATCAACCGTTTGAGGTCCGCTTCCGCGTCCGCAATATCGGGCCATCCACGGTCTCCGATATCACCTTTAGCGGTCTCTCCGTCTACCCCGAAGAGGGAATCACGGTCCTGGAGGGGCCTTCGCCTTCCGGGGTATTCTCGCTCGGCGCCTACCAGGAGAGGGACGTCATCTACACGCTGGTGGCGGCGGAGCCAGGTGACTTCTTCTTCGATGGCGCCTTCGAAGGGACCACCGACGCGGGCACCCAGGCCCAGGTCTATACCAGCACGGAGGTCACTGTCCTGGGGCCCTCGCCCCTCAGGATAACCGTCACCCCAAAGCCGGCCGAATTCACCCTCGGCGACCGCCCGGATAACCGGTTCGAGGTAGACGTCATCCTCACCAACATCTCGAACGAGACCCTTGAGAACGTGAACATCATCGGTGGCGCATCGCCATTCCTGATGTCCACGCTGCTCGAGGAACCGGGTGTTGCGCTCGAGCTGCTCGATCCGCTCCCCGACCCCGTCATCGGCACACTCGAACCGGGCCAGGAGGTGAAACGCACCTACGAGTTCCAGGCGCTCGATGTCGCACATGCCCGCCTTCAGGTAATCGCCCTCTTCGGCGCAGCCGGCGAGCCGACACGAAGCAGCGTTGGCATCGGCACGGTCAAAGTGAACTCCGAGGTGTTCATCGAGGTCAGCCTCAAACCAACGCGCACGCCGAACATCGCCGGTCAGCCCATGATCATCAAAGGACTGGTCAAGAACGTCACGGAAGACAAGACCGTGGGCGTTGTGGCCTTCCCCACGGTCGAAGACAACGCTGCGAACGGAATACTGGTCAGAGACGTACCTGACCGAATGCCCGGGTTGCCGACGGGTGTCCAGGGGTGGGTGCTGGGTCCCGGCGAGTCGATGGAAGTCACAGCGACCGTTGCGACCACCTTCGCCGTCACCGCGTCGGATTTGAACGTCAGCTACGTCTTCATGGCCTGGGTCCACAACGAGAACAACGAAAAGACGCAGCTGCGCTCTACCCAGATCAAGGTCGATCGCGAAGACGGAGCCAGCGATTCGTTCTCCGCCCGGCTCGCGCCGGCGGACCCGCCATACGACAACCCCTATGCGTACTGTGGATTCGAGCTCTGGTATTGCGGCCTCGTCGTTGGCGTCGAGAACTTCGCAAATAGCACGCTCGATCTCTTCAAGTTGGCCGGTGCCGCGTGGATGGCCGGGAGCAACTACGGCTGGCAAATGACGCTCTGGGCGGGCGAGATGCTCGCCGTTGGCGCGCAGGCGGTTCTCGGCGACCCTATCGCACAGGAGGCGCTGCGCCAGGAGATCATCATGGACCTCCAGGCGCTGATCGACGCGGGCGCTCTGACGCTTACGCAGGGCCAGGTGCTCGCGCCTCTTGTCGCCCAGGCCATGGCCGAAATGATCGGCGAAATCATCGAGGTCCAGCGCACCGGTGATGAATTCGCCATCGGCAAGTTCATCGGCGAGAACCCCGACATGCTCATCGAAGGGCCTCTCTCCATCGCAAAGACCCTCACCACCCGAAAGCTGTTGAAGGGAGCTGTCAGCAGCGGATCGCACGTCGCCGGGGCCATGAGCAAGCTCGATGATGCCCGCCGGGCCCAGGTCGACGAAATCCTCGCCCGCGCCGGCAAGACCGACGAAGACCTGATGAAGCTCCTCAAGGCTGGCGACGAACTCAACACCGACGCCATTCGCAAGATGTGGGGCGTCTCCGAAGACGATATCCGCGTCCTTCAGGAGATAGCCGATAAAGAGAACGTCACCATCGCCTTCCGTTCGCGCAACCCGCGTTCCGCGCACCTCATCGAGAACGCGCTGGCCTACGAGAAACCCGAGCTCCTGAAGATCAAGACCGTCGGCGACGTTGACATGGACTGGCTGGGATACCCAAGGTCCAGCGATGGGCTGGTGGTCTTCATGGAACCTCACCCGGCCCTCAAGCAGCTCAGCATCGATGACTATGTCCGTGCCGCCAACAGCCCCGGCTCCGAAGAGGCCATGCGGGTGCGTCAGGCAGTCGACCAGGCCTTCGAAGCGCTCGACCCGAAGCCGGCAGACCCGGCCACCATCCAGAAGGTCAAGGATCGGATGCTCCAGCGGGCCGAGGAATACGCCGTCTTCGAACCCAAGCTCAACCACTGGCAGCAACACGGGATCGATGTCGGTTACAAGCCCGGCAGCAACGCCGGCGAAAACACCATGGCCGCGATTACCGACGTCCGTCAGCTGCAGAAGCAGCCCCTGGCCGGGACTCCCCGGCCAGCCTGGACCATCGAGCTCTCCGGCCGGAACAACGGTCCCTTCAAGCCCGTTACCGGTGACATCGACATCACCGCCATCTTCGGCCGCGACGGGAAGCCAATCACCGACCCGGACCAGCGTAACCGCATCATCGCGAAGCTTCGCGAAGCCATCGGCATGAAGCATGGCGAGAGCTTCACCTTCCGCGGGCCCGGCCGGGAAGGCTACCTCGAGGGTGCCGGCAAGCAGGTTGTCATCCAGAAGAACCAGCCGCCTCGCGTCGGCGAGTTCGTGAAGCGAAGCTCCATTACGGAAGGCACTCCACACTCCTCCAGGATGGGACCGCTCGAAGCCGATGACTTCATCATGCTCGCTGGCATTGCCTATGAAGGCCGCGCGGCCACCTTCTGGGAGTCCATGGTCCTCTCCCCCTACATCAACATCCTCACAACATTCTTCGACGTGCGCCGTACCTACTACTACGCGCGCCAGGCGTGGGACAAGGTCGTCGATGGGCTTGAGTCCGGCCAGGTCGATGGAAGACTGAACCGCAACGGGTCGGTCGCCCAGCCGGATGGACTCGGTGGAGTCCGGGAATGGGTCCCCGCCTCCAATACCTCCCAACCCCTCATCCAGGGACTGCTGGCCGGCACCGGGTCCCTCATCGAGCAGCAGGTGTCGGGCGGCCAATGGCGGAGCCTGTCCCTCCAACAACTGCTCGCGCGCGGCGGTGGCAAGGTCGTCCTCGCCCCACAAACAACGCTCTTCTCGCCAGCACCGGCAGGATCGACTGTGCTCGACGTCACTTCGTTCCTGCAACTCGATTTCGAAGCTGATAGCGAGTGGTTCGAAGCCGGCGACCAGGTCGTCATCGACCCTGGCGAACCGAACGAGGAGTTCGCCACCATCCAGGCGCCTGGCTCGCTCGTGCTCTCCGAACCCCTCCAAAAGGACCACAAGGCCGGCGCCCTCGTCCTGCTGGTGAAAGCGCCACCGTCACCAGCCAACGCGGCGCCAATCTGCCAGCCCCAGGTGCTCGTTACCGCACCCGGGACGAGCGTCTCCACACCGCCGCTCTGCTCCGATGCCGACGGCGACCTCCTCACGGTCACCATCGCCGCCCAACCCTCAAACGGTTCGGCAACCCTGATCGATGGGCAACTCGTCTTCAATGCCCCCGGGGCGCCGGGACAGTTCTCGTTCAGCTACCAGGCGTCCGATGGCAAGGACATCAGCCCGCCAGCGACGGTCCAGGTACTCGTCGGAGTGGCCCCCTCAATCACCGGCACCCCTCCCCTTGAACTTACTGTCGGAGTGCCACTGTCGTTCACGTTCACACTGACTGGGGCTCCGGAGCCCTTCGTCGAGCTCCACTCGGGCGAGCTCCCCCCGGGTCTGGTCCTGTCACCGGCGGCCACGCTCGCGGGAACCCCAACAGCCGTGGGGACCTGGAGCTTCGCCCTGCGGGCCACCAACGGTTTCGGAGAGGCTGCCGTAGCCGGTCCATTCACCATCAGCGTCTCTGCTGCAAGCCCAGGGGCGTCGGTCGCTCTCACCTCGGGCCTGATCGCTCCTGCGACCAGCCGCGCTCCCTCGGTGGTTGCCCTGACCGGGCTGTTCAAGCTCTCGCCAGGAGGCCGGCTCACCTGCGGTGAAGACGTGCGCATCACCGTTGGCGACTACACCGAGACTATCCCGGGCTCGAAGTTCCGCCGGTTGTTGCACCTGTGCGTGTATCTGGGGGCCCCGAATGCGAAGAACTACTTTGTCGAGTTCGCGTTCACGCTCAATCACGGCACATGGTCGGCACTGGGTACGGGCAGGCAGCCGACATTCGCAACCTTGAGTTCCCCGGTACCCATCGGCCTGCGAATCGGCTCGGATGAAGCGATGATTGCCGCCCATTTCTCGCATCGCAATGGTGTCTGGGCTCTGGTCCGCTGAGCCCGGGCACCCATGGCTGACCGGGTGCTGCTGGTCAGCCCTTCCGCCGCTCCTGGCGCTCCGAGAATTCCAGCTCGACCCGGAAGGGGATCCCGGCCCCGGGAGTACTCACCACTGGACGAACATCGGCGCTTCGGCCCGGGCGTCGCAGCCGACCTGACCGATCGCGCCACTGAGATCCTGTGAGCCGACAAGCAGGAGAAGCTGCGCGGCCACGTCCCGGACGCCGCTGGTGAAGGGCAGCCACGAACAGCTCATGCGCAACCCGCTGTTCCGGCGTCTCCGCGACCTGAACCGGGAGATCGCGAGGCCCGAGGAGCACTTCAGGATGACACCCCTGGCCCGGCGCCGGGTCTTTACCCGCTGCCCGTGCGCCCGCTATCGTCTCGTTGCCCGAGCATGGACGGTCTCTGGTCGGCACGCCGTCGCAGGTGGGCCGGGTGCGTCAGTTCTGTCTCCAGCCGGGTGGAGGAACCACGAGTGATTCACCTCGAGGATGAGATCCTGATCGAAGCTCCGGTCCAGTCAGTCTTTGGCGCCGTCACCGACTTCCGCAACACCCCCAGATGGCACCGCAACATGAAGAAGGTCGGATTCAGGTCGACCGCCCCGCCCTCTGTCGGCTCTGAATACGATTGGGTCGAGCGTTTCCTGTGGAAGACCATGGACTTGAGCGGGGTGATCACGTCGTGGGAGCCGCCTTCTCGCTTCACCAGGCGCCCCTACGGAGGACCATTTCCGATGACGGGCGGCTGGTCCTTCGCGGCGGTCGACGGCGGGACGAGAGTCACTCGGTTTTCCGACACTCAGCTCACCGGGATGATGAGGTTCATGCCGGCGCTCATGACTTTTTTCGCAAGGCGGCAGGTACGTCAGGAGCTTTCTGATCTGAAGCGCTTCATAGAAGAGAACCAGCACGACTGAGATACGCTTTCCTGCCGGGATGCGTGGTTACGGAGGCGGCAGGACACCGGGGCCGCGCGACCGAAGCCATCCTCGCCGCGGCGACGTGGGAGCCGCACGAAGTGCGCGTCCTCGCGGGTGCAGCAGAGGTGCGGGACGGGTTGCCCGTCGTCGTCGAAGGGCAGCGGCCGGCCGCAGCGCGCGCATCCCGCATCGTCACTCCACGAGGAGCCCGCGCCGGCGGAGCATGTCCTCGGTGATGGGCTCCTGGACGTTGCAGCGCTCGCACCAGCCGGGGAGGTTGGGCCAGTCGTGAGGCTGGCCAGTAGCCCGGCAAGGGGCTTCGCCTCGCCCCCGCGCTGGCTGCCGCTGCCCGGTTCGACCCCGTGGTTCTCGTCCATGCAGCCTCCAGCGCTCGATGATGGCCCGCGTGTACTTCCAGGCCTTGCTGCCGTTGGCGCCGCTCTCGCTGATGGCGTCGCGCAGCCAGTCGAGCGGCGTGCCCTCGCCGAGCTCGGCGTCGAGCCAGTCGGCGAAGGCCGGCGTCGAGACGGGAGGCCACGATGCCCGCAAAGACCACCCAGCCCGGCGACAGCGAGCGCCGGTTCGCCATAGGCGGGCGCATCCAGGCCGGCATCGGGCTCCGGCAGATGGCCCGCGACCTGGGCATGTCGGCGAGCTGGCTGCTCGGCGTGGAGCTCGGCCAGCACAGCATCGACGCGGTGCGGCTGGACGACGTCAGCCGCTATCTCGGCGTTCCGGCCAGCTACTTCCTCGATGACCCGGCCTTCGTCCGGGAGCGGCAGCGACAGTTGATGTCGCGGCCGGCGACCAGACTCGACTGGCAGCTGATGTACGACGGCGAGGGCGAGCGCGCCCGCGCGCATTTCGAGCTGGACCGGGTGTTCCAGCGACTGGAGGAGAACCGGGGTGGCAGTGGCACGAGACCTGCAGGGGGCGATTGACCTGGCAGCGCGCGTCCTGGACGAGATGGGCGTGCGGGAGCCGCCCGTGCCCGACAGCTTCATCTACTACATCGACCCGGCGCGGACCGTGCGCGTCGTCCTGGAGCCCCTGCGCCGCGGGACCCGTGGCGCCACGATGCTCTCGCCCGACGGCGCCGAGTGGTGGGTAGTTCTCAACGCGAACGACCGCTACCCGGTGCGCCGCTTCACGCTCGCCCACGAGGCCTTCCACATTGCCTGCGGCACCGGCCTCGCCTTCCGCCGCGATGGGTTCGGCGAATTCTACGAGTGCTCCCTCGACGACCACTTCGCCAGCCGTCTTCTAGTGCCGGACCGTTGGCTGAGGGTAATCCCCAGCCGGTCCGCGCCCATCGTGGCCAGCCGGTGCGGCGTGAGCCTGGCGGCCGCAACCCGGGCCGTGGCTCGGGCGAAGCTCTCGGGCCACGTATGATACGGCTCGGAAGACGCACGTAGACGGGAGACCGAGGAACACCGTGGCGGAATTCACGATCGCGACTCAGGGCCCAGAGAAGGCTGGCCCATCCATGCCTCGCCCGGCGGAGCATCGCGCCGTTAACAATCACGCCGGCTTCATTTGGTCCGTCGCCGACCTCCTGCGCGGTGACTACAAGCAGTCCGAGTACGGCAAGGTCATCCTGCCGCTGACGGTCCTGCGCCGGCTCGATTGCGTCCTGGAGCCGACCAAGGCTGCCGTGCTGGCGCGCTTCCAGGCGCTCAAGGGCAGCGGGATCGAGAACGTTGAGCCCGTCCTCTGCCAGGTCTCGGGCGAGCAGTTCTACAACACCAGCCCGCTCGACTTCCGGCGCCTGCTCGACGACCCGAACAACCTCGCCCAACAGCTGCAAGCGTACATCGCTGCGTTCTCGCCGGGCGCCCGCGAAGTCCTGGAGAAGTTCGACTTCGGTGTGCAGATCGCGCGCCTGTCCCGGGCGAACCTCCTCTACATGGTCCTCTCCAGGTTCGCGGAGATCGATCTTCACCCGAACGTCATGTCGAACCTGGAGATGGGCTACCTCTACGAGGAGCTGATCCGCCGCTTCTCGGAACTGTCGAACGAGACTGCCGGCGAGCACTTCACGCCTCGCGAAGTCATCCGCCTGATGGTGAACTTGTTGTTCATCGAGGACGACGCGGTGCTCGCGCGAGAGGGGACTGTCCGTACGCTCTATGACCCCGCGTGCGGGACGGGTGGCATGTTGTCGGTTGCGGAGGAGCACCTTCGAGCGTTGAACCCGCGCGCGCGGCTTGAAGTCTTCGGCCAGGAACTCAACGACGAGACCTACGCGATCTGCCGCTCGGACATGATGCTCAAGGGGCAGGATGCCTCGCACATCGTCTGCGGGAATAGCTTCACCGAGGACGGGCACCAGGGACGGCGCTTCGACTACCTCCTTGCGAATCCCCCGTTCGGCGTCGAGTGGAAGAAGGTCGAGGACCCAATTCGCCGCGAGCACGAGAAGCAGGGCTTCAACGGCCGCTTCGGCGCCGGGCTCCCGCGCATCAACGACGGCAGCTTCCTCTTCCTCCAGCACATGATTTCGAAGATGAAGCGGCCGGAGGAGGGCGGCTCGCGCCTCGCGATCGTCTTCAACGGCTCGCCGCTCTTTACGGGCGGTGCCGGCAGCGGCGAGAGCGAGATCCGCCGCTGGATCATCGAGAACGACTGGCTCGAAGCCGTGGTCGCGCTGCCGGACCAGCTCTTCTACAACACCGGCATCTCCACGTACTTCTGGGTGGTGACGAACCGCAAGGCGCCGCACCGGCGGGGGAAGGTCCAGCTCGTCGATGCGCGCGAGCTGTGGACGAAGATGCGCAAGAGCCTGGGCGACAAGCGTAAGGAGCTGAGCGCCGCCCAGATTGAGGAGATCACCCGGCTCTACGGCGACTTCACCGAGGGCGACCGCGTGAAGATCCTCCCGAACGAGGCGTTCGGCTTCCAGCGCATCACCGTCGAGCGGCCACTGCGCCTGCGCAGCCTCGACGGGTCGAAGCCGGACGCGAAGGCGCTCAAGGAGGGGCGGGCGGAGCGCGACCCCGAGGCGCCGCCGGTGACCAACCGCAAGGGCGAACCCGAACCGGACCCCGAACTGCGGGACTACGAGAACGTGGCCCTGCCGCCGGGCACGCCGCAGTGGGACCAGGTACAGGGCAAGGAGACCTTGCCGCGCCTGGCCAGCCCCGAGTATCGCGCCGCTATCGACGACTACATGGCGCGCGAGGTGCTGCCCTACGTGCCGGACGCCTGGGTGGACCACGCGAAGACGAAGGTCGGCTACGAGATCCCGCTCACGCGCCACTTCTACAGGTACGTGCCGCCACGGCCGCTCGCCGAGATCGACGCCGAGATCAAGGCGCTGGAGGCCGAGATCCAGGAGCTGCTGCGCGAGGTGACGACGTGAACGGCTTGGCGCTTCGCCGTCTTCGTTACGTCGCCGACATCAGGGTGAGCAACGTAGACAAGAAGTCGGTAGACGGGCAAAGACAAGTGTTACTTTGCAACTACACGGATGTCTACTACAACGACTTCATAACGAGCGGCCTGCCGTTCATGGACGCGACAGCGACGGACGATCAGATTGCGCAGTTTCAGATACGGCGCGGTGATACTCTCATCACAAAGGACTCGGAGACGCCCGACGATATCGGAATCCCAGCGTTCGTTGCGGAGGACCTCCCAGGTGTTCTTTGCGGCTACCACCTGGCGATTGTGCGTCCGCGGCACAAGGTCCTGCATCCTAGATTTCTATTCTGGGTACTTGCCTCCAGTTGGTCTCGCGCAAGGCTGGGATCGGAAGCCAACGGCATCACCCGCTTCGGACTGCGGACCGAGTCGTTCTTGAACGCTCCCGTGCCGCTCCCGCCCCTCCCTGTGCAGCGGGCGATTGCGGACTACCTGGATGCGGAGACGGCGCGTATCGACGCCCTCATCGCCAGGAAGCGCCGGATGATCGAGCTGCTGGGGGAACGTGCGGCGGGCCAGCTGCGGGCGACGATCGCCCGCGAACCGGGTAGTGCGGCGACCGGATTAGCCTGGCTGACGAAGGCGCCCGCAACTTGGCCAATCCTCAGGCTGTCTCTTGTCGCCCGGGTGTTCAATGGGGCCACCCCGAGTCGGGACAACCCTGATTACTGGGGAGGCGACGTTCCTTGGACGGCTAGCGGCGAGGTCAATCAGGGTGTGATACGGGAACCAACGGAATTCATTACGAAGGAAGCCCAAGAGGATTGCGGGCTGGAGGTGGCTCCGTCTGGAAGTGTACTCGTGGCGATGATTGGGCAGGGCGCCACGCGCGGTACAGCCGCTCTAATGGATATCGGGAGCACTATCAACCAGAACGTCGCCGCTGTCGTCCCGGAATGCCGGAAACTCGATGGCCGGTACCTTTACTTCCTCATGCGGGCTGCCTACGACGATCTTCGGAACGTGGGCCGCGGCGGCCAGCAAGCCGCGCTCAACTGCGACCTGCTGAAGTCTTGGCGTATTCCGGTTCCTCCCCTGGAAACACAGAGGGTGATCGCAGCGGGAGTTCACGCCGAGAGGAACCATGACGCAGGCATGCGCCAGAAGCTTGAAGAATCGATCGATCTTCTCACCGAGCGCCGCCAGGCACTCATCACCGCCGCCGTCACGGGCGAGCTCACGGTGCCAGGGGCCGTGGCATGACGCGCGTAGCCGTTCAACCGGCGTTGCTGCGCTGGGCCGCTGAACGGTCGGGCCGGGCGGAGGAAGACCTGCGCGCCAGGTTTCCGAGGCTCGAACTGTGGGAACAGGGCGAAGCCGAACCAACGCTCAAGCAGCTCGAGCAGTATGCACGTGCAACGCATACGCCGGTGGGTTACCTCTTCCTTCCGGAACCGCCGGTCGAGCGAGTGCCGATACCGGACATGCGTACCATTGCCGGCACACCTGCCGGCCGGCCAAGCCCCAACCTGCTTGACACGATCTACGCCTGCCAGCAACGGCAGGACTGGTATCGCGAATACACTCGGTCCCTTGGGGAAGAGCCTCACCGCTGGGTGGGCGCGGCCCGCCCTACTGACTCGCCCGCAGAGACTGCCTCCCGGATTCGCGAAGCCCTTGCGTTTGACCTCGCGGAGAGGGCTGCGCTTGCAACATGGGCGGACGCCCTCCGCCGCTTCACCGAGCAGGCCGAGGACCTGGGCGTTCTCGTGATGGTCAGCGGGATCGTTGGGAACAACACTCATCGCAAGCTCGATCCTCGGGAGTTCCGGGGGTTCGCCCTCGCCGACGACCTCGCTCCGCTCGTGTTCGTGAACGGTGCCGACACAAAAGCCGCGCAGATGTTCACCCTCGGGCACGAGCTGGCCCATCTCTGGCTCGGCGGCTCGGCCCTTTCCGATGCGTCCCCAAACAACGAGCCCGGCGTCGAGATTGAGCGCTGGTGCAATGCCGTTGCCGCCGAGGTGCTCGCGCCCCTGGACGTCGTGCGAGCGGAGTTCGACCCGGCAGCGCCTTTGGGTGAAGAGCGGGACCGCCTTGCCAAGCGCTTCAAGGTCAGCACGCTCGTCGTGCTTCGGCGGCTGTTCGACGCCGGCTTCCTGACCTGGCCCGCGTTCCGTGATGCATACGACCGCGAGCTGGAACGCCTCGTGGGCAGCCCTCGGGGAGCCGGCGGCGGAAACTTCTATTGGACCGAGCTCGCCCGGGTGGGTCGCAGGTTTGCGCGAGCCGTGATCACGAGCACCCTGGAAGGGCAAACCCTCTATGGCGATGCGTTTCACATGCTCGGCTTCTCGAAGCAGGAGACCTTCCGGGAACTCGGCAGCCGCCTGGGGGTGGCGTGATGCCGTACCTCCTCGATGCGAACGTCT
>CAYUVT010000037.1:1815-19695 GCA_964448165.1 uncultured Anaerolineaceae bacterium | reverse complement strand
GGGATGCCGATCTCCGCCGGGTCCATGATCTCCCACGTCTCGCGCAGCTTGAGGATGCCGTCCTGGTGGATGCCGGAGCCGTGGCGGAAGGCGTTCTTCCCGACGATCGCCTTGTTCCACTGGATCGGCATGCCCGAGTAGGTCTCGACCATCTTGCTCGTGCGGTAGATCTCGCGGGTGTTGATGGATGTTTCGAAGCCGAACCAGTCCTTGCGCGTCTTCAGCGCCATCACCACTTCTTCGAGCGAGGTGTTGCCCGCGCGCTCACCGATGCCGTTGATGGTGACTTCCACCTGTCGCGCGCCGTTCAGGATGGCCGTCAGCGTGTTCGCGGTGCAAAGGCCCAGGTCGTTCTGCCCGTGGAAACTCACGCGCGCCTTGTGGATGTTCGGCACGTTTTCGAAGATCGAGCGGAACAGGACGGCGAGCTCCTCCGGGATTGCGTAGCCGACCGAGTCCGGGATGTTGATCGTCGTTGCCCCCGCGTCGATGCAGCGCTTCACAATCTCGTACACAAAGCGCGGGTCGGCCCGGGTCGCATCCATCGGGCTGAACTCCACGTTACTGGTGTAGCGCGCCGCGTGCTTTACCATCTCCTCGGCCTGCGTCAGCACCTGCTCGCGGTCCTTGCCGAGCTGGTGGGCCATCTGGATATCGCTCGTGTTGATGAAGACGTGGATGCGCGGGTCGGCGGCATCCTTCACCGCCTCCCAGGCCGTGTCGATGTCCGCCCGCACCGCTCGCGCCAGCGCGCAGATCGTCGTGTTACGCACCTCGCGCGCGACGGTGCGGACCGCCTCCAGGTCGCCCGGCGTCGAACACGGGAAGCCTGCTTCGATGATGTCGACGCCCAGCCGTTCAAGCTGTTTGGCAATCTCCAGTTTCTCTTGCGGTGTGAAGGCGACGCCGGCGGACTGTTCGCCGTCGCGCAGCGTGGTATCGAAGATGTAGATCTTCTCGGCCATCGGTTGGGTCCTCTCCTGTGGTGCGGTGGGGGCACGCATGCCCGGGGTGTGCTCTAACGGGTTTCTTACTCTTAGGTTCGGACGTTATGGCGATAGCAGCACGCCGCCAATCGGGGAACGTCCGAAACGATGGGGGAAGAGGGGGACGGCGAACGGCCGGCGGGAACGGTTCTAAACGGAAAGCGGCAACGAACCATGCTCCGCGGCGCTCGCGCGAAGCATCAAAGAGCGCGCCCCGGTGAGTCCGGGGCGATCGTGCGTTCCTTCGCAAACATGACGGTGCAATGCATCGTGTCCAGAGTATCGGCCGAACCCGGGCGATTCGACAAGTGGGGGGTGGGCGCTGCCCTACCACTCCCCGTGCTCCTCCGCCTCCATCTTCTTGAAGAAGTCGTCCAGCTCCTTCCCCGGCTCCGGACCGAACGTCTCGGTCAGCGGCGCCGTCGTCTGCATCCGGTCCAGCCGGAAGTCGCGGAAGTCGTTCCGCAGTTCGCACCACGCCGTCAACGACCACTTGTTGCCCCAGAAGAACAACCCCAGCGGCCGCACCGTGCGCTCCGTCACGGCGCCGTCGGCATCCGTGTAGTCCAGGTGCACCTTCTGGCGGGCGTCGATCGCCTTGCGCAACTCGGCCAGCGTCCCCGCGATGGCGTGCGAGACGTGGAACCCCGGCGCGAACAGCCGCGACCCGGTGACCTTCACCTTCAGACGGTCCGGCAGCGCCGCCTCGATCCGCGCCAGCGCCGCCTCCGCCGCCTTCGCCAGCCCCTCATCGGCCCACGAACTGACCACGCGCGTGCCGAGGACCAGTGCCTCGATCTCTTCCTCGGTGAACATAAGCGGGGGCAGGTCGAACCCGCGGCGCAGGGTGTACCCGACACCGGCCTCGCCCGCGATCGGTACACCCGAGCGGACGAGGTCGGCGATGTCGCGGTACACCGTCCGTTCCGAGACTTCCAGCTCCTCGGCCATCGCCGCCGCGGTGAGCACGTGGCGCCGCCGCAGGAGCTGGATGATCTGGAAGAGACGGTCTGCGCGCCGCATGGCTCAGGCCTGGCCCCCGCTGGAGGTCGCCTGGCCACGGGCTGCCGCCCTGGTCACGCCGGCACCGCCTCGCCCTCGGGGCGCGCCAGCTCCGGACGGTATTCGACGAGCTGGACGCGGTTGCCGTCCGGGTCTTCGAAGGTGGAGATGACGCCGCCCCAGAACTCCACGCCCCGGTCGCGGGTGAACTTCACGCCAGCCCGTTCCAGGCGCTCGTGCTCGGCGTCGATGCCGGTGATGTGGATGTCGATGATCGCCCGCGCCGGCTCGACCGTCGGGCCCGACACCTCGGGGTGGTCGACGATGAACAGGACGCCCGCCGGGCCGATCTGGAACGAGTGGTCGCCCATGCCTTCGGTGAGCGGCAGGCCGACCACGTCGCGGTAGTACTCGACGAGGCGGTCAGGGTTGGGGCTGGCGAGCTGGATGGAGAATTCGCGGATCTGCATGGATAAGAACTTCCCGTTGGTGGTGTCCAGCGCGCGAATCGCACCTGGCCCGCGCATCGTGCCCGGCCCGTGCTGACAGCATTATGGCAGGAGCGGCCGGCGTCACCTGGCGTCTGCTGACACCAACGTGTCAGCAGAATGTCAGGTTCGGCGCGGGGCTGCTGCCGCCAGCGCGAGCATCACCAGGCACAGCACCGCCGTCATTGCGATGCCGGTGGTCGCTCCCGCTTCCACCAGCAAGCGCCCCTGTGCAAACGGGAAGAACACCCCTCCCGCATTGCCAATGGTCACCATTGCCGCGGGCGCCCCACCGCCCGAGCGCTCCGAGACGATGCTGACGGCGGCCGGCCAGATCGGCCCAAAGCTCAGTCCCGTCGCGAATGCGGCCAGCGCGGCGAGCGCAAACACCTCATGTGCGGCGGCCACGCCGGCGCTGGCCACCAGCCCGCAGCCGATGCTCGCGACGAGCACGCGGTGCGGCCTCCAGCCGGCAGCGAACAACCGGCCTGAAATGACCCGCCCCAGCATCAGCGCTCCCCAGTACCCGGCCGTGACCCCACCCCCGGTGAACGTCCCCGCGTCGAACTGCTGGTCCGCGTACGTGGCGACCCACGAGCCCAGCCCGAACTCGGCCCCGACATAGAGGAAGAGGATCGCTCCCATGAACCAGGCGAGACTGCCCGTGCCCCGGCCAGCGGCGGGGGCGGGCGGCCGGACGGCATCGGCAACCGGGGCCCTGGTCATCGCCGTCACGGCAGCGACCACGAGGACCAGCACCGCAATGCCCCCGAAGACGATGTTGCGCGTTGCCGGGTCGAGCTCGAGTACGCCACCCGCCCAAAGCGGCCCGGCGATGGCCCCGAAGGCGAAGTAGAGGTTCAGCCGGTTGATGCCGCGGGCCACGTTGGCGCTCGAACGCGCGACCACCAGGTGGACGCCCGCAACCAGCAGCCCGTCGCCGATGCCGGTGACTGCGACCGCTACGAGTGCCGTCGCCCAGTTGTCCGCGAACCCGAGCCCGCCTGCGCCGATAGCCACCGTGACCATCCCGGTTGTGGCGACCTGGCGCGGGTCGCGCCGGTTGAACCGCAAAGCCACGGCCCCCGATGCCGTGATCGATCCCGCGAACAGCACCGTGATGAGCAAGCCCGCCTGGTCGAGCGACACCCCCAAGTCGTCCGCGAGGACCTGGAGCGCCGGGCCGAACGCGGTCGAGTAGACCCCGGTGCAAAACAGCCCGAGGCAGGCTGCCAGCTCGAGCCGGGCCCGGGCCCGTCCTCCGGTGGTGCTCACTCCGCGATGCGGCGGGCGATGCGGCCGTCCCACCGCATCCATTCGACGGCGCCATCGGCCCCGCGCAGGAACTCCGCCCGCTCGCCTCTGCGCGGCCCGTCGAGCACCGCGGTGGTATCGGGCCCGGTGAACGCGAGGTGAGCCGGGGGCAGGGGGATGGGACGGTGGCGCGTCTCCGCGAAGCCTCGCTCCGGCGTCGTGTCGGTCACCACCAGGCCGCTGCCGCTTGCCCGCACTTCGAGCCGCGCCAGCACCGACTGGTACACACCCGCGTACCCGGCCAGGTCGCCGGTGAAGTCCTCCAGCGCAACTGGCCCCGGCTTCCCGAATCCCAGGAAGTGCTCCTGGCACCGATCGGCGATCGTCTGGCGCGCCTCCCGGCCGGTGTCGGAGTTCGTGAGCACCGTCACCGCGAACCCCGCTTCAGGGACCAGTTCGAATGCCGAGAGGTGGCCGTTGGTCGCCCCGCCGTGCTTCACCAGCCGGTGGCCCCCGCCGGCGTCGTCCAGCATCCACGAGACACCGATAGACTCGCACATGCTCCCGGCCGGCCGCTGCGCCTGCCGCATGAACGCCACGCTCCCCGGGCGGAGCACCTCATGCGCCGGCGCCACTCCCAGGTGGAACGCGGCATAGCGCAACTGGTCGATGACATTCGACGTAATCCCTCCGCCCGGAGCGATACTGCGTGGCGTGTGCCATGGGCGAGCGACCTTCGGCCCATCGAGCGTCACGATATGGCCCGCCGCCGCCCGGTGCGTGATGCACTCTTCCGGGAAGTAGAACGAGCGGTCCATCCCCAGCGGCTCGAAGATGCGCTCCCGGACGACGCGTTCGAACGGCCGCCCGAAGATCGTCTCCACGATATGGCCGAGGACGTAGAAGCCCGCATTGCTGTACGAAAACGTGGAGCCCGCGGGCACCAGCTGTGGCGAATTCGCCATCTTCCGGACGATTGCGCCGATGGCGTCGTCGCCTCGCCCCGTGTCCTTGAAGTAGTCGCCTACGAATCCCCCGTGGTGCGTCGCCAGCTCGCGCACGGTGACGCGCGCCGCATCCGCTTCCGACTGGAGCGCGAACCACGGCAGATACGTACGCACTGTCGCGTCGAGGTCCACCTGCCCGCCCTCGACCAGCTGCATCAGCGCCGTCGCCGTGAACGTCTTCGAGGTCGACCCGATCTGGAAGAGTGTCTCGGGTGTCACCGCCAGCGGATGCTCGACACTGGTGACACCAACGCCGGCCACGTGCATTGCTCCACCATGGAGTACACCAATAGCCGCGCCGGGGACCTGCAACCGCGCCAGTTCCGCCTCGGCGAACGCGATAATCGAACCTGGCAGCGCGCGGATGTCCATGGGGGCGGAGTCTACGCCACCGGCGCAAACGTCCCCACCCCCATGGCCGCAAACCTCAGTCGAACAAGAGCACGGTGCGGGCGACCTCGCCCGCCTTCATCGCCCGGAACGCCTCGTTCACGTCCTCCAGGCGGCCGGTGCGAGTGATCATCTCGTCCAGCTTGAGCCGCCCCTGCATGTAAAAGTCCACGTACCTGGGCATGTCCTTCAGGAACCGGTTCGAGCCCATCGAGCTCCCCTGGATCTTCTTCTCCTGCAGGAACGCTGGCCCGTCCAGCTCCACCTTCTGCCCCACCGGGATCATGCCGATCACCGTCGCCGTGCCGCCGATGGCGAGGCACTCGAATGCCTGTTCGGCCGCCCGCTTCAGGCCGATCGCCTCGAACGAGTACTCCACGCCGCCGTTGGTCAGTTCGCGAATGGCCTGTACGGGGTCGCCGGATGAGGCGTCAACCACGTGCGTCGCGCCCAGTTCTTTTGCCGTTGCCAGTTTCGATTCCACCGTATCGACGGCGATGATCATGCGTGCGCCGCCGATGCGCGCGCCCTGGATTGCGGCCAGGCCGACACCTCCGCAGCCGAACACGGCCACCGATGAGCCCGGCTCGATTTTCGCCGTGTTCAGCACGGCGCCCACGCCGGTCGTGACGCCACAGCCGATGAGCGCCGCCGCGGCGAAGGGCATGTCGTCGCGCATCTTCACGATGGCGTTCTCGTGCACGAGCATCTTTTCGGCATAGCTGCCCAGGTTCGCGAACTGCGCCACGGGCGTGCCGTTCCAGCTCAGCTTCGGCGGCTGGTCGGGCCGGCGCCGCAGGTCGGGGTTCCGGCAGAGATTCGGCCGGCCGCTCACGCACATCTCGCAGTGCCCGCAGAACACCGAAAGACAGCAGATCACATGATCGCCGGGCTTCACATAGGTCACCTGGTCGCCGACTTCCTCCACGATCCCCGCCGCTTCGTGGCCGAGGATCGCGGGCGGCGGCAGCGGATACAGTCCATCGACGAAATGCAGGTCGCTATGGCAAACGCCCGAAGCGACCGTGCGCACCACGACCTCGCGGGCCATGGGCTTGTCGATCTGGACGTCCTCGATGGTGAGTGGCTGGTGGGGGCCGTGGAAAACGGCAGCTTTCATCGCTAGGGGTCCCTCCTCATGGGCGGAGGGATCCTAGCCGAATCGCCGGGCACTTGCGAGAGTTCGCACCCGTCCCTGCCGGCCGCGGCCGGTAAGGCCCGATCCCCGGCGCAGAAAAGAAGCCCGCCGGGCTGCGGACCAGCGGGCTTGCAGGGGTGCCTCCCCGTCGGATGGGGTGCTGCACACCCTTCACTACGCCCGGGCGCACGTTTTGTTACGGGTGTCTGCCATCTTTTTCACACAACAAACGGCCCTCGCAGGGGATTTCAGGGAAATCCCCCACAAGTAGGAAGCCGGGGTCGTCACAACGGATACCCGGCGTTCGTCCACCTTGCCGATGGGCGGCTGCCGCCGCTGGCCAACACTGAATGAGTCTGGCGGGCGGTCTCACCCCCGCCGCAGGGAGGATTACGTTGGGTAGTTTCCTTTCACCGGATCGCCTCGCGCGCCGGAGCGCGAACCACCCCTGGCTCACGCTGGCCATCTGGTTCGCCATCATCGTGGCCGGGCTGGGCGCTGCCACCCAGCTCAAGATCACCCCCACCTGGGAGATCCGCGGCTCCGAGTCGCAGAAGGCCGCCAGCTTGCTCGAGGAGCGCATCCTCGGCCAGTCGCCCGCGGCGGAAACGATCGTCATCCGGTCACCTTCGCTCACCGTCGATGACCCCGAGTTCCGCGCGTTCGTCGAAGAACTCACCGCCGAGATCCGCACTCTCGATCAGGCGGTCGCCAGCGTCACCAATGTTTACGAAACGGGCGAACAGGGCTTTGTCTCCGCCGACCGCCACACGACCATCCTGCCGGCGACGCTGGTGGGCGACATCGTGAAGGCGACCGACACCGTCGCTCCCCTCTCCGAACTCCTCGCCGAGCGCAACGGGCAGCAGGGCTTCACCGTCCTCACGGCCGGCGATGGCTCCATCTGGCACGACGCAAACCACCAGTTCGAAAGGGACCTCGCGCGCGGTGAGGGCATTGGCCTGCCGATCGCGCTCATCGTGCTCGTCATCGTGTTTGGCGCCGCCGTCGCCGCCGGTGTGCCAATCGTCCTCGCCCTGCTGGGCATCCTCATCTCGATGGGCATGACGGCCATCATCAGCCAGTTCATCGGCATCGATAGCTCCACCATCAACATGATCACGATGATCGGCCTCGCTGTCGGCATCGACTACACCCTCTTCATCGTCGAACGCTTCCGCGAGGAGCGCGCCGCAGGCCGCGAAAAGGTCGATGCCGTCGTCGCCTCGGGCAATACGGCGAGCCGCGCCGTCCTCTTCTCCGGGATCACGGTCATCATCGCCCTCGCCGGCCTGATCATCGTCCCGGCCAGCATGTTCGCCGGTATGGCAATCGGCGCGATTACCGTCGTCGTCGCGGCCGTTGCGGTGGCCCTCACCCTGCTCCCGGCCGTCCTCAGCCTCCTCGGCGACCGTATCAACTGGCTCCGCCTGCCCGGCCGCAAGACGAAGGCTGAGCGGCCGATCGACTCGGGCTTCTTCGGCAAGACCACCATGCTGGTGATGCGGCACCCGTGGATTGCCGCAACCTCGTCGGTGGCGCTCCTGGTGGCGATGGCCGTTCCCTACGCTCGCATCAACATCGGCTCGCTCGGCCTCAGCACGTTCCCCCAGCACCTCCAGTCGGTCCAGGCCTTCAACATCCTCAACGAGGAGTTCTCCGCTGGCCTCATCGACCCCGCGGAGGTCGTCATCGAAGGGAACGCCGATTCAGCCGAGGTCTCGCTCGCGGTGGCCAATCTCCGCAAGGCCATCGCTGAAGACCCGGACTTCGCCAGCATGTCCGCGCTCACCACCGTGGAAGGCGGCCAGTACGGCTACTTCACCATTCTGCTCAACGGCGATGCCAGCAGTGAGCGCGCCATGGATGCCCTCCGCCGCCTCCGCGGCGACTACATCCCCGCTGCGTTCGGCAACACCAGCGCCGAAGTCCATGTTGGCGGTGGCACCGCCTCGAACGTCGATTACATCGACACCATGAACCAGTACCTGCCGATCGTGATCGCTTTCGTGCTCACGCTCAGCTTCATCCTGCTCACCATGGTCTTCCGCTCCATTGTGATTCCCGTGAAGGCCATCATCATGAACCTCCTCAGCGTGGGCGCCGCCTACGGCCTCATCGTCCTCGTCTTCCAGGAGGGCATCGGCGCCGGGCTTCTCGGCTTCCACCAGGCCGATCAGGTCGAGGCATTCCTCCCCGTCTTCCTCTTCGCCATCCTCTTCGGGCTCTCGATGGACTATCACGTCTTCCTCCTGAGCCGCATCCAGGAGCGCTTCCTCCAGACCGGCGATAATGCCGCCGCCGTGGCCCACGGTCTGCGCTCCACCGCCCACATCATCACCGGCGCCGCGGCCATCATGATGGCGGTCTTCAGCGGCTTCGCCCTGGGCGAGATGATCGCCCTCCAGCAGGTCGGCTTCGGCCTCGCCGTCGCGGTCTTCCTCGATGCGACCGTCGTCCGCTCGGTCCTGGTCCCGGCGAGTATGGAGCTCCTCGGCTCCCGCAACTGGTACCTCCCGTCGTGGCTCGAATGGATGCCCCGCATCTCGGTCGAGGGCCCGGCCCGGCATACCGCCGGCAAGGTCCACGGCCACGAAGTCCCCGCCTTCGAGCTTGGCCCGGTCCTCACCAGCGGCGACTGATCGACCCGTCTCCTTCCCTGCGCGAAGCCCCGGACACGCTGTCCGGGGCTTCGTACGTCTTGCGCCAGGTGCTGCTCAGGCGCCCGCGCGTGGCGCCGATTCGAACCCACAACTGCGGTGCGTGGCATCGCAGAACGGCTTCTTCGCCGATTGGCCGCACCGGCACAGCACCAGCATCTCCTTCGCCTCGTACTCCTTCCCCTCCGCGTCGACCAACGTCGCGCCGCCGCGAATGATGTACGGGCCGTTGTCCCGAACCTCTACCGTAATGTTCGCCATTGTCAGTAGCCTCCTTCTGATTGGTGAGCAAAGTCTATCAGGTAAGCCATGGTCCCGCGCACGCAACCATCTACAATGCATCCCGTGGCCCGCATCGCGCTCTTCGACCCCTGTTACATGGCGACGATCCGGCCACAGGATGCGGCGAATGCGCGCCACATCCTCGAAGCGCTCGGCGACGATGTGGCCCTCCTCGATGGCCGCTGCTGCGGCCAGCCCGCCTTCAACAGCGGTTTTCGCACCGAAGCCAGGGCCGTTGGCCGCGAGCTGCTCCGCGCCGGCCAGCCGTATGCCGCCGTCGTCACCACCTCCGGCTCGTGTACCAGCATGGTGCGCCATTACCTCCCCGGCCTCTTCGAGGGCGAACGTGCTCAGGGCGCCCTCCGGATCGCCGCCCGGTTCGTGGATTTCCCCGGCTACGTCGCCGCCCACCCGAATCTCGGCCGCCTGGGCCTCCGCCTCGAAGGCGTCGTCGCCTACCACGACTCCTGTCACACCCGCCGCGAGCTGGGCAGCTCGTCCGCCGTCCTCAGTCTGCTCAGCCGCATCGAGGGCCTCGAGGTGCGCCGCCTCTCCTTCGAAGAGGAGTGCTGTGGCTTTGGCGGCACCTTCGCCGTCAAACAGCCCGAAGTCTCTGTTGCCATGCTCACCGCAAAGCTCGACGACGTGGCACTCACTGGCGCGCGCGTCCTTGTCTCGGCCGACCTTTCCTGCCTGGCTCACATCCAGTCGGGCGCCGAAGGCATGGGCGTCCAGCTCGAAGGCTGGTCGTTGCCGGAGCTCCTCGTGAGGGCGCTCGCGTGAGCCACTACCGCGAACGCGCCGCCCGGGAGATCCGCCAGGAGCGCCCCTCCGCCACCGTCACCCCCATCATGCGCAAACTCATGGCCGATTCGGCCGCGACGCTCGCCCGCGGGCCTGTCGATGCCCGCTTGCGCGCCGCCGCCGCCCGGGCCCACGCCATCGACCACCTGGAGGAGCTGCACCGGCAGGTGCGCGAACAGTTCGAACGCCGCGGCATCGGCTACCACCGTGCGGCCACACCCGCCGAGGCCATCAGCACCATCCGCAGGCTCCTGGGCGATGCAAAGCGCGTGGCGAAGTCGAAGACCATGGTTGGCGAGGAGGTGGGCCTCACCCACGCCCTGCGCGCCGCCGGCCTGGACGTCCTGGAGACCGACATCGGCGAGTACATCGTCGATATCGAAGGCCGCGGCCCCAGCCACATCACCGCCCCCGCCCTCCACCTCAACCGCGCCCGTATCCGCGAGATGCTCCTCCGCACTGGCGCCGACCTTCCCGACGACGACCCGGCACGCCTCTCCCGTCACGTCCGCGATGTCGTCGGCGAGTTCTTCCGTGATTGCGACGCGGGCGTCACCGGCGCCAACGCGGTCGTCGCCAGCTCCGGCCGCATCGTGATCGTCGAGAACGAGGGCAACGTTTCCCTGGGGGCCAGCCACCCGAAGCTCCACATTGTGATCACGGGCCTCGAAAAGGTGGTCGCCGACGAGGCCGGCGCACTCGCCATGCTCCAGGTGCTTGCCCCCAGCGCCACGGCCCAGCCCCTCACCGCCTTCTCGCACTTCCTGGCGGGCCCGGCTCCCGGGCAGCAGCGCCACGTTGTGTTCGTCGACCATGGGCGATCGCGCATCCTGGGCGACCCGCGTTACCGCGAGGTGCTCAAATGCATCCGCTGCGGCGCCTGCATGAACGGCTGCCCGGTCTACCGATCGGCTGGCGGGCTTTCCTACGGTTCGCCGTACATGGGCCCGATCGGTGCGGTCATTTCGCCCCTCCTCTGGCGCGACGGCCGCTACGCCGACCTTCCATTCGCCTCAAGCCTCTGCGCGCGCTGCACCGAGGTCTGCCCGGTCGGCATCCCCCTCCACCGCATGCTGCTCGACCTCCGCGCCGACGCGGTTGCGAAGGGCCATGTTGCCGGGCGTGCTGAGCGCCTCGCCTGGAAGGCCTGGGCGGCCGCCATGACTGGCGCCACCCGTGCCCGCGCTGCCTCCGCGATGGCCCGGATTGGCCTCCACTCCTTCGGCAGGCTCGTACGCCCGCCAGGCAAGCATCGCGACGACCCCCGCCTTCTCCCCGACCCCGCCGTCCCGCACGATGTCGACCTTCTGCACCAGGCGGCGCCGAGCAGGGCCGAGGCGCCGGTCATCGCACCTTCGGAGGTCCTGCCTCCGACCCTCCCCGGCCGGTTTGCCTACCGCGCCAGCCAGCTCGGCGTCACGGTTGTGGAGGAATACGAGCCTCGCGAGGGCGACCGAGTGCTCGATGCCACTGCCGCGATCGCAGGCACAGGCAGCGTGCTGCTCACCGGCGAGGCCGCCGCGCGCCGCCCTTTGCTTGCAGCGAGCCGCGTCGTCGTACGGGTCGACCCCGCGACGATCGTCGAGCATCCGGCCGGGCTCGCGGGCCACCTTGGCGATGGCGATGCCCTCATCCTCACCGGCGCCAGCCGCACCGCCGACGTCGAGAAGATCATCGTCCGGGGCATCCACGGGGCCGAGGAGCTCGTGGTGATCCTGGGCCGGCCCATGGCCTGAACGGCGGCTACTTCCGGACGCGGAAGTGCATGCCGAACGGGGCAGCGGCGGCGAGCGGTGGGACGGCGGGCGCCGGGTGGCGCCGGGGCCAGGTGCGCCGGAGCGCACGCCAGAGTGCCCGCAACAGGGCGCCCAGCCCGGGTTTCGGCCCGGAGAGCGCACGTTGCGCCCGCAGCTGCGCCGGGCGCCGCTCCTTCGCCTCGCCCGCCATCTTGCGGTACGCCTCGCGGACAGCCTGGCGGTGGGCTGCGCCCGGCCTGTGCTCCGCGCCTTCGGTCCCCGCGTCGATGCGAGCGTCATCGAGCGCCCGGCCGTCGAAGCGAAGCAGCCAGCGCTCGCGCGTCGTCTCGGGGAGCACCAGCCCGGTTGTGTCGATCTCGTGGAAGGTGCGGCTTTCAGCTCGGATCCGTTCGAACCCTTCCGCGTGAATCTTCATCATCCTTGCGCCCTTCAGGTGCACCGTATGCAGCTTGATCGCCTTCGGGATCACCGGGATGGAGTACGACTCACAGTCGGAGATGAGCAACAGCTCCGTCGGTGGCGTCTCCCCCAGCCGCTCCACCCGGTTGAAGCCATCGAGCGCCCGGATATCGAAGATCGCCGTGTCCATCGCGTGCTTGATGTCTGTCGACCCCTCGGGCGTTACGGCCAGGATCCGCCGCGCCAGCTCGCCAAAGCCTTCGGGACTGGTGCAGTCGCTCCGCGTGTGCACCGTGTTCCCGAACGTACGGAAGTAGATTTCCGCCCCTTCGCGGTGGGCTGTCACCAGGTAGGCGAGCAGCAGCGCCTTCGCGAAGAGGATGCGGTTGTCGTCCCGCATCGAATTCGAGACATCGAGCAGCGCATACACCTTCTGCCGTTTCTTCCGCCCGGGTCCCGGCGCCGGGATGCGCTCCTCGACGATCTCGTCGTACTCCTCGATGGCAGGCGTCAGCCCGGTCGTGTAGACGCCGTGGATGCCGCCGCTCAGCAGCTGGTAGTCGAACAGCCCCGGAGCCACTTCTCGCAGCATCATGTCCGGGAGCGTCACATGCGGGAAGTCGGTCAGTGCCCGCAACGGCTGCACGCGGGTATCGCCGCCGAGCGGGTTCACCATCCGCTGCTTCCGCTCCCGCCGCGTGACCACGAGGGTGTTGTCCTGGGGAGTACCAACAAGACGCGCCAGGTCCGCCGGCATTTCTATCCCCGGCAGCGCCTTCCCATCGAGCAGGTTCCGCGCCAGGTTCAACACCTCGAGCCACGCCGCGGGCATCGTCGCCACCGTCTCATCCACCAGGTCGAGGATCCCCCACGAGCGGTAGAGGTCCTCCAGGTCCTCTTCCGGGTGGAGCAGGCGGTCCATCGGGCTGCGCGCGCTATCAGTTGCCACGGCCGGCGTGCTCCAAAATGTCTTCGAGGATCTCCTCGCGCAGCGCATTCACCCGCGGATTGGTGATCTGCTTGCCCTGCAGCGCATCGATGAACGTCTGATAGCCAACCTCGTGCCAGCTCGACTTCCCGATGAGCGAGAGGAACAGCCGCACTACCCGCCCGTGCTGTTGCTGCGTCTCTAGCGGCACGCCATGTGCGAACCACGTATACGTCTGCGCGATCGTCGTCAGGTCCTGCACCATCTGCAGGTCCGCATCGCTGTAGGCCTGGAAGGTCGAATGGATAGCCTCGGCGAAGATGTCCTGGGAAGCGCCGGTCACCGCCCGGTCGTTCCCGGGAATGATCGTCAGGACGAACCGCAGTGCGTGCAGGTCCTCCTTCGTCACATGCGTGCGGTGGTGGAGCAACGCCGAGGCGTTCAGGGCATCGCGGCTCGCTGCCTTCGTCCGCGGGCTGATGTAGGCCTCCGGGTTGGGGCCGTAGCCATCGCGCGCCGGGGCGGTGTGGTGGCGGGTCGCCAGCAGCCGGCTGTATGTCTCGATCAGCTCGTTCTTCAGGAACAGGATGTCGTGCGAGGCCTCGATGGTCCGTTCGGGGTGCTCCCCGAGCACGATGTCGCTGATCTCCCGCAGTACCGGGAGAGGGATGGGGTGCTCGGGCCGCGGAGCCTTGCCGTGGTGCTTCGCGTAGGCCAGGTCGATCAGGATGTCGTTCAGCGCATCACCCTGCGGGTCGATCGAGGCCTTGAACATGAAGCGGTCGAGGATCGGCTCGGAAATCGCCGAGAACTTCAGGTGGTTCGTCATCGCCAGGGCGGTATGCAGGCGCGCTTCTTCCTGCTGTTCGCCCTGGGTGAACCGCCGCTCGTTCAGGATGCCGAGGAGCGCTTCCAGCACCAGGTCGTTCGCGTTCATGAACTCGTCGAGGTAGGCGAAATCGGCCGTCACCAGCGAATGCGTCGTGTCGTGCCAGAGCTTCCCTTCATGGAACAGCTTCAGATCGAGCCCGCCCAGGATCGTCTCCAGCCGCGTCCCCTGCGTGAACTGCGCCTTAAAGGTCGACCCCTCGAACTGGCTGAACACGCTGTCGCCGTAGAGCGACTTCCCCGTGCCCGCCCGCGAAATCAGCAGCTGGTGCCGCCGGCTCAGGAGCGCAAGTGCTGTCTGCTGCAGCAACTGCGTCCGCCCCGGCACCGACTCCGAAACGTGGAGCAGCGCCGCCTTGAACGCCTCGACGGCATGGGGCACATCAAGTTCGCCGCCGCTGTACGGGTAAGGCCGGCCGTCGGCGGGGGTCAGCAGGTTGAGCGCGTCCTTCATGAGCGCGCACTCATGTCGCTCGCAGATGCATGAAGCAAGGCGATTCCTGCCATGGTCAGATTCTATGGATCGCTGCCCGGGATGGCGAGCGCGACGGCGGAATTCCCGGGTGTTTACTGACGTTTTCGCCCCTGGTGATCAAGATGGCACCACTTATCGCCGCGCCGGGCGGTTGGCGCGCCGCCGGGCCGCCCCGGCCCAACCTCAGGAGGCCCCCATGCTCCGACGGACCGCCCGCGCCGCGTTCGCCAGCGTTGCGTTGTTCTCCCTCGCGGCCCTGGCCGTCGCTTGCGGCGACGATGACGACGACGATCGCGGCACCACGCCGCCCGCCGGCAGCCAGGGCGTCGTCGTCACCTTCCGCGTCGCCGAAAGCGAGGAGTACCGCATCCGGCTGACCGAGCAGGAGGATATCGAGGTCGCCCGCAAGCTCCTGGCCGGCGAAGAGGCGCCAGCCATCCCGAACGGAAGGGTCGTCCGCGGCTCTCCCGACGTGAACACCGGCTACAGCTGGCACATCGATCCCGCCGACATCGAGTTCGCCGACGTGACGATGGAGGTCTGCGACGGGCTGCCTTCAGATGTGGAGAAGGGCGTGGTCACTTCGGAGCGCTACTGCCCGTGGAGCGCGAAGGTAATCGCCATCGATGAGTAGCGGCTACCGCCTGCGCTCGCCGTAATCGCCGAAGGGCGCGTCCCGCCGGCTGATCGTCTCCCGGAAGCCCACCTCGCGGAAGCTCTCTGCCCAGCGCAGCGCTTCCTCCGTGTGCCGCGTGATGCCGTCGAAGAACGTGCCGAACATCTGCGTGGTCCGCAGGCCCATGTTCTCGTACGCCTGGTTGATCAACAGCTTGTTCAGCGCCAGCTGGTTCTGGGGGATGTGGCGGAAGCGTTTCGCGTAGGCCTCTGTTTCCTCCTGGAGCCGGTCCAGCGGGAACACCCTGGAAACCAGCCCGATGCGCAGCGCTGTGGGCGCGTCGATCTGGTCGCCCGAAAGCAGGAACTGCTTCGCGTGCTCGAGCCCCAGCCGGTACACCCATAGCATCGTCGTCGGCGTGCCGTACACCCGCGAGGGCGGATATCCAATGATCGCATCCTCGGCCATGAAAATCAGGTCGGCGCAGAGCAACAGGTCAGTCCCGCCGCCCAGCGCGTACCCGTGCATCTGGGCGATGACGGGCTTCGGGCATTCCCAGAGCTTCATGAACCGCTTCATGTTGTAGCCCATGAACTGGTAATCGCGGACAGGGTCCCAGGCGCCCGGCCGGTGCTCGATCTCCCGCGCGCCGTACCGGCGGGCCCAGGGCGTCCGGCTGTCACCCGGGTTCAGGTCGTACCCCGCGGTGAACGTCCGGCCGGCGCCGCGCAGGATGACGGCCGAAACATCCGCCGAAGCCGTCGCCGCGTCGATCCCATCGGCGATGCCCTGGATGACCGCTTCGTTCAGCGTGTTCAGCTTTTCCGGACGGTTGATGGTGATGATCGCGAGCGAGTCGCGTTCTTCGTACAGGACAACGCCTTCTTCCGGCATCGAGACCCTCCGGGACCGTAGTGGCGCCAAGTCTACGGCGGAACGCCAGGGACTGACGGCCTTCCCCGGCCGGAGTAGCATGCGAACCGCCAATTCCCACCGCTGGAGGCATCACGTGTCTTACGAGAACATCCTCTACGAAACCGATGGCCGCCTGGCGTTCATCACCCTCAACCGGCCCGAAAAGCTCAATGCCCTCTCGAACGACCTCCGCGGCGAACTGTTCCACGCCCTGAAAGAAGCCGAGGCCGACCGGGCGGTCGGGGTCATCGTCCTCCGCGCCAACGGCCGCGCGTTCAGCGCCGGGTACGACCTTTCGCCATCGCGCGCCGCATCCGATGAATCGCGCTACGTCCACCCGCGCTCGAAGCTCCCCGATACCGGGACGACCCACCCGGCGCACTATGACTGGTCCCGCCACGTGCTCCTCGCCAACTGGACCATCTGGGAGCTGGCCAAGCCGGTGGTCGCGCAGATCCATGGCTACTGCCTGGCCGGCGGCACCGAGCTCGCCTCTTTCTGCGACTTCCGCATCGTCGCCGAAGACGCCCAGATCGGGTACCCGCCCGTCCGCGCGATGGGCACCATGGACATCATGTGGGCGCCGTGGCACCTGCCGATGACCAAGGCGCGGGAGTTCGCCTACGTGGGCGACTCGTTCTCCGGGCGCGACATGGCCGCGATGGGCTGGGCCACCTACGCCGTCCCGGCGACCGAACTCGCCGCCTTCACCGAGCGCTTCGCCCGCCGCATGGCGAACATCGATAACGACCTGCTCATGTACTCCAAGCGCTCCGTCAACCGCCAGTACGAAGCGATGGGCATCCGCTCCGGCCTCATGTCGGGGACCGATGTCGAAGCGATGAGCAAGCACCGCCCCGCGGCCCAGGAGTGGAACCGCCGCCTGCGCGAGGATGGCCTGAAGGCCGCCCTCGAGTGGCGCGATGGCCCCTTCCGCGATTTCCGCGGCGCCTACGCCACCGCTCCGGCCGACCGCCCCCTTGCCGGCTCATCCGAGTAACGCGCGCCCGTTCGCCGGGTTTCCCGGCCGCCCTTACCGGAGCGGGAACACCGCGAACAGCCCGATGTGGTCGCTCGCGTAGAGGTCCCGCCCGTCCGCTTGCTTCGCCGGCTTCTCCCCGAACGTGCCCGTCTCGGTTGGGAACCACCCGGCCGCGAGCAGGAAGTCGGTCCGCGCCGTCAGCGGTTTCTGCTCGCCAACCACGGAAGCGCGGCAACAGGTCGCCACGCCCGCCTCGGCGAAGGCGTCTTCGAACCCCACTGCCTTGAACGCGGCATACGCCGCGGATTCCGGCCCCGTCCCGAGGTCGCCCATCATGACGGCCGGCCCGGCGCCACGGCTCGATCGGATGAACTCCACAATCGATTCCGACTGCCGCGTCTTCACGCTGTCGTCGCCGCCGGTCAGGTGCGTGATGTAGATATCCGCCTCGCCGGTCGGCCCGGGAATGCGCACCTTCAGATGGAACGCCACCCGCCCCTCGGTCTCAGAGGTCCGCGGGTTGATCCAGTGCGAGTCGATCCCGCCAATCACCGGGAAACGATCGCTGCGGACCAGTACCAGCTCGCCCTCCTCGAACCCGATCTGTTTCGCGATGGCGTCGTTCTGGTCGCGCGTCTGGGTCGGGAACCAGGGGTTGGCCCGCAGCCAGAATGGCTCCATCTTGAGCGCCGTCGCCAGCTTCTCCCGGGCGTCGCCGTGCGCGGCCGTGTTCGTCGCTTCGTTGAAACCAACGATGTCCGGCTTGAACGCCTTCAGCTCATCGATGACGAGGTTCAGGCGCGCCTCGAACGTGTCGCCTGCCACCGTATTCGTCGCGTCGGTGCCCACCGGGCTCATCAGGTTGATGAAGGCCACTCGCAGGTGCGTCGGCTCTGGCGTGGCAACGGG
>CAYUVT010000037.1:0-1715 GCA_964448165.1 uncultured Anaerolineaceae bacterium | reverse complement strand
ATTCCTCGCGGGCTCAGCATTGACATGCAACCGTGCTCGCTGCTTCACTGGCCCGTAACGGCGATGACGGAGCCGAGTAGCGCGCCAGCGCCCGCACAGCGAGCCCCGCATGGTGCGAGGGGGCACGGGCCGCCCGCGCGAACATCCCTCCCGAGCCTCCGGCCGAACGGGGCCCCCGGCCTTCAGTAGACCCGGACGGCAGCCCTCCGTTACCAGGGGCAGGAGCGTGCTGGCGCTCCACGAGTGCCCTTCCCAGGAAGGGAACAGGGGTGGTACCGCGGGCCTGCGCGCTCGTCCCCGGCAGTGGGGCGTGCGCGCTTTTTCGTGCGCCGGTCTCGCTGTGTTCGTCCATTCGCCACAGGGTACGACAACCGGCCTCGCGCCGGTCGTAAACGTCCCGCCACTTCTCCAAAGGGCTCCCCACATGTTCAAGCCGGTCGACCCACGCGTCAGCTTCCCCAGGATGGAAGAGGAGATTCTTTCCTTCTGGCAGCGCAACGCTATCTTCCGCCGCAGCATCGAGGAGCGGCCCGAAGACCGGCTGTTTATCTTCTACGAGGGCCCGCCCACTGCGAACGCAAGGCCCGGTATCCACCACGTCCTCTCCCGTGTCTTTAAAGACCTCATCCCGCGCTACAAGACCATGCGCGGCTACCGCGTGCCCCGCAAGGGCGGCTGGGATACCCACGGCCTGCCTGTCGAGCTCGAAATCGAAAAGGAGCTCGGCCTCAAGTCCAAGCCCGAGATCGAGGAGTACGGCATCGCCGCCTTTAACGAAAAGTGCAAGGCTTCCGTCTCCCGCTACGTCGAGGAATGGACCCGCCTCAGCGAGCGCATCGCCTTCTGGGCCGATTACGACAACCCCTACGTCACCTACAGCAACGACTACATCGAAACCTGCTGGTGGATCTTTAAGCGGTTGTGGGATCACGGCCTCGTCTACCAGGACTATCGCGTCACCCCCCATTGCCCTCGCTGCGGCACCAGCCTCAGCGATCACGAAGTCTCCCTCGGCTACCAGGACGACACCCCCGACCCCAGCGTCTTCGTCAAGTTCCGCGTGAGCGACGAAGCCCTCTTCAAGCGCGGCCATCCCCGGCGAATGCCCTTCAACGACCGCATGGCCATCGTCGCCTGGACCACCACCCCGTGGACGCTCCCGGGCAACGTTGCCCTCGCCGTCAAGGAAGACGCTGAATACGGCATCTACGACCGCCAGGGCGAACTGCTGGTGGTCGCGAAAGCCCTCGCGGCGAAGGTCTTCGGCGAGCAGGTCGAGCCCGTCATGACCATCCCTGGCACGTTCCTCGTCGGCCTCGAATACGAGCCCCTCTACCGGCCCGAGGACCTGGGCCACCAGGCGATGCGCTTCGCGGCCGATGGTCACCTCCGTAAGCTCGAGCCCGGCGAATCCACGCAGGGCCTGCGCAAGGTCGTCGGTGCTGGCTACGTCTCGCTCGAAGACGGTTCTGGCATCGTCCACACCGCCCCGGCGTTCGGCGCCGAAGACTTCCAGGCGGGCAAGGACTACGGCCTGCTCTTCGTCCAGCCCATCGACCTCCGCGGGCTGATGGCCGAAGGCCTCCCCGGCGCCGGGAAGTTCGCCAAGCAGGCCGACCGCGATATCGAGAAAGACCTCGAAGAGCGCGGCCTCATGCTCAAGAAGGGCACGATCAAGCACACCTACCCCTTCTGCTGGCGCTGCGGCACACCGC
>CAYUVT010000036.1:0-19759 GCA_964448165.1 uncultured Anaerolineaceae bacterium | reverse complement strand
GGTGGCGAACGCCGCGGTGCCGAAGTTCACCGTCGTCATCGGCGGCAGCTTCGGCGCAGGCAACTACGCCATGTGCGGCCGTGCCTACGGTCCCCGTCAGCTCTGGATGTGGCCCAACGCCCGCATCAGCGTCATGGGCGGCGTACAGGCCGCCTCCGTCCTCCTCCAGGTTCGCATCGATCGCGGCGAACAGCTTTCGCCAGGAGAACAGGAGCGCTTCAAAGCGCCCACCATCGAGCGCTACGAAACCGAAGGTTCCCCCTACTTCAGCACCGCCCGCCTTTGGGACGACGGCGTCATCGACCCGCTCGACACCCGCCGCGTGCTTTCCCTGGGTATCTCCGCCGCCCTCAATGCCCCCTTCGAGAACACCGAATGGGGCATCTTCCGAATGTGACGCCAATCCCACTCCCCGCCTGACCTCGCCGATTAAGGTTAAGACCACCTCACGCGCCCGGAACTTTTCGGCCACTCCCGGCGTTTGGTACCGCGAGGGGACCTGATTCACCTGGAGGTCTGCATGTCTGCGAGTTTGTTACTCAACCCGCGCAAACCACTGCTCTGGCTCGGACTGGCCGCGGGGGCGGCCGCCTTCTTCGCCTCGGGCGCACTGGCCGCTCGCGCCGTCATCGATACCGGCGGAAGTGATGGGGGGAAGCCGGCCACGGTCGCCAGTGATGGCGGCCGCGATATTGCCACCAATTCTGGCATTACCGCCCCGCGCTTCGGCCCCGGCGAACAACCTTCCTCCATGCCGGCCAACGCTCCAGTCCCCGGCAAAATGGGCGGCCAGGGCATGGCCGGCGCCGATGCCTCGCTGTCCTACCCCGGCTGCCGCGGCTCCCTCCCGGCCTCGGTCATCAGTAACGGCGTCATCGACCCGTCGAAGGCCGGCTTTACGCCGAACCTGCCCGGCGCCGGGTTCGCTCCGCTGAGCCTCTCGCTCTCGGTGTACACGGAATGCGACCAGGACGGCGCCCCGAAGCCCGGCGGCGAACTCGCCCTCGATAGTTCTTGGAAGCACAGCGAAACCGGGCTCGAGGCCTACATAACCCAGCGCAAGTCCGATAAGCGCGTCGCCAGCGTCCTCCGCGACGACAACGCGACGTTCTGGGCCAACGGCTACGTCTACAGCGTCAGCGTCAACCGCTACCAGATCCTGCCCTACGCCTCCGAAGATCCCACCCGCTCCTCAATGCCTGTGCCCGAAGGCGACCCGCGCGCTCCCGAAGTGCTGCGTGCCCTCGTTGCCCAGCTCACCGGCTCTGACGACGGACTGAAGTGCTTCTGGAAGCTCGAGAAGGGCGACTGGAACTCGCTCGCCGGCCTTGGGATCGGCGACCCGCGCCCGGTCATCCCCGCCGGCTACGACCTGACCGATTCCTACTTCAGCGTCTTTACCCCGCCTCCCGCCGGTTGCGACACCAGCGTTGTTCCTAGCGAAGGTGCCAGCATGAATGCCAACTGGCAGAAGAACGGCACTGGCGACAACTACGGCTACATCGGCGTCTCCGCGTGGGCCATGCCCGAAGGCTACGTCGAGACCTGGCCCGGCTCATTCACCTCGTATGGGGCCAATTGGAACAACGGGAAGTTCCAGTTCGGTGTCTACGCAAAGGTCGAGAATGGCCTCGAGCTCGATACCATCCGTGCCATCGCGAAAGCCCTCGACCCGTCCTTCAGCGAGGCCTGCCTCGTCCAGGAACGCCAGCTCTCCGATGCCGACATGGCCCGCCTGGGCTTCCGCGACCCCACGGGCCCGGACGGCTACCAGGTTGTCCGCTCCAGCCGACTCTCCAACGACATCGCCGATGGCTGCCGCGAGCCCGAAGGCTGGGAGCCCCAGTACAACCTCTCCTGGACGCTCGAACGCGGCGCCGACACCATCGAGGCCGCGGTCAGCCGCTACGGTACCGGGGGCGGCGACGCCCAGGGCTACATCGCGCCCAACAGCATCTGGTGGTCCGATGCGAAGGGGACCTCGTACTCCATCAACGCCTACTCTCGCGGCATCTCCCCTGAGGTCTCCAAGGACGACCTGATCGCCGTCGCGAAGAGCCTCGATCCCGCGTTCGATGAATCGAAGCTCTCGCAGGGTGGCCCCGGGATGGAAAAGCCCCGCCCGGCCCCCGGTGCCGGACCCCGCTCGACCGCGCGTTCTCCCCCGCCTTGAGTGCCCCCCACCCGTGCGGGTGGGGGCCACTCGCGTCTTCACTTCAGCGTGATACCGCCATCCACCGCGATCGCCTGGCCCGTGATGTTGTGGCCCGCCGGGCTCGAAAGGAATGCCGCCAGCTCGCCGATATCCTCCGGTGTCTGTTCCCGCCCCAGCGGCACCCCGTTCTTCACCACCTCGAGGAAGATCTCCCGCGGTTCCCGGTCGGCATACTGGGGAACCGCCATCTTCATCCCCGTTGCCAATCCCTCCCAGGCCCGGGTCCACAGGAATCCCGGGCAGATGGCATTCACCCGGATGTTGAACGGGGCGTATTCCAGCGCCGTGCTCTTCGTCAGCGAGATAACGCCTGCCTTCGCTGCCGCATAGGCAGGGAGCGTTGGCGAGGCGCCCAGCCCGGCAATCGAAGCGATGTTCACGATCGAGCCACCACCCCGTGCCCGCAGGTAGGGCACTGCCACCTTCGTGCCAAGGAACGTGCTCCGCAGGTTCTGTGCCAGCTGTTCATCCCACGATTCCGGCGCCATGTCGGTCACCCGGCCCCCTCCGCCCGTCGGCCGCGTCGTGTTCAGGTCCAGTGGCCCGCGCCCGGCACCGGCGTTGTTCACGAAGATGTCCAGCCCGCCAAACCGCCCCACCACCTGTCGTACGGCCTCGGTCAGTGGCCCCTCCAGGATGACGTCGCATGCCATGCCCATACTGTCGCCTGGCAGCTCCTCCGCCGTCGCGACCGCCTGGTCCCCGTCGAGGTCCAGGATCGCCACATGGGCGCCCTCCCGAGCCATCACCCGCGCTATCCCGGCGCCAATCCCGCGCGCCCCTCCCGTGACTACTGCGACCGTGTTCTCGAGCCGTCCCATGCCTGTCCCTTTCTCCATGTTCCCGGTGAAGATGCCTATTCGCCGACGAACCGCGGCTCCCGCTTCTCCATGAACGCCCGCACCGCCTCGCGGCTGTCCACCGAAAGGCCGCTGATCCGCATCAGCAGCGCCTCGTGATCCAGCAAAGCGTCAAGCGTCGCCGTCTCGCCGAAGTTCAGGTTCTCTTTCATCCGCCCGTAGCTCGCCGTCGGCCCGGCGGCCAGCTTCGCGCAGAATTCCAGCCCCTGCGTCAACAGCTCGTCATGTGGCACCACACGGTTCACCAGACGCATCCCCAGCGCTCGAGCCGCATCGATGATTTCCGCCGTGAAGTACAGCTCGCGCGCCAGCCCCATCCCCACCAGCCTCGGCAGCAGGTACGTCCCGCCGAAGTCACCACTCAAGCCCACGTTCCTGAATGCCGTCCCGAACCGCGCCCGGTCCGAGGCGATCCGGATGTCCGCGCCGAGGCACAGGCTCAGCCCCGCCCCAACGGCCACGCCGTTCACCAGCGCGACCGTCGGCTTGGGCATCGTGTGCAGCTTCAACGTCGTCGCGTCGTGCGAACGCCGCAACCCCGCCGTCAACCGGTCGATGATGGTCACCGGGTTCGGTGGGCCGCCCTCCCGCGCTGATCCCTGGTCGTTGCGAGATTGCATGTTTCGCACATCTCCGCCGGCGCAAAAGCCCCGGCCGGCGCCGGTCAGCGCCACGCACCGCACAGCGCGGTCGCGCTCGCATTCCTCCAGGTACTCGCCCAGCAGCACCACCAGTTCGTCGCTCATTGCGTTCAGGCTGTCAGGCCTGTTCAGGGTGATGATCGCGACTCCGTCCGCTCGCTTCTCCAACAACACTTCCGACATCGACGGTTCCCCCGGTGAGTTGCGCCGTGATACTGGCGGAACCCCCCGGTGTTCGCAAATCCCCGGCCCTCGGCACGCACCGCCCGTTGGCATTCCGGGGCGCACCCTCAAGCGAAGACCTCGACGGACGGCCGGCGGCTTCCGCCCTAGAATCACTCCATCTCACCGGCCACGCTTGCGGCCACCGGAGCACCCCCTGAACCGCATCGATATCGAAATCAAGCTCAACCGCGACCGTTCGTGGCTCCTCGAGACCCTGGCTGCCATGCCCGAAGCAGAACTCTTTGCCCCCCGGACTCCCAGCGAACACGACCCCGCGAAGACATGGTCGTTCGCCGACCACTTCATCCATACCACCCTTATTGAGAAGAACTGGAATGACATGGTTCGCCGCCACCTTGCTGGCAAGCCCGGCATGGCTCAGCGAACGAACCCCGGCGGCACACCTCAGACCCGTGAGGAGGTCATGGCCGGGATCCACCGCTGGACCGAAGCCTGGGCCGAGGAGCACCGCGGCAAGCCCCTGGGCGAGCTCGTCCGAATCGGGCTGGCGGTTCGTGCCGAAACCCTCCAGCTCCTCGCCGAACTCACCGATGACCAGCTGGAGTCAAAGATCCCTGGTGCCCCATGGGCCGATGGCACCGTGGGCGGCATCATGGCCGCCAACGCCGACCACGGGCGCATGCACTTCAACTGGGCGAAAGAGGGACCGCTCGCCGGCTGACCGCGCTAGCCGATGAAGGCCTCGCCGCCGATCTTCTGTGGTGCCGTCCGCGGCATCACAAACCGCCGGATCTCCCGCCGCTCGGCCGGCCGGAAGCAGTGCGCGCATGCCCGGGGGCGGGGCAGCTCCACCGGCACGAGCAACCGGTGCACTCCGTGCTCCTCGCACAACAGTTCGAATTCAATCACTTCGATGTTCACGGCGTCCTCCCGCGCCCATCTCCCCCCGGATGGATCCATAGGATAGACCTATCGGCCGCCTTGTCTACGTACTTTCGGCTACGTTTATGTGAACGTTTGGACTACCCCCTTTGCCTGCACCCTCCACCCGGGTGCCCGCTGATTCCTCCCAAAGAAGGGCGCACCCCCGTCGTGAAACCGTCACAATGGCCTGGTGAGTCTGTCCTCCCCATCGGAGAGCGTGCTCAGCGGTCATCGCCGCGCTCTCACCATCGGCCTCCTCATGGCCGTCACCCTCGTCGCCTTCGAGGCCCTCGCCGTCGCCACGGTTATGCCTCGCGCCGAAGAAGACCTTGGCGGCCTCGCGCTGTACGGCTGGGCCTTCAGTGGCTTCCTGCTCGCCAGCATCGTCGGTATCACCTGGGCCGGCGAACAGGCCGACCGTTACGGCCCGGGCCGCCCGCTTGCCATCGGCATGACGCTCTTCGGCATCGGGCTGCTCATCGCCGGGCTGGCCCCGTCCATGCTCGTGCTCGTTATCGGCCGCGTGGTCCAGGGTCTCGGCGCCGGCGCCCTGCCAGCGATCGCCTATGTCGCGCTCGGCCGTGGCTACCCGGAGGAGTTGCGCCCCCGGATGCTCGCACTCCTGGCCTCGGCCTGGGTGGTGCCCGGGCTCGCCGGGCCCGCCATCAGCGGCGCCATCGCCGAATACGTCTCCTGGCGGGGCGCGTTTCTCCTCTTCGTGCCCACCATTCCGCTCATGGCGGCCCTCGCGCTTCCGCCCCTCTTTCGCATGGGCCCTCCCGGTGGCGAGCTCGCCCCCTCGCGCGTCCCGACCGCCCTCCGCCTCGCCGTGACCGCCGGCCTTGCCCTCGGTGGCGTCGCCAGCGGAAACCCGATCATCGGCATTCCCCTCGTGGTCATCGGTGTTGGCGCGGCCATTCCGGCGCTTCGCGTGCTCCTTCCTCCCGGCACATTTCGCGCGAATCCCGGGCTTCCTGCCGCGGTGGCAGGCAACGGCTTCCTCAACCTCTGCTTCTTCGGAGCCGAAGCCTTCGTCCCCTACCTCCTCACCACCCACCGCGGATACTCCTCCTTCGTTGCGGGCCTGGCATTGACTGGCTCCACCCTCAGCTGGACGGCAGGTTCCTGGGTGCAGGAGCGGCTCGTACGCCGGTTTCCCCGCCCCTCGCTCGCCGCGGCGGGCGCCATCATCGTCAGCCTCGCTATCGCCATGGTGCCCCTCGCTCTTGTCAGGGACGTCCCCGGGGCATGGGTCGCACTCGTCTGGACGTTTGGTGGCTTCGGCATGGGCATCGCCTACCCCATGTTCTCGCTCGAACTCCTCGCCTCATCCCCTCCGGGCCGTGAAGGCGAAGCGTCCGCCTCCATGAAACTCCACGAGACCCTCTCTGCGGCAACCGGAGTTGGGATCGCCGGCGGCATCGTCTCCGCGGGGGACGCGGGCGGCTGGGCCGCTGCCTCCCTGGCGCTCGTGTTCTTTCTCGCCGCCGCCGCCGGTATCCTCACCGCCGCCATCGCCCTCCGGCTCACTGCGCGCGCCCCGGAACCGTCGCCGCTCCCCACCGCCTCTCCAGCCGCCGCTTCCTGACTGTCGAGAGACCCCCGAAAGCAGCAATCGTCCTTCGGGCATTCCCCGGGAGACCCGCGCCACGCGAGAAGGTAGGATGGTCAACATCACGGCTGAAGGAACATCCGTGGACGACCCACGAGCAGGCGAGCTTCCACCGCTCCGCGATGCCCCGCTCCTCTTCGAGGCCAGCCCGCGTCCCATGTGGGTGTTCGATGCTGAGACACTCCGCTTCCTCGATGTGAACCAGGCCGCCCTCGACCTCTACGGCTATACGCGCGAAGAGTTTCTCCAGCTGAGCCCGCGCGACATTCGCCCCCCTGAAGACCGCGCACAGTTCGATGCCCACATGGCCACCATCGACCCTGTTGGCGTCAACCGGGCCCGCTGGCGCCACGTCACCAAGAGTGGCGCCTTGCTCTCCGTCGAGGTCTCCGGGCAGGGCATCACCTACGATGGCCGCCCCGCGCGCCTCATCTCCGTCAACGATTTTACCCCAGCAGATTCTGCCGAGGCCGCCCGGCAAGAGTCGGAAGCGCGCTACCGGACACTCATCGAGCACGCACCTGACGCCATCGTCGTGCTCGATGTCGATGCCGGCACCTTCGTCGAATTCAACGAGAACGCCTGCCGCCTGTTCGGTTACAGCAGGGCCGAGCTGGCGGGGCTGGGCGTTCCTGATGTGTCTCCAGAGTTCCAGCCGGACGGCCGGCCATCGGCTGAGGCCGCCATCGAGTTCATCGAGCGGGCACTGCGCGGAGAGGCCCCCGTCTTCGAGTGGCTCCACCGCTCTACCGCGGGCGAGGATATCCTCTGCGAAGTCCGCCTGGTCCGCCTCCCGTCTGCCGCACGCCGGCTTATCCGTGGCAGCATGACCGACATCCGCGACCGCAAAGCCGCCGAGGCCGCGGCCGCCCGCTTCGGCGCCATCGTCGAATTCTCCCAAGATGCCATGGTTGTCACCGACCTCGCCGGCCGTATCACCACGTGGAACCGCGGCGCGGAGCGCCTCTTCGGCTACGCGGCCAGCGAAGTGCTCGGACAATCCACAGAGCGTTTCTTCCTCCCCGGCGACGAGCACCTGCGCACCAGTCTTCGGGAAGCTGTCATCGGTCGCGGCGAGAGCGTCGAGGGCATGGATCGCGCCTGGCTGCGGAAGGATGGCACCGTCCTCCACACCTCCTCCTCCTATTTCCCCATCCGCGATGCGAACGGAACCATCACCGGCGTGGGCAGCGTCGCCCGCGACATTAGCGACCGCATCGCCGCCGAGTCCGCCCTCCGCGCCAGCGAAGCGCGCCTGCAGCTCGCACTCCGCGCCTCCCGACTCGGTGTCTGGACCTGGAACCTCGAATCCAACGCCATGGAATGGTCTAGCGAAGCGGCATCCATCCTCGGCCGCCAGCCGTCCGCGATGCCCCGAACGATCGGCGATACCCTCCGCCTCATCCATCCCGAGGATGCAACCCGGACGCGGAAGGTCTCCCTCTCCGAGCTCGCCTCGGGTGAGACCTTCGAGTTCCGTATGGCGCTCCCTGCTGGCTACTACCGCTGGGTCGCCGTCACCGGCATGCCCGCTACCGATGGCACACAGACGGTTACCGGCGTCATCCGCGATATCCACCAGGGCAAGATCGCTGAGGCCGAACTCCGCGAAAGCGAAGGCCGCATCCGCGAAATCCTCGAAAGCCTGTCAACCGCCGTCTGGGTCTCCGATGGCCAGAGAGCCATCCTCGTCAATGGCGAACTCGAGCGCATCTCCGGCTACCCACGCCAGCAGCTCCTCGCGGAGGGATTCCTCGCCAGCCTGATCCACCCCGCCGATCGACAGGTCATGATCGACCACTATCAGCGCCGGCAGCGTGGCGAAGAGCGCGTCAGCCGCTTCGAAATCCGCCTTACTCGTGCCGACGGTGAAACCCGCCACCTTGCCGTTTCCGCCAGCGCCATCGCCCTGTCGGGAGCCACAGCCTCGCTCCTTTCCGCCTTCGACATCACCGAGCGCAGCCGCGCCGAGGCTGAACTCCGCGAGAGCGAGGAGCGCTTCCGCTCGCTCGCCGATTCTGCGCCCATCTTCATCTGGACCGCGGGACCCGACCGTCAAATCGACTTCTTCAACGCAACCTGGCGCAATTTCACCGGCCGGCCCATGGAAGAGGATGCCGGCTACGGATGGACCGAGGTCATCCATCCCGAAGACCTTGATGCCACGGTCGCCACATACGAAGCCAATTTCGATGCCCGGTCTCCCTATTCCATGCGCTACCGCCTCCGCCGCCACGATGGTGAATATCGCTGGATCCTCGAACACGGCACCCCTCGCTTCGCGGGCGATGGAACCTTCCTTGGATTCATCGGCGCGTGCCTGGAAATCCACGAGACCGTCCTCGCCGAAGAAGAGATCCGCGCCAGCGAGGAACGATTCCGTAGCCTCGTCGAAACCGTCCCTGTTGGCATCTGGGCCTGGGACGGCGTCGATGTCCTCATGGTCAACGCCGCCCTCGAACGCCTCCTCGGCTTCCCCCGCGAACAGCTCACCCGGCGTGAGTTCCTTGGCTCTCGAATAGACCCCGACGACCGCGCGCTGATCCGCGCCCGCGCCGCCAGGCGAATGGCGGGTCAGCCCGTCGACCCGCCCTACGTCGAAATCCGCATGACCGACTCCGCCGGCCGTGTGCTGACTTTCGAGCTCCACGCCACCATCGTTACCCTCGCCGGGCAGCGTGTCTGGCTCAACTCCGTCATCGATGTCACCCAGCGCCGTGCCGCCGAGGAAGAGCGCCGCCGCCTCGACCAGCAAATGCAGCAGACCCAGAAGCTCGAAAGCCTTGGCATTCTGGCTGGCGGCATAGCCCACGACTTCAACAACCTGCTCGTCGCCATCCTCGGCAACGCCGGGCTCGCGCTCCTCGAACTTCCTCCCGAATCCCCCGCGCGCCAGACCGTCCAGGCCATCGAGACCGCCGCCCAGCGCGCTGCCGACCTGACCCGCCAGATGCTCGCGTACTCGGGCAAGGGCAAGTTCGTCATTGAACCCCTCAATCTCTCCCGCGTCGTCGAAGAGATGGCCCACCTGCTCGAGGTCTCCGTCTCCAAGCGAGCCGTCCTCAAGTACCACTTCGCACCCAATCTGCCGCTCATCGAGGCCGATGCGACCCAGGTCCGCCAGGTCATCATGAACCTCATCACCAACGCCTCCGATGCCATCGGCGATCGCAGCGGTGTCATCTCCATCTCCACAGGGATGCAATATGCAGACCGCGCCTACCTCCGGGAGTCCTACCTCGATACCGACCTCCCGGAGGGCGACTATGTGTACATAGAGGTTGCCGATACCGGACAGGGCATGGATGAGGCCACCCGCGCCCGCATCTTCGACCCGTTCTTCACGACAAAGTTCACCGGGCGCGGCCTGGGACTTGCCGCCGTCCTCGGGATCGTTCGCGGCCACCGCGCTGCCATCAAGCTCTACTCCGAACCTGGCCGCGGCACCACGTTCAAGGTCCTCTTCCCCGTCGCCCGTAATGCTGCCGGCAGGCCTCCCCAGCCCGAACTCCCCCCCACGCCCGATCCGGCATCTTCCCCGCGGGGTACGGTCCTCGTCGTCGACGACGACGAGACGGTCCGGACGGTCACCCGGCGCATCCTCGAACGCTCCGGATTCACCGTGCTGCTCGCGGCTCACGGTGTCGAGGCCCTCCAGGTCTACCGCACCACCCCCGGCATCGCACTCGTGATCCTCGACATGACCATGCCCCACATGGATGGCGAGGAGTGCTTCCGCGAGCTCCGCCACCTCGATCCCACCGTGCGCGTCCTGCTTACCAGCGGCTACAACGAGCAAGACGCTACGGATCGTTTCGTCGGCAAGGGCCTGGCCGGCTTCATCCAGAAGCCGTACCGACCCGCGGACCTGCTCAGCAAGGTCGAAGAAGTCCTCACCTCTTCCCGGGGCTGACCTGCCTGAACGTCCAGTCCTCCCACTCCCCCACCGGGCGGTCACGTCCCCGCCGCGACCCGGCACGATGGGAACATCTCCCGCTATGGAGGAGCAAATGTCTACCGCACTTTCAGAGCTTTCCGATTCTTTGGCAGCAGCTGTCGAACGCGCCGCCGCCTTCACCGTCCTCGTCAGCGCACGCCGGCGCTTCCCCGCCAGCGGCATCGCCTGGTCCGCTGATGGTGTGATCGTCACCGCCGACCATGTGCTCGAGCGCGAGGATAAGGTCGAGGTGGTGCTCCCCTCCGGAGAACGGCTTGCCGCAACCATCGCCGGCCGGGACCCTGGCTCCGACGTCGCGGCCCTGAGGGTCCCCGCAACGCTCGCGCCAGCCGAACCGGCGCCGGACGGCGCGGCACGCGTCGGCAGCCTGGCCCTTGCCCTGGGCCGTCCGACCGCCGAAGGCCCAATGGCATCCTTTGGCGTGATCTCAGCCGTTGGTGGCCCCTGGCGCACGTTCCGCGGCACCGAGGTCGAAGGGTACATACGACCCGATACCACCTTCTACCCGGGCTTCTCGGGCGGGCCGCTCATAGATGTACAGGGACGGGCCCTCGGCATGAATAGCAGCCGCCTCGGCCGGGGTTCGGGCCTTACCATCCCATCCACCGCCCTCGCCCGCATCGTCAGCGACCTCCTCACTGCCGGCCGGGTGCGCCGCGCCTACCTTGGCATCAGCTCCCAGGTTGTGCGGCTTCCCGCCCCGGTCGCCTCCACCTTCGAAGGCCGCGAAACGGGCCTCCTCATCGTGTCGGTTGAGCCCGGCAGCCCCGCCGACGCGGCGGGCCTGATGGTTGGCGATATCCTCGTCACTCTGGCCTCGGTCACGCTGGCCGATACCGATGACCTCCAGGCCGCTCTCAGTGCCAGCCGGATCGGGCAGCCCACGCCCGCCACTGTTGTCCGCGCGGGCGAGCTGCGAGACCTCACTGTCACGCCGGGCGAGCGCGCCTGATGGCGGGGCGCGCCAGCGCCGGTTCCCTGCGGCCTGTGCCAAACGGCTACCATCGAACAAGGCCCATGCACGATGCTGACCGTGCCGACCCGATGATTCGCGTGGCTGTTCGCGCCGCCTATCCCTCCGTGCGAGCGGGCCTCCGCGCTTTGCTCGCGGCCGAGCCCGGGTTCCTCCTCGTCGACGATGGCGACGACGAAGCCGATGTCACCGTCGCGGATCTCGAAGGCGCCGCTACTCCTGGCGATTGGCCCCGCGGCCCGGCGGTCCTCCTCGCGGATTCCCCCGCCGCCTTCGCGGGTGCGGTCGCGGCCGATGGCATCCCCAGGGCGTACATCCTCAAGGAGTCCTCTGGCGCCGAGCTCGCCGCGGCGGTGCGTGCCGTCGGGGCCGGGCTCGTCGTCTTCGAACCCGCTGTCGCAGCCCTGTGGCAGCGCCCCCGGACGGGGGCTGCCGCCACTGCCGGCTCTGCGACCCTCTCGCAGCGCGAACTCGAGGTTCTGCGCCTGGTCGCCGCTGGCCAGCCCAACAAGTCCATCGCCCTCCAGCTTGGAATCAGCGAGCACACGGTGAAGTTCCACGTGGGCACCGTCCTGGGAAAGCTCAACGCCGCCAGCCGCGCCGAGGCCGTCGCCCTCGCAGTCCGCTCCGGTCTTCTCCCACTCTAGCTACTCCAGCTCTATCAGCCTGTCGCCCTCGCGGACCGTGTCGCCTCCCGACACACACACCTGGCGCACCACTCCCGCCTCTGGCGCGCTGACCCGATGCTCCATCTTCATCGCATCCAGGGTGAGCAGGAGCTGGCCTGCCTCCACAGGGTCGCCTGCCGTCACCCGGATCGAAGCGACGGTCCCGGCAAGCGGCGCCACGATGGCCACCGCTCCGCCTGATTCAGCGTGGGTCCGCCGGGGGAGCGGTGGAGGCGCCTCGCTCCGGATCAGCGATTCCTCCCCATCCCGGCCCCTGACACGCATGCCACCCGCCTCGCGCGTGACCGTCACGGGCCCATCGGCGCCAACGTGGCTCACCGTGCCTCCAGCCGGGGTGCGCTCCACGCGCACATTCCGGGCCTCGCCATCGACGATGACCTCGAACCAGGGGCCGCGCCCCCTGACCTCCACGGTGGATCGCTCCGGCCCGCTCGAGAGCCACGCCACCGCGCCGCCTGCGCCGATCCACCGGGCGCCCTGCCATGGGTCCGCCCCGCCATGCGAGCCCTGCGCAAGGAAGGCGGCTGCCGCGGCCCAATGCTCCACCGGCACCCGGGGGGCGAGTAATTCCGCCAGCGTCGAATCGAACCAGTCGACCGTCGCCGCACCGTGCACGAAATCGGGGTGGCGGAGGACGCGCTCAACAAACCTGGCATTCGTTGTCACCCCCTCTATGCCCAGTGCTCCCAGGCTCGCCCGCGTCCGCGCCAGGGCCTCCTCCCGGTTCGCCCCATGACCGATCACCTTCGCGAGCAGCGAATCATAGCTCCCTGGCACGGTGTCCCCACGCGCATAGCCGGCATCGATCCGCGCTGGCCCATCGTAGTCCCAGCCGCGTAGCCGCCCGCCCCCGCCCATGAACCCGTTCCAGGGGTCCTCAGCGTTCACCCGCACTTCTATGGCGTGTCCGGCGAAGCGCACATCCTCCTGCCGCAACGGCAACGCCTCACCACTGGCGACGCGCATCTGCAACTCAACCAGGTCGAGCCCGGTCACCGCCTCCGTCACCGGGTGTTCCACCTGCAAACGCGGATTCACCTCGATGAAGTACCAGGCAGCGCCCGTCACCAGGAACTCGAACGTCCCGGCATTCACATAACCCGAAGCGCGCGCGAGCGTGAGCGCCGCCCCGGTCAGGTCCGCCCGAAGCCTCTCGTCCACCACCGGGCTCGGGGATTCCTCAATCAGCTTCTGGTGCCGCCGCTGGACCGAGCAATCCCTCTCGCCCAGGTGGATCGCATTCCCGTGCCGATCGGCCACGACCTGGACTTCCACGTGGTGAGCCTTCCGTACCAGCTTCTCGATCAGCAATCCTCCATCGCCAAAAGCCGCCTGCGCCTCCCGGCGGGCACCCGCGATCGCCTCCGGGAGTTCCTCCGCGGTGAACACCTGGCGCATCCCGCGTCCGCCGCCGCCCCCCCGCGCCTTCAGCATCACCGGATAACCGATGCGCGCGGCCTCCCGCGCGAGCGTCTCCGGGTCATCATCACCATCCCAGCCCGGTACCACCGGCACGCCCTGGCCCGTGGCCAGGCGGCGTGCCGCCGCCTTGTCGCCCAGCGCGCGCAGCACCCCGGGCGGCGGCCCCACGAACACGATGCCTTCCGCCGCGCATCGCTCAGCGAAGTCTGCCCGTTCGCTCAGGAACCCATAACCCGGGTGAATCGCCTCGCACCCCTCTGCCTTCGCCGCCCGGATGATCGCCTCCATGTCGAGGTAGGTCTCGGCCGCGCTGTAACCGTCCAGCTCCATCACTGCGTCAGCCGTCCGCGCCGCCAGCCCGCCCCTGTCGGGAATCGAGGCAACCACCACGGACCGGATGCCCATCCGCCGGAGCGTCTCCACGATCCGCACCGCGATCTCCCCGCGGTTTGCGATGAGCACGCTCCTGAACATTCCCTACGCCTCCGCCGGAGCATCGGGAGCCAGCAGCTCCTTGTGCCCATCGCCCTGTTCGAGCAGCCGGCCCGCATCCCTCCGGTCGAGGTAGTAGTCGAGCACCACTCGCCCCGCTGCCGCCGCCGGAAGCGCCAGCAACACTCCCGTGATCCCCAGCAGCTCCCCACCCACCAGCACCGCGATCAACACAACGAGCGCCGGCAGATTGAGTGTCTGCCCATAAATGCGTGGCACCAGGAACCGGTCTTCGAATTGCTGGTAGATCAGCAGCGCGATCAGCACGATCAGTGCCTGCGTTGGCGACTCCTGGAACGCCGCCACCACTGCCGGCACGATCGCGATGAACGCCCCGATCAGCGGAATGATGTCCGCGAACGCCGCCAGCACCCCGAAGGCCACCGCGTTCGGCACATCAACAATCAGCAGCACAACCAGTGTGTAGAGCCCGATGATCGTCGAGGTGATGAGCTGCCCGCGGACGTATCCGCCAACCACCCGGCTCAGCGCGTGGATGAAGTGCTCGGCATCGGGCTCACGCTCGTGGGGGATGAACCGGAAGAGGAACGTGCGCAGCCGTTTCGTGTCCACCAGCAGGTACGCCGTCAGCACCAGCACCGTGAACGCGGAGAGCACCCCCACCACCACCCGCTGCCCGTAGTCCACGGCCTGGCTGCCACTGATGAGGTCGCTCCAGTTGATCTCCTCGGCGCGCTCCGGGAGGTCCCAACGGTCCGTCTTGAACCCAAAGTCCGCCATGAACCGCTCGAAGTCCGCCGCATAGTCCGGCAGGTTCGAACGCAGGTCGCGAAACTCGTCGAACATCGCCGGCGCCACGATCGCCACCATCGACCCCAGCCCAACCAGGATCGTCAGCAAGATAAGCAGCACCGCCACCACGCGGTTGAACCCGTGGCGCACCAGCCACTCCACATACGGGAGCAGCGCCGCCATGAAGATGAACGCGGTCAGCACCAGCAACACGACCGGCCAGACGCGGATCAGTGCCCACAACGACAGGATCGCGAGCCCCACGACGACCAGCCCGCGATAGGAAAGTTCGACTTTGAGCATGCGTCCGCCGGGGAGAGGTGTGGCCGTAGCGTATGCTCCGGCCCACCGGGCGACAACTCACCATGCACGGCCCGTCTGCTAGGCTTCCGCGCACGGAGGTCCTGCATGTTTACCTCGATCGATACCTTCCTGCGCTACTTCGAAGGCGTAAACCGCCGCGCCATGCGCGATATCGCCGCGCTCCCACCCGAGGCCGACCACTGGAAGCCGCAAACCGGCGAAGGCGAAAAGGCCTGGAGCATCAACACGCTGGTCGGTCACATGTGCGGATCCCGGCTCTACTTCGCCAGCGCCTACCTTGGCAGCGGCTGGATTAGCCCGCCCCCGCCCGATGTCAGCTCCCGCGACCGCTGGCTCCCCGCCCTCCAGGCAAGCTTCGACCACCTGCGCGAACTGTTGGCGCCCACCCCTCCGGCCCACCTCGAACGGCGCATCCCCATGATCGACTCCGATGGCACCCTCGCTGGCTGGCGCATCCTCATGATGATGATGGAGCACGACATCCATCACCGCAGCCAGATCGATACCTACGCCGGCATCAACGGCTGGGACGTCCCCCAGATCTACAACCGCTCCGCCGAGACGATCGGGTCACTCCAGGCCCAACAGCGCGCGAAGTACAACCAGCCCGGTCGCGCCCAACCGCTCTGAGGTCCTCAAGCACAGGGAGCTCCTCCCGGCCGGGAGGAGCTCCCTGGGTTCGGCGCTGGATCCCGCTCAGTCGCTGCTGAAGGGCAACTCGCCTTCCACCCGCCGCCCCTGCGTCGCGTGGAACTTCGCGATCTTCTCCGGCTCCGGCTCGTGCACGGTCGTTGTCTTCGCGCCCCGCACCATCGCAATCCGCCCCGTGCGCGAAAGCTCCCGGATGCCATACGGCTCGCACATCTTCACCAGGCCGTCGATCTTGTCCTCGTCCCCCACCACCTGGAGGATGATCGAGTTCGTCGCGATGTCCACCACGTCCGCCCGGAACACGTTCGCGATGTCCAGCAGTTCATGCCGGTTCACGTTGTTGCAGCGCACCTTCAACATCGCCAGCTCGCGCGCCACCATGTCTTCGTTGCTCAGGTCTGTCACCTTCACAACGTCGATGAGCTTGTAGAGCTGCTTCTCCACCTGCTCCACTGGCGCGCTCGCCCCATCCACAACGATTGTCATCCGGCTCAACCCCGGCGACTCCGAATAGCCGACGGTCAGCGATTCGATATTGAATCCGCGCCGCCGGAACAGGCTCGCCACGCGCATCAGCACGCCGGGCTTGTCCTCCACAATGGCGACGACGGTGTGCTGCGCGTGCCGTTTGCGCGAACCATTCACTGAGGGGGTCATCGGGCAAGCTCCTCGGCCGGGGCCTCAATCGTCTCCGAAAGCGCCGCTCCAGCCGGCACCATCGGCCACACGTTCTCTTCCTGGTCGATCTGGAAGTCGAGCAGAATCGGGCCCGGGTACGCCCGGGCCTCCCGGATTGCCGGCGCGACCTCCGCCTTGGTCTCCACGCGGATGGCCCGGATGCCGTACGCGTCCGCCAGCTTGCAGAAGTCCGGCTGCGTCATCGCGGCATCCACCAGGTTGCGGTCGTAGAACAGGTGCTGCCACTGCCGGATCATGCCCAGGTAGCCATTGTTGAAGATCGCGATCTTCACCGGCAGGTTCTCATCGACCAGCACGGCCATCTCCTGCAGCGTCATCTGGAATCCGCCATCACCACAGATCGCCCACGTCTCCGCCTCCGGCAGCGCCACCTGCGCTCCAATCGCGGCCGGCAGCTCGAAGCCCATCGTGCCGAGTCCGCCTGAAGTCACCAGCTGCCGTGGCCGCTTGTAGAAGTAGTGCTGGCCGGCCCACATCTGGTGCTGGCCCACACCCGTCACGATCGTGGCGTCGCCATTCGTCTCCTCGTACAGCGTCCGCACCACGTATTGCGGCAGCATGCGCCGGCTCTCCCGGATGTGCAGGCTCGGGTGTTCCTCCCGCACCTGGTCGATCCAGTTCCGCCACTCCTGGTGCTCGGCCTCCTTCACCTGCTCGGAGAGTCGCGGCAGCACGTTCTTCGCATTCCCCACGATCGGCACCGCCGTCGGGAAGTTCTTGCCAATCTCCGCCGGGTCGATGTCGATGTGGATGATCTTCACGCCCGGGTTGAAGTCCTTGAACCGGCCCATCGCCCGGTCGTCGAACCGCATGCCGATCCCGATGACCAGGTCGGCCTGGTCCGCCGCCATGTTCGCGTAGAACATGCCGTGCATGCCCAGCCAGCCGTAGCTCAGCGGATGCGACTCCGGGAACGCGCCTATCCCCAGGAATGTCGTAATCACCGGGATGTCCGCCTTCTCCGCCAGCTCCACCAGTTCGTTGTGTGCGTCACCCCAGATCACCCCGTGCCCGGCGATGATGATCGGCCGCTCCGACTGGTCGATCAGCTCCGCTGCCCGACGGATCATCCCGGCGTGACCCTCGGTCGTTGGCTTGTAGCCCCGCAGGTTAATCTGTTCGGGCCAGTCGAACTCCGCCGATTCTTGGAACACGTCCTTGGGGATGTCCACCAGCACAGGGCCAGGCCGGCCCGTCCGGCAAATGTGGGCCGCCTCGCGCATCGTCAGCGCAATCTCTTCCGGGCGCATCACCAGGTAGTTGTGCTTGGTGATCGAGTGCGTGATGCCCGTGATATCCGCTTCCTGGAACCCGTCCTTTCCGAGCAGCGAGCGCGTCACGTTCCCGGTCAGCGCCAGCACCGGCGTCGAATCCATCCATGCCGTGCAGATGCCGGTCACGAGGTTCGTTGCCCCCGGGCCGCTCGTCCCGAGGCACACGCCCATGCGCCCGCTCGCACGCGCATAGCCATCGGCCATGTGCGCCGCACCCTGTTCGTGCCGCACGAGAATGTGACGGATGCCCGGGTATTGGGGGAGTGTGTCGTAGAGCGGCAGCACCACGCCTCCGGGATACCCGAAGATCGTGTCCACGCCTTCGCGCTGGAGGCTCTCCAGCACCATTTGTGCGCCAGTCAAGCGCGCCATAGGGGTAGGTCCTTTCTACGGTCTCCAACTCATTCGCCGGCGCTTGCCCGGTGAGGGACTGTCCGGTGCCCGCCACGCCGTTCGGTCGTGGCTGCCCGCGTGAGGCCGTGGGCCTCTCTCGCGGACTGAAGGCTGGGAGGTGGGCCGGTAAGCCTGATTCCCTCCCGTTGCGAGCCGCAGAAGCCCAGATTACGTCGAGATTTCCTGAAACGAAAGGCTCGGGACCGCCGGCACGCTCTCCGCTATCCTGCCAGCCCCGTCACCCGCTCCCAGATGGCCTGCACCGCCTCCACCGCCGTGAAGTCGTCCAGCCACCTCCCGTAGTGCAGCACGTACTCTTGGAGCACCTTGAGCGCGGCCAGCATCGAGCCCACGATCGCGACGTTCCGCCGCGTGTAGGCAAAGCCCGGCCGCCAGTGTGGCAGGCTCGCCACGAACAGAAACCAGAATTCGAACACGTTCGGAAAGAACAGGAGCACGGCCCGGTCCCCGGCCAGCTCGAACACCAGGAACCCCACGAGCCGGTACAGGTACAGCCCCACCGCAATCGTCCGCGCGGGCCCCTCCCATCGCAACGCCACCACCAGGAACGTCACCATGTAGACCTGGTCCACCCATTTGTCGAACACCTGGTAGTTCTTCAGGCCGCCCAGGTCGAGCAGGTTCATCATGAACAGGTCGCTGAAGTCCACCAGCACGGCGATGATCCCGCCGATAAACGCCCACCGCAGGACGGGCAACGAGCCGGCGATCCGCCCCAGCCCCACCACCACGTGCTCGAGCGTCACTCCTGCCCTCCTCCGGGCATCTCCGCGAACCGCCAGCCCCGGGGCTGGCCCGTGCTCAGGCGACCCCCGCGATGACCTTCCCCGCCTCCAGCACCGGCTTCACCAGCGCACTCGAGGTCACCTCGGTATAGATGCGCAACAGCGGCTCCGTCCCCGAAAGCCGGAACAGCAGCCACCCATCCTCGATGAAGAAGCGCCACCCATCCGTCCGGTCCGCCCGGAGGACCGGCTTCCCGGCGATTTCCGCGGGGGCCGCCGCATCGAGGATGGCCTTCACCTTCTCGTTCGAGCCGGGTTCCAGGTCGAAATCGAGCCGCTCGTAGTAATGGGGACCGGTGATCGCGAACACCCGCTCCAGTAGCTCCGAAGCCGGCTTGCCCGTCGCCGCCGCATAGTCCAGCAGGTACAGCCCCGCGAGGATGCCGTCGCGCTCCGGCAGGTGGCCCCGGAAACCGTAACCCCCGCTCTCCTCTCCTCCAATCAGCGCGTCCTTCTCCATCATGAGCGGCCCGATGTGCTTGAAGCCCACCGGCGTCTCGTAGCACTCCACCCCGTAGTGGTCCGCCAGCAGCTTCGCCATGTTCGTCGTGGTCACCGACTTGACTACCGGACCGCGCAAACCCCGCTCGCCGAGCAGGTAGTTCACCAGCAGCGCGAACGTCCGCAACTGGTCGACGTAGTTCCCCTTCTCATCCACCAACCCGAGCCGGTCCGCGTCGCCATCGTTCGCGATGCCGATGTCGTAGCGCCCGGTCGCCATCAGCAGCATGAACTCGCCCAGGTTCGATTCGATCGGTTCCGGCGCCCGGATGCCGGGAAAGGCGGGGTTCCGTTCCGAGTGAATCTCCTGCACCGTCGTCTTTCCACCGTCCAGGAGTTCGCCGATCAGCCCGGCCCCCGCTCCATACATCGGGTCGACCGCCACC
>CAYUVT010000035.1:0-20011 GCA_964448165.1 uncultured Anaerolineaceae bacterium | reverse complement strand
TGTCAATGAGATGAGATTACGTATCACCTGCCGCACGTCCCGCCTCGTCAGAGCAGCAGCGCGACGAAACTCGCAGCATTGAAGGCTGCATGGAACACGATCGGTTGCCGCAACCCGCTGCTCGAATGCGCAAGCCAGGCGAGCACAACCCCGATGAGCGTGAACGGGATGAGGCTGGCCGCGTCGAAATGCGGAGCGGCGAACAGGAAGCCAGAAACGAGCGCAGCCGGCCAGAAGCCGAAGCGCAGCAAACCGCTAAAGAGGAATCCACGGAAGATGAATTCCTCGCTGAAGGGCGCGACGACCACTGCCGAGACGCCAGCCAGAATTAGCACCGGGAGTGAGCGTGTCACCTCGTCGCCGATCGTGCTCCGAGGGAGAAGGGCCTCGAGTCCGGCGAGGTGGAGCACGGCGAGGTACGCGACGAGCGCTCCGTAGGTGACGGCTGCCCAGAGGAGACCTCGGCCGACATCGCCGCGAGTCCACGCGCGCGGATGCAGATTCGCCAACAGGCTCACCGGGGCTCGGGTCTAGATGATGGCAAGCGCGATGACCATCGCAAGCTGGCGAACGATGACCGTCCCAAAGGCGATGAACAGAGCGGCCTGGTCGGCTCGCACATTCGCTGCGTCCTCGAGCTCGAAGCGGTGGCCAACGGCAGCCACCGTCGCCTGCAGCGCCGCTGACGACAGCGCGAAGATCAGTAGCACGGCGAGAACGCCCACGCCGAGGCCGGGCAGGCTCGGCCGTGCCGTCGTGATCGACGGACCGATCACGGTGAACCCTCCGGTCCGGGCTCGACCGGGCCATCAACGGCGATCCTCGCTTTCTTCCGCGCGAGTGCCACGTCCAGGCGTTTGCCTTCCCGGTCGTCGGCGCTCGACCAGCGGACGGCGGCGATAAGCGCGGCGATGATCCCGAGCATCTCACCGACGATGAACATCATCGCCCCCGCGATTTGCTGGTCGAGCAGCGGCGATGGTCCCCAGTAGCGAGGGAGCGCCTGGAGGTCTTCGAACATCACCTGTCTGGGCTCGTAGAAGAGGGAGCCGAGGAAGGCGTGGATTGGGACGAGGGCAAAGAGGTAAGCCAGCCGGACGGGATGGGACAGGTTCCACCGTGAGGGGTTCACCCCGACCACGGGCCACCAGTAGTGGATGCCCGCGAAGAGAAAGATCCCGTAGCCAAGATAGTGCAGCCAGACGTTGGTCAACGACCATTCGAATGCCGGGGTGATGTACCAGCCGATCGGGATGACTGCGAAGAGCACGAGGCCGACCAGCGGGTTCGTGAATCCATGGAACCAGCGCGCATGGAGCACCGGGTAGAGCCAGCGATCCCGGCGGTCACGGCCGGCCGCCACCAGGAGCAGCGTCAGCGGCGCGCCCGCCAGGAGGAGGGGCGGTGCGATCGTGATGAGCACGAAGTGCTGGATCATGTGGGCCGTGAGAAAGGTGCTGCTGTAGGCGGCGAGTGGCCCGAAGACCGTCAGGTGGACGAGCCCCAGCCCACTGAGGAACGAGATGAGCCGCCCCCTCGACGCCAGGCGGCGCTGCGGGCTTGTCCGGACAGTCCGGAATACGACGAGGTAGCCGGCGCCTATCGTCAGCAGCACGAACACCGGGACCGGCTCGAACGCAAACGTCGTCAGGACGCCGGGGAAGTCCGGTGGGGGCACGGCCGCGATCGTGCAGACGAAGAGGAACCCCACGACGCGCCTCCGCTCCCCGCCCGCAGGGCTGCCGTGAGGACCACGCTGAGGACAAATCCGAGCGCGGCGAGGCGGGCGAAACCTCTGGGTCCAGGAACAGGCAGTGCACGTGCTCCCATCGGCTGCCGCCTACCGGACCGCTTTGAGCTGCTGATCGAGGAAGCGGCGCCATTCGTCAGGAGTGGTCGGCGGGCGCGCGACGGGTGCCCCGTTGATGAGGAACGAAGGCGTGCCGCGGAGCCCGAGCCCAGCGGCCTCGCGGAGCTCGCTGGTCACCCTGTCGGCCGCCGCCTTCGAGGAAAGGCACGCGGCGAACGCCGCTCGGTCGAGACCTTCGTCAGCCGCGTACCTTTGGAGGTTGCCGACCGAGAACCTGCCGGCATTCAGCTTTTCGCTTGTGAGCTGTCCGGCATCGGCCTGGGCGAGGAACAGGCGCTTGTGCAAGGCCCAGAAGCCTTCCTGCTCGGCCGCGCAGCTCGCGGCGATCGCCGCGGCGCCGGACTCATCGCCGAGGATGGGAAAATGCTTGAACTCGAAGCGGACCTTCCCGGTCAGCACGTACGCTTCGATGATCACCGGCTCGTTGAGGAGTGTGAACCGCAGGCAGAACGGGCACTGGAAGTCCTCGAAGGCGGTGAGGGTGATGGGCGCGTCTGCCTTACCTATGGCCTGGCCATCGATAAGGTCAGCCGGGTACTCCAGATCCCTGAAGGCTGTCGTCGGATCGATCGTCGCGCCCGGAGCGGGTGCGGTGGCGGAACCAGAGGGCGCACCTCCCGCCCGGCCCGCGGGGTCGTCATCGCCGCCACAGGCCGCCGCGAGGACGCCCAGCAGCGGTCCCATCAGGAATAACACGCGCCTCGCCCCCGGCGAGAGGGGATGGCGCGTGACACGCCGACGTGAGCTCGGCGCGAGACGTAAGAGCCTATCCATCGCTCACCCCGTGCACGAGCCCGAGCTCTTGCTGCACGGCTCCGGCTCAGGCTGATCGGGGATGCGATCCTTGCACAGCTCGGATGGAATGCACGCCTGGTCGGTCACCTTCGGCCACTGCGTTTGCAGGATCTCCTCGTCCGGCTCGGGTCCGAAAGTGATCAGCACCTTCCCGAGGTCCGTGATGTCCTGGAACATGAGCGTGTCAACCCGCGTCCCATTGACAAAGAACTTGAGCGTCTCGCCGTTTCCGTTGATGTACTTGGTGCCCTCCGGCAGGGCGAGCGAGTTGTCGGTCAGCTCGAACCCGAGCGAAGTGAGAAATTCGTCCCAGGTGGTCTGCTCGCGGTGCACATGGACGACGGTCGAGCGTGGCTCGTGGATGTGGACGTAGGGGTCCTTCTCCTCACCCTCCTTGGACCAGAAATCATCCTGGGCGAAGTTGAACTGCTGGCCGCGGATGAAGACGGCGAAGTCGGTGTGCCAGTGCACCGCCTGGCGCAGCGTGCCGTCGGCCGCCAGCACCGGCGCTCCCGGGTCCGCGGCTGCGGACTCGTCGGCGGTCAGCCACCAGCCGGCGCCGATGCCGAGCATCGCAAGGACCAGGAGCCCCAGCCCGGGCAGCCAAACCCTGGGGCCGAGGTACCAGTCCCAGCGCGGATCGACCTCGTCGTCGGCTTCGACTTCAGCGTGAGCGCTGGCAGTCGCGGGCGCGTCCGCTTCCGTCATGGGGCCACGCCTTCCAGGGCCGTCAGGAGCTCCTCCAGGGTGTATGGCCCCTCGTATCGAGCGACCACCGTGCCGCTGGCGTCCACCACGAATACCCAGGGTTCGGACGGCAATCCCCAGGCGACGCCCGCCTCAACGAGCTGCCGTTGGTTCCCCGGCCCAAACGTAAGCACGCCCTCGCTGTCCAGTTTGTAAGGCTCCACGTGGACGAAGTTCACCTTCCCCTGGTAGACCTTCGCCGCCTCGGTGACGACCTCCATCGAGGGGCCGCAGGTCCGGGTCTCGCAGAACGACGGTGTGGCGAAGGCAATGACCGACGGCTTCCCGGAGGCCAGGGCGTCCGCGATGCTCAGCTGGTGAAACGCTTCGTCCGGCTCCGGCGAGGTGTCGATCGCCCCCAGCGGCGCGTCGCGCAGGGTAAGGTTCTTGGCCGAGATGGCCTTGCTGCCAACCGACGGGGCCTGCGATTTTGCACGTACTTCAATGGCGAGGCGGACCTCACCCTTCTCGTCGAGCTTGTCGCCCAGGCTGACCCCGAGCCCCCACTTTCCGGCCTCGTCGAATGCGATATTGACGTAGTAGACGCCGGTGAGCTCCGTGTCGTTGTGGGCCCCGTGGTCCTCGGTGCTGTCCACGCCGAGAGGAGCCCAAGGGATCGGGCCACTACCCTTGAGCGTCGACTGGTTGTTGGCGCCGATCTTGAAGAACCGCACGAACGCCGCCGTGTCCGTGACCGGCTTGTCATCCTTGAAGACCACGAACGCCACCCGCGCTTGACCGACGGCGAGGTCGGCCGTGGAGAGGACGACCGAGTATCCGCCCGGCCCGGGAGTCGGCAGCGCGCCGGGGTTCGTGACTTCATCCTCGCCGCCCGAGTCGCCGGAGCTGTCGCCGCCGCAGGCGGCGGCGAGCAGCGCGGTGGCGGCCACCGCCGCGAGGGCGAACAGGAGCACGCGAACTCTTGATTTCATGGATTGCCTCCTTCAGTGCCCGTGAGAGCGCGCACCGGGACCTCCAGCGCTAGCATCCCCGCGACCTGAAACTCGAGTGTGATGTTGACAGTGTTTCCTGGCTCCAGCGGTTCGCGCAGCCCCAGCATCATGAGGTGCAGCCCACCGGGCTTCAGCTCCACGTTGCCACCTGCCGGGATGTCCATGCCATCGAGCGGATGCATGCTGGCGGTCGCGCCTTCGACCCGGTTCTCGTGGATCTGGACGGCGTCCGCCGCTTCCGAGGTCGCGCCCGCCAGCCGGTCCGCCCCACCGAAGTCCGCGATGGTCAGGTAGACCGCGGCCTCTTCGCCGTCTGATTCCCGCGCGTAGGCGCCCGACGCGATGATGTTGCCGGCCCGGCCCGAGGCGGCAGCCGGGGTAGCCTCGTGACCCTCCTCGTGCTCACCGCTCGAAGACGCCTCGTGCTCTTCCCCGGCGGATCCGTGACCCTCTCCGTCCGAGGCGTCAACGAGGCTGGCGGTCGTGAGGGCGGCCACAGTCACCGCGGCAATACCGATAACCACGGCCGCGAGAGCCGGACGCAGCGTGAGGCGCTCGAGATGGAAGAGGGCGATCGCGGTCGCCCCCAGGGCGATTGCGAGCTCGAATCCGGACGCGAGTGTGTCGATGAAGGCCGCATCCTCGGTCGCGCCGGAGGCTGGCCCAAGCGGGATTCCCGCCGTTCGAGTCAGCAGCCAGACGGCCGCGATCTCGAGGTTGCTAACCGCCCCCGTCAGGAGGATGGGGCGGGACGGTCGCCAGGCCACCGCAGCAGCCCATGCAAGCTGGAGCCAGGCTGAGGCGCCAAAGAATAGGCCGTACCCCCACCATTCCTGCCAGTGCTCGCCGAGGACGGCGAAGTGAATGACGGCCGCCCCCACGGATAGGAGCGCGCACCCAATGGTGGCGGTCCTACGAAAATCAACCGGTCCCACGCCGCGATAGCCGGCCGACCACGCCATTGTCATGACGGTCTCTTCCTTTCTTCAATGAGCGCCCGAAGGTCCGCCGCGTAGTCCTCCCACGACATCTCCGCCGGGTACACGAGGCGCGCTTCCCGATCCTCCGGGGTGAACGCCATGACGAAGGCGGCATGGTTCACGGCGTAGTTACCTCCACCCAGGTCCGTCTTCGATGCCGGGTTCACCCCGAGAAGGCTCTGCACGCGGTTGATCTCCTCCCTGGTGCCGGTAAGTCCCACGAACCGGTCATCGAAGAGGTCGAGCCACTCGCGCAGCACTCCGGGCGTGTCACGTTCCGGATCGGTCGTGATGAAGACGACTGTGACCTGGGACGCCGTCGAAGCTGGCAGCTCTTCAAGAGCGCGCGCCACAGAGGCCATGTGCGTGGGGCACACGTCTGGGCAATGCGTGTAACCCAGGTACAGGAGCGTGACCTTCTCCTCAGTCCGGTCGCGCAGGCGGAAGGGCTGCCCGCTCGTCTCGGTCAAGGTGACGTCCGGCATCGCGATCGCAGGCACCTGCCTTACGCCGCGAAACTCCGAAGTCGCCGAGGGGTCCAACTCCACCGGTCCGTCGCCATCCCCTGAGCCACCACACGCGAGCGCCGCGAACGCGCCCGCGACTGCGACCGCAAGTAAGAGGACGACGACCCGGACGGATCGTTGTCCATCCAAGGGCTTTCCTCCATCCAGGTTGGGTGTGCGTTAAGCGGCCCGGGCCGGCCTCGGCGGGGGAGAGGTAGGTGCCGAGGTCCAGCCCGTCAGGCTGCGAGCTTCGGCTGCGATCTTGCGCCAGGGCGATTCTGCTCCGAGCGTCGCCAGCCCATCCGCGAGGTGGGCAACGGGGGCCGTCGGGACGGCCGCTGCGTCAGCACAGGTCGCTGCGTTCGCATGGCAGTGCTGCTCGTGGTCGTGCCCGGACTGCTCCTCGGAAGAGCCGTGGTGATGGTGGCGCTCGGCAGCGGACGCGGTTGTCGGAGCCCCCAAGTAGTAGTCCGTCCCCGGGATGTCAAGGCGTAACGACCAGTGCCCGACGAAAAGCAGCGTCGGCAACAGTGAAAGGAACAGCACCTTCGAGGACGAGGTTCGAAACGATGCGGACTGGAACCGCCAGGCGAGCATTGGATCCCTTCGCGCCGACGGTACCACACTTGTGATTCGCTTCACACAAGGCCCAGCCGAACTCGCGGTCCCAGAAGACGATAGGCAGCGGTCGGAGCAGCAGGATTAGACGGCTCAATGCGAGTGCGCGCCCGATTGGCGATGATGGCCGTGCGGCGCCTCGTGCACAGCTGAGCCGTCGTGGCTGCACGGGTCCACGTGAACGATCACTGTGCTCAGCTTGGGCACGGCGTGAACCATCGCGTGCCCCACCTCCTCGGCGATCCGGTGGCCTTCGGCGACGCTCAACTCGCGATCTACAGTCACTCGCGCCTCGGAATGGATGGCGTGTCCACTCCAGCGCGGACGCACAAGCGACACGTCAACCACGCCTTCGACGCTGCGCGCGCCGACCTCAGCGGCATGAATGACCGCGGGGTCGACGGCGTCCATGAGCCTTCGCCACATCTGAGTAACCGCTCCCTTCAGGACGAACAAGATCGCAATCGTGATTGCAGTTCCCACGACCGGATCGGCTCGTTCGAACCCAAGCGCGACACCGCCCGCTCCGAGAAGCACGGCCAGCGAAGTGAATCCGTCCGTCCGCGCGTGGTAGCCGTCCGCTACGAGGGCCGCGCTGCCAATACGGGCGCCCACACGGATCCGGTACTGCGCCACTGCCTCGTTCCCAAGGAATCCGAGGAATCCCGCCAGAGCCACCCACCCCAGGTTATCGATGGAGCGTGGATCGAGGAGCCCGTTCACCGATTCGTAGCCGGCGACCACGGCCGATGCGGCGATCATCAACACGACGAAGATGCCGGCGAGGTCTTCCGCCCGTCCGTAACCGTATGTGTAGTGCCGGGTTGCTGCCCGCCCGGTCAGCGCGAAGGCCAGCCACAGGGGAACCGCGGTTATGGCGTCGCCGAAGTTGTGGATCGTATCTGCAAGCAACGCCACCGAGCCGCTGATGGCTACGATCGCGAGTTGCATCACGGCGGTCACGCCGAGCCCGGCGAGAGACAGCTTGACGACCTTGATGCCTTCGGCTGAACCGGTCAAGGCATCGTCGACAGTGTCAGCCGAATCGTGGCTATGAGGGCGGAAGATGCTGCGCACAAGGCTGCGCACGCCACCACGATGGTCATGTGGATCCTGGTCGCCGTGCCCGTGCGTGCCCGACATCTGCACCCAGTCTAGGGGCGCCCGTCTGTTGCATCGACTGGGCAACAGCCAAGCGTTGCAGGTGGATGCGCGGCTGACTCCTGACCGGCAGAAGCGTGGTGATGGTGCGCTTGCAGGTAACCACAGCGCGCTCGACCGTCTGGCGGTGGCCGACCTTTTTCAGGCGATTGTGCTCGGGGTGACGCAAGGGCTCACGGAGTTCCTTCCGGTTTCGTCCTCTGGGCATCTGATCCTGGTTTCGTCTCTCTTCGGCTGGGAGGACCAAGGCCTCGCCTTCGACGCCGGTTTGCATGCAGGGACTCTCGTCGTGCTGCTGGGCTACTTCTGGCGGGACTGGGCGCTGATGGTTCGTTCGGCCGCGGGCGACCTGCGCCGGAGGGGGCGTGGTCCGGCGCTTAGTCCTCCAACCGAAACGTTGGTGCTGATCACAGTCGGCTCGGTGCCAGTGGCGGTCGCGGGATTACTCCTGGACGGCTGGATCGCCGCCAATCTTCGTGAGCCCTGGCTCGTGGCGACAATGCTCGCTCTGTTCGGCATCGTGATGCTGGCTGTGGACCGCGGGGCGCGGGGCCAGCGGCCATTCGGCGACGTCCGCCTGGGTGATGTACTGATCATCGGGCTTGCCCAGTCGCTCGCCCTGGTGCCCGGGGTCTCCCGCTCCGGCGCTACGATAACCGCAGGGCTCGCCTGCGGACTCGATCGGGCCACCGCGGCCCGCTTCGCTTTTGTCCTCGGCATGCCAACATTCGCTGCGGCAGCGTTTCTGGAGTTGCCTGAGCTCGTCACGGCAGGCGGCGAGTGGAAGCTCGCGCTGGTCGGCGCGATGGTCGCCGGCGTGGTCGGCTTCGCGGCGGTGCATGGGCTCCTGGCGTTCCTGCGGCATCGAACCCTCGCCGCCTTCGCCGTGTATCGCCTTGTTGTCGCCGTGGTCGCGCTCGCTCTGCTCGCCCTCCGGCCCATTTCATTCTGAACGCGGCATGGACGGTAACATGCGGACACGCTCCTGGGTGCGGGAAGCCACCGCAGCCATCGATTCGTCAGCATTCACTTTGACGAGCACGAAGCTGACAACCTGGCGCTGCCGGTGAACGGGGACGTCGCCCGTCGGTCGGGACGACCAGCGAAACGACGCCACGGTCGTCGTAACCGCAGACTAAGATTCGATGATTCGTTCAGGTATTCCCCACCGGGTGCCAGTCCGGACCAATGCCCTGCCGGGTCGCGACACCGCCCATGCGCCTTGGGCCGGTTGGACGCCCAAGGTGGAACTGTTAGGTCATGCAACCTCCGACCGGTTGTAGTAGGTTTCGGGAACACTGCTGTAAGGAGTTACGCGATGCGAAGAGTCGTTTTGGCAGCCGTCCTCGGTCTGGCACTTTCCGTGCCGGCGATAGGCACAGCGGCGGCAGCGCCGGCACCGGGCGGAGGACCGGAGTTCGGCCAGCACGTAGCGGAGATGGCGCCCGCTCATCCAATCGCCCACGGCCGGGAGTTTGGCCAGTGCGTGAGCGAGCTCGCAACCACCGGCACGTGTAGCCACCACGAATAGCCGGGAGCAGCATGACGTGCTCGGTTGGATGGCCGGAACGTCCGTTCGATCGACTAACGTCCGGGGCGAGCAGCGCATATGGTGAGGTCGACGATCGGGGCCAGTGTCCCAATGGCGTCCGCGACGCGCGAACCAGGGGATTGGTCTGATGTCCGTCGCCGTGGCCGTCGTGCGCGCTTACCTGGAATTGAACGGTTACTTCGTCCTCTCCGAACTCCCCGTCCGGGTTGTTCAGCGGCATCTCGCCGTCGACATCACCCACGTCGATGTCATCGCCGTGCGATTCCCTCACCCTCGCGTTCGGGCGGGCCGAGATGCACATCCTCTCGATCTCTACCTCCGCCTCGATGCTGACATCGAGGTGGAGGAGGACGGCGTTGACGTGATCATCGGCGAGGTGAAGGAGGGGCGCGCCGAGCTGAATCCCGGTCTGCGTCGCACTGACACGGGCGCGTTCGCGATTCGGAGGCTCGGATGCCGCCCGGAGCGGGACGTGAGCGACGCTGCCGACCGGGTTCTCCGGGACGGCGAGACGCATCTGACAATGGCACCCGGCCTTCCCTGCCGGGTCCGGCTCGTTGCCTTCGGTAGTTCCGTCGCGGCTGCCCATGGCGGCGGCGTGCGCGTCATCAGCCTCGAGCACTGCATTCAATTCAGCGAGCGGCGGATGAAGGCTGCCTGGTATCTCGTGGGTGGTCTCCACTTCGAGGATCCGATGCTAAGGCCTCTTCGCTCTTTGCCAGAAGCTCAACGAGCAACCGTGAGCAGTACCAAGACGCACTCCGTGTAGGCACCGCACAGAGGCCCAGCGACTCCCCTCCAGCGAGCAAGGCGCGCACGTGCTAATGGCGGGCGCGGCGGCGCCCGAGCAGGACAAACCTCGCCATCAGCCCGGCCACGGCGAGGGTGCCGCCGCCAAACCACACCGGCGCGATCAGTCCCCAGCCGGGCGGCTCCTCGGCCACGCCGATGATCGCAACACCAACGATGAAGGAGCTGGCGAGGATGGCCATCGCCAGGCGGCCGACGATCGCCCCGACGCGCTCCAGATACTCGTCCAGGTCGCGATGACGGAGCGCGAGTTCGAGCTCGCCACGGTCGAGGCGCGCTGCGATGCGTGACACCTGGCCAGGCAGCGCCGCCGCCGCGATCGCGGACTGCTTCCCGGCATCCGACATGCGCCTCCGCCAGGTCCCGACAGCCGCACGTGGTGAGCGAGCTCTCCTCGCGAACGGCTCGGCGATCAGGGCCAGGTTGAGGTCCGGGTCGAGGCGGCGCCAGAGCGACTCGCTCATCCCGATCGTTTTCAGGACGAGCGCGAGCTCTGTCGGGAGCTGCAAATGGTTCCGCCGGATGACCCCGAGGAGGTCGTTAAGGAACGCCGAGACATCGAGCTCGCTCAGCGAGAGCCCGTAGTAGCTGTCAAGGAGGTGCTGTAGGTCGCGGCGCACGGAGTCCCGGCTGGCAGCCGTCCGGACTACCCCGAGCGCTTCGAGCGCATCCGTTGCGTCCGCCGCGTCCTGGCGGACGGCTGCGTCGAGCAGCTGCATCAGCCGGAGCTTCAGCTCGTCATCAAGATAGCCAACCATCCCGAAATCGAGCATCGCCAGCCGACCGCAAGGCATGACGAGGAAATTGCCCGGATGGGGATCTGCGTGAAAAAAGCCGGCTTCGAAGACCTGCGTGAGAAGCGCCTCCGCGCCCGCCCGAGCGAGGCTCCGGGGGTCTATATCGGCCGGCAGCTCAGCCACCTCGGTGAGCCGCGTGCCGTCCATTCTCTCCAGCACGAGGACCGTCCCGGTAGTCAGTTCCCAGCGGACGGCAGGCACAACAATGGTGACTTGATCTCCGAGGATCTCGCGCAGCCGGTCGGCGTTGCGTCCTTCACGGACATAGTCGAGCTCCGAGCGCAGCGTCCACGCGAAGTCGTCGACAAGCGCTTCGAGGTCGTAGAAGGATGCAAAGCGTCCGCCGGATACCCGCCGCGCCAGGTCTGCCAAGATCCCAAGGTCCTCGGCCACCGTCTCAGCGACGCCCGGCTTCTGGACTTTCACGACGACCCGGGTGCCATCGTGAAGCACGGCGCCGTGGACTTGCCCGATCGACGCCGCGGCGACGGGCTCTCGGTCGAACTCGGCGAAAAGGTCCTCGACCTTTCCTGAAAGCTCTCGCTCGATGATCGCGATGACGGCTTCCGTCGGGACCGGAGGCACGCGGTCTCTCAGCTTCCCGAGCTCCGCGATGTACTCCGGAACGACGAAGTCCGGCCGGGTGCTCAGGATCTGGCCGAGCTTGATGGCGGTTGTGCCGAGATCCTCCATCGCCAGCCGGAGATGCTCGGCGGTCGTGTAGGGCGCGTCGCGGCGCCCATGTCCCAGGAGCCCCCACTGGAACGGCACCGCCCGGCCGAGCCCCGCCTCGTTCAGGAATGCGCCGAGGCCGTGCCGGGAGAGTGTGGACAAGATCTCGCGGTAGCGATGTCGCCGGGCGTTCGAGCGGAGGCCTAACATCCGCCTCCTCTCGCGATTCGAGGACGGCGCCAGTCGCACCGGCTGTTGCTCAATGATGGCCGCCGTGGCCCATTAGCCGCTGGTGGGCAAAGAGCATAGCGATGAACCCCGCCGCACCGATGGTCAGCCCGATGGGCCAGCCTACCACCGGGATAAGCAAGAAGAGCAGCACGACCGCCATGCAGCAGGCCATCATCAGGGCCATCATCGCGAATCCGCCGTTGTCTCCGTGTTGGCTTGGTGAGCCACCGTGGGTGTCATGTTCGGTCACTGTACTACTCCTTGTCGTAGTGCTTCTAATATCGACCCACCCATGGGAAGACGTAGGGCCAGGCGATCGTCCGATCGTGGGCCATTCGGTCGCTCTTCAAGCCCGCCTACCGCTCGCGAGAAGTGAGACTTGTGTGGGGAACCGCACACAAGTCTGCAGTAACCTGTAACTGCAACTGATTGCAGGACGAGGCCGGGCTCAGTACGATCCCGCGGCAACTCGGGCCGGAGGCAGCTCGCATCATGCAGGCACTGCTCTCGCTACCCTTCCTGACGATTGGCATCGGTGGGACACTCGCCATCCTGGGCGGCGCGCTGGCTCTTGGCATCAGGCACGGCATCGACTGGGACCACATCGCCGCAATCACGGACATCACGAGCGCCACCGCGATGGCGCCCGCCCAGGAACGTGGTCTGGCCGAGGAGCGCGCGATCGTCTTGAGCCGGTCTGGCTCGAGTTGGGAGCTTGAAGGCGCGCCTGTCGGCGCCGGCCACGGAAGTAGCAGTCTGGCCCATGTGCAACTGCCGGATCGAGAGCCGGCGTCGTTCGAGGTGGTGGCCCGCTACGCGCGCCACCACCGGACACCGCTGTTCCTCGGGACGATGTACGCCCTCGGGCATGGATCGATGGTCGTTGTGCTGGGCCTGGCGGCGATCCTGTTCCAGGAGATCCTGCCCGATTGGATCGACCCGATCATGGAACGGGTAGTCGGCGTCACGCTTCTCCTTCTGGCCGTCTACCTGTTCTACTCGGTCTTTCGGTACTTCCGTGGCGGTGAGTTCCGCATGCGAAGCCGCTGGATGCTCGTGTTTGCGGGCACTGGCCGCGCGTGGCGCTGGGCCACCGACAAGGTGATGGGGCGCGCTCATGAGCACGCCCACGCGCCCGCCTCAGAACAGCAGTACGGTGCCCGCACGGCATACGGGATCGGGCTCATTCACGGCGTGGGCGCCGAGACGGGGACCCAGGTGCTCATCATCGGGGCCGCGGTCGGTGCGGGATCGAAGGGCATGTCCGTCGCGACCCTGCTTGTCTTCGTGGTCGGCCTCTTGATCTCAAACTCGGTCGTCACGGTGGCGTCCACCACCGGGTTCATTTCCGCCCAGCGCCGCCAGCTCATCTACGTCGCGGTCGGCGTTGTGGCTGCCGTCTTCAGCTTGGTCGTCGGGCTCGTCTTCTTGTCTCAGTCGGCCGAGCTGCTTCCTGATCTTGACCCCTACCTCCGATGGCTCGGCGGCCCCGGCTAAGCAGAGCAACGGTAGTCGCCAGCCCGCAAGGTAATGGGCTTGACCCGGTTTGGCGGACATCCAACACCATGGCCGAAACGGCCGGGAAGGATGTCCAAAGATGGAAGAGCCAGGAGCAGCGCGCCGGCCGCGGCGCGCGTTCACGGACCAGTACAAGGCTGACGTCGTCGCGCTCTGCCGCACGAGCGGCAAGAGCATCGGTCAGGTCTGTCGCGACCTCGATCTCACCGAGACGGCGGTGCGCCACTGGGTGGCACAGGCCGACATCGACAACGGCAAGCGCGACGGCCTGACGACCGCCGAGCGTCAGGAGCTCGCCCGCCTGCGCAAAGAGAACCGCGCCTTGCGCGAGGAGCGCGACCTCCTGAAGCGAGCAGCGGCTTTCTTCGCGAGGGAGACGCGATGAGCCGCTACCGGTTCATCGCCGCGGAGCAGGCCGGCGGGCGCAGCGCGGTCAAGGCGTGCGCCTTCCTGAAGGTCTCCCGGTCCGCCTACCACCAGTGGTCGACGCACACTCCCTCACAGCGCGAGCTGAGCGACCAGGCGCTCCAGAAGCGCATCGTCCGCATCTATAAGTCGAGCCGCGGCACCTACGGCGCGCCGCGGGTGCACCGCCAGCTCCAACGCGAAGACGTCCGCTGCGGCAGGAAGCGCGTGGCCCGCCTGATGGCGAAGTGCGGGCTTGTGGGCCGTCAGAAGCGGCGGACCCGGAAGACAACCGTCGCGGACCCGGCCGCCACGCCAGTGGCCCAGGAGCTGCTGGGGCGCGCCTTCGCGCCGGAGGAGCTCGAGCGCAATCGCGCCTGGGTCGGCGACATCACCTACATCCGCACCTGGGAGGGGTGGCTCTACCTGGCGACCGTGATCGACCTGGCCAGCCGCATGGTTGTGGGCTTCGCCATGGCCGAGCACATGCGGGCGAGCCTCGTCTGTGAAGCCCTGACGATGGCCCTCAAGCGCCGGCGGCCGCAGCCGGGCCTCGTCTTCCACTCCGACCGGGGCAGCCAGTACACCTCGCGCGAGTTCGCCGCGCTCCTGGGCGCCCACGGCATCACCCAGTCGTTGAGCCGCGTCGGGCAGTGCTGGGACAACGCCGTCGCCGAGAGCTTCTTCGCCACCCTCAAGCTCGAGCTGCTCCATCGCCAGGGATGGCCCACCCGGGCAGCCGCCCAGCGAGCCGTCTTCGAGTACATCGAGGTCTTCTACAATCGCCAGCGTCTCCACTCCACGCTGGGCTACCGCCCACCCGCCGAGTACGAGGTCACGCAGGCAACACGGTTGATGGCCACACAAACGGCCTAAGAAACCTGTCCGCCGAAACGGGGCAACCCTATAACGCAGCTTGCGGTGTTGACTTGTGGCGTGGAGTTAAGGCGGGCACCGCCGCAAGGGTTGGCCGCCAGGTAATCGAGTCCGCCCCAGACTCACCCCGAGGCTGGATCGGGCGCTCGCGCACGGTCATGCGACGTCCGGTATCTCGAACGGCCTCCCCTCACCGAACCGTAGCGAGCCCCATTGCATTGTCCCCGGCAGTGGGCGGCCGGAGGGGCATCGCAAAATGGGCCGATCGGCGTTTGGCGGAGCCGGCCAACGGCAGCACAATTACCACAGGCGGTAGTATCTGGAGGCGAAAGGGCATGTCGTTGGAGAGCCTGCAAGACGATCTGCGGTCCGGCATTGGGAGGCGGAATACCGATGCAACCCCAACCCAGCCGCATCGAGGCTGGATGGGGCGGTTGTATGGCGCCCTCTCGGGGGCGATGGGGACGGTCGCCGGCATCACTCCACACGTTCTCCACCACGTCGGGCCCATCGCCGGGGCGGCGCTGCTCACTGGCACGGGTGGGAGCATCCTCTTCGGCGCACTCGGCTTTGTTCTGACCCTGCCGCTTCTCTGGCGACTGAAGCGGCGCTTCGGCACCTGGCTCGCGCCCGGCATCGCGCTTGCGATATTCGCCGTCATGTTCACGGTCTCCACGCTCTGGATTGGCCCCGCAATCCGAGATGCCCTCAACGGCGACGACAACTCGTCTCCGGTCTCCGACCCCCACCACTCGACCGCAAATGTCGTCCCGTTGCAGGCGCCTGGATGAGCGTGACCAGCCAGCGGCCGTGGCCACCCCAAAGGCTTTCGTGGCTCCGAGCGGAGCGTGCGTGAATGCCCATCGGGCAGCTGGCCCAGGGGTCAGTCCGATGCTCGCTCATCCCAGTGAAGCGCGCCCTTGGTGGAGCGAGACCGTCAGATCTGCACCCGCCGGGATCGTGAATTCCGTCCCTCCCACTGTGACCGGAAACGGCTCTGGCCCGCTCCAGCCGAAAGCGATGGTTTCGGAGTTCAGCCGGACCGCGAGTGCCTGGTTGCCGACACGGAGCGAGAAAGCGAGCTCCTGCCAGGTGACGGGAAGGCGCGGGTCGAAACGGAGCTTGCCGCCATGGTCCCGCAGCCCCGCGAACCCGTAGACCAGCGCGAGCCAGACCCCGGCGGCTGAGGCGATGTGCACCCCATCTTCGGCGTTGCCGGCCCAGTTGCCGAGGTCCATGAAGAGCGCGTGCCCGAAGTGCGTCAGCGCGAGGTCACTTTCCCCCGCCTCAGCCGCCATGATGCTCTGCACCGCGTGCGAGAGGGAGGAGTCGCCGGTCGTTATCGGCTCGTAGTAGGCGAAATTGGCGCGACGTTGCTCGGGTGTGAAGCGGTTGCCGAGCAGCAGCATGGCCAGGACGACGTCGGCCTGTTTCAGCACCTGGAAGCGGTAGATGACGAGGGGATGGTAGTGCAAAAGGAGCGGGTAGTTCTCTGGAGGCGTCGCGTCGAAGTCCCACACCTCCCTCTCAAAGAAGTGTGCATCCTGTGGGTGGACGCCGCGGGTCTCGTCGTACGGGATAAACATCGCCTCGGCCGCCCGGCGCCATTCGGTAATCTCGGACGACTCGAGCTTTAGGCGCTCGCTGAATCCCCGGTACCACTCCGGGTCGGCGCCATGCAGGTCCTCGATCACCTTGGCCGCGTAGGAGAGGTTTTCGCGGGCCATAAGGTTGGTGTACGTGTTGTCGTCGACGACCGTGGTGTACTCATCCGGCCCCGTGACTCCGTGGATATGGAACGCGCCCGTGTCGGCCGAATGGAAGCCCAGGCTCGACCAGAGACGGGCGGTCTCGACGAGGATCTCCGCCCCGAAATCTCGCAACGCTTCCTGGTCCCCCGTCAGCTCGACGTATTTGCCTAGTGCGTAGGCGACGTCGGCATCGATGTGGTATTGGGCCGTCCCCGCCCAGTAGTAGGCGGAGGCCTCCTCGCCATTGATGGTCCGCCAGGGGAACAGCGCTCCCAGCTCGCCGACAATTCGCGCTTTCCTGCGGGCCGCGTCGAGCATGCCGTACCGGAAGCGTAGAAGGTCGCGGGCGATGTGGGGATTGGTGTGGATGAGGAACGGGAGCAGGTAGATCTCGGTGTCCCAGAAGTAATGGCCGTCGTAGCCTCGCCCTGTCAGTCCCTTGGCCGGCACGCCCTGGCCATCTGTCCTGAAGGTCGCTTGCGCAAGCTGGAAGAGGTTCCACCGCACCGCTTGCTGGATGGCGGGGTCTCCCTCGATGCGCATGTCCGACCGATCCCAGAACTCGTCGAGGCGCTGGCGTTGGTCCGCCAGCAGGCTGTCGAAGCCCTCCGTGGCGGCGACCTGAAGCGTGCGCTCCACCCGCTCGGCGAGATCGGCGAGCGGCGCCTCGGCGGCGGCGTGATAGGCCACGAACTTGTCCAGGCGGAGCGTGCTCCCGGGCGTTACCTCGATCGCGTATTCCGCTGCGACCTCATCCGGCGCGGCCCGACAGGTGCGCTGGATTTCGGAGTTCGCAACCACCACATGCTGTGCCGCGCACACAGCGGCCATCCCGCTGTTGTGCGTCCGGCAGCTGAGGACGAGCCGGCCATCGACCGCTTCCCAGTGCACCGGCTCGATCGCTGTGGCGAGCGAAGCGGCACGCCGCGGATCGAGCTCGTGCCTGGCCGTCTCGCCCTGGCGGTTTACGAGGCTTGACGACAGGGCCACCCGGCCACGCCCGGCCATGACGGTGACCTCGAAGCGAAATGCGACCACGTGCCGGTGGACGAATGAAACGAGCCGCTGTGACCGCACGCGCAGTTCCACGCCGGACGGCGACTCCCAGTGGAGGTCACGTTCGAGCACGCCGTTGCGGAGGTCGAGGCGCCGCTCGTGGGCGAGCAGCCGACCGCTGGACAACACCATCGGTTCGTCATCTATGTATAGGGTGATGGCCGTGGCATCGGGAAGGCCCGCGATCGTCTGCCCAACCGAGGCAAGCCCGTACGCCTCCTCGCCGTGCACGATCGGCCACGTCTCATGGAAGCCGTTGATGAACGTGCCGTGCTCGTGGCTCGGCAGGCCCTCTTCGAGCGAGCCGCGGACGCCGAGGTAGCCGTTGGCAAGGGCGAACAGCGTCTCAGACAGGGGAAGGTCGCCGGCGTGGAAACCGCTCTCGATCAACTGCCACGGGTGGACCGGATAGTCATCGATGAGAGGTCGCTTGACGGCGCGGTGCTTCATCACAGCTTGCCGGTCTCCCCCTCATGCTCCAGCAGCTCCGCGAGGTCACGGACGACGATATCGGCGCCATGCTCGAGCAGTTGGCGCCTGGCGTCAGCCCGGTCGACCCCAATCACGAGGGCGAAGCCACCCGCGCGGCCTGCCTCCACCCCGGCGAGCGCATCCTCGACGACGGCCGCTTGAGCCGGTTCGACTCCTAACTGGCGGGCCGCGGCAAGGAATGTGTCCGGAGCAGGCTTGCCTCTCAGCCCTAGGTCCGCGGCAACCAACCCGTCAACTTGGGCATCAAAGAGGTCATCGATCCCGGCCGCCCGCAGGATGGCACCGCAATTGCGGCTCGCAGACACAACCGCGACCCGAGTGCCTCGAGCGCGCAATTGCCGGACGAGAGCAACTGAGCCGGGAAACGCCGTGATGCCGCCCGGGGCAAGACTCGCTTGCAAGAGCGCGTCCTTGCCTGCCGCCACGGCGGCGACGGTGAGTCGGGAGGGTGGATCGCCAGCCTCACCCTCGGGCAAGACGATCCCGCGTGAGGCGAGGAAGCTCCGGACACCGTCGGAGCGGGGCATGCCGTCGACATAGCGCCGGTAGTCCTCGTCGTTGAACGGTCGCTGCTCGCCCTGGCCAAGGCCCGCGAGCTCCCCAAGGACCCGGTCGAAGGTCGATTTCCATGCGGCGGCATGGAGCGCGGCCGTCGAAGTCAGCACACCATCGAGGTCGAAGAGCACCGCATCCAGGTCGAAGAGCCGTGCAATCATAGCAGCCGATCGTCGCCGGCTTCGTGTGCTTGCAATCTCCAGCCACGGCCGCCGGCGGGCCTCCGTAGGCTTGAAGCCACCCCTTACGACTACAGTAGTATCGAACGCGTAGACGAGCCACCGGCGTTCGCCCCGAACGACGCCAGCGCCAACAGTAGCCCCGGATTGGTGTCGACGTGCCGCTCGCGGAGGTGCTTGATGAGAAATCTAACAGCTCACGGAATGCAGCCCCAGGGCGACGTGCACTGGGACCTGCCCGTGCCGATGCTCTACGAGCACACGCTGAAGCGCGACCGGGGCGTGGTCGCCCACAGGGGCCCGCTGTCGGTCGACAGCTCGCCGTACACGGGACGGAGCCCGAAAGACAAGTACGTCGTCCGTGAGCCCGAAACGGAGGGCGAGATCTGGTGGGGCGACGTGAACCATCCCCTGGAGCCAGACACGTTTGATGCGCTCTACCGGCTGGTTGCGGACCATCTCGCTGAACGAGAGCTCTACGTCCAGGATCTCTATGTCGGCGCAGCCCCCGAGCACCGCCTCGCCGTGCGCACGATTACCGACAGCCCGGCGCATGCCCTGTTCGTGCGCAACATGTTCATCCTGCCGCGTGTGCTCCATCTCTCGGACGAGTACGAGTCGTTCGTGCCGGAGTTCACGATTGTCCATGCCCCTGACTTTCAGGCAATGCCAGAACGGGATGGCACGCGTTCGGAGGTGTTCATCTGCATCTCGTTCGCGCGGCGGACGCTCTTGATCGGCGGCACCAGGTACATGGGCGAGCTGAAAAAGTCCGTGTTCTCTGTGATGAACTTTCTTCTCCCAAAACAGGATGTGCTTTCGATGCATGCCTCCGCCACCCTCGGAGTGGGAGGCGATGCAGCCGTCATCTTCGGGCTCTCCGGCACGGGAAAAACCACGCTGGCGACCGACCCGGAACGCGGGATGATTGGCGACGACGAGATCGGCTGGTCCGCTGACGGGATCTTCAACATCGAAGGAGGTTCGTACGCCAAATGCATTCGCCTGTCTTCTGAGGAAGAGCCGCTCATCTTCCAAGCGGCAAACCAATTCGAGTCGATCCTCGAAAACGTGGTAGTGAACCCGGTGAGTCGTTTCCCCAGGTGGGAGGACGGCTCGATCACAGAAAACACCCGGGTGTCCTATCCCCTCGCCCACCTGCCAAACGCCGTGGAGAGCGGCGTCGGCCCGCACCCCTCGAACGTGGTGTTCCTTTCAGCCGACGCCTTCGGCGTCCTGCCTCCGATTGCCCGGCTGACGAAGGAGCAGGCCATGTACTACTTCATGAGCGGCTACACCGCGAAACTCGCGGGCACCGAGTGGGGGGTGGACGAGCCCGTGGCCACCTTTTCACCCTGCTTCGGGGCGCCGTTCCTGAGCCTTCCGCCTTCCCGCTACGCCCAGCTCCTGTCCGAAAAGATCGACCGCCACCGGCCGGGCCTCTGGCTCGTCAACACGGGATGGACCGGGGGACCGTACGGCATCGG
>CAYUVT010000034.1:0-21113 GCA_964448165.1 uncultured Anaerolineaceae bacterium | reverse complement strand
CGAGCCGGTTGAGCGCGGTGTTGCGGGCGATGGTGAAGATCCAGCTCTTGAAGCTCGCGCCCTTCTGAAGCCCGCCGAGCGCGTTCATCGCCTTCAGGAAGGTGTCCTGGGCGATGTCCGCCGCTTCGTCGCGGTTCCGCGTCATGCGGGCGACGAAGTCGTAGACGGGGTCGAAGTAGCGGTTGTAGAGCTCGGCGAAGGCGTGCTGATCGCCTGCCTTTGCCAGCTCCACAAGGCTCGATTCAGCGAGCTGGTCCATGCCACTCCTCTGCCGCGCCACCGCGCGCCGGGTTTCCCCGGTTGGTCGAAGCCCGCCAGGCCGTCGAAGCAGGCGGGCTTCGATGGTAGGACAGGCAGGCGCGGAAATTCTTACACAGGGCGCTCACGAGAGGCGGGGATGATCGCACGGGCGCACGGGCGATGGATCAGGCAGCGGCGTGAGCGTGGGCCAGGGCGCCGGCCACCGCACAGGCATACTCGCGTGACCGGCCGGGGCCGCGGCGGATCGCCCCATCCAGCTCGCTGGCCAGCGCGGCCAGGCCGATGGCATCGAGCGCGGGGAGCTCCCCGGGCGCGGGCAGGGCGCTGCGGCGCATCACCTCCGCCAGGTCGCGCCGGGCGAGCGCGCGGGAAAAGGGCGTGGTCGAGGGATGGATGGCCACGTAGCCGAGCGCGCGAAGTGCGGTCTCGTACTCGCCCCAGTCGGCGAGGATGAGCGCAAGGCCGCGGGCGACCGAGAGCACGTTGTTGGTGAACGCGAGCGAGACGCTGGCCCGGAGGGAGGCCAGCAGTCGCTCGATTGCTGCCTCTTCGTTGCCGGTCGCGCGCTCGAGCATGCCCTCGCTGCGGTCGACCTCGGTGAGGCCGGTTGCATCGCCGGTGGCATGGAAGTAGCGGCGGGCCTCGGCCTGCATGGCGCGGGCGTCGCCGTACTGGCCCAGGCCGCTCATGGTGTCGGCCAGGTACACCAGCGCGCTCCCCATCCCCTGGGGGTCGTTGAGCTGCTTGCGGAGGAGGTAGGCCCGGCGCTGGTGCTCGATGGCGCCGGCGCGGTCGCCATTGGCGCAGGCGGCAAGGCCGCGCTCGATCTCCACGAAGCCGCGGAGCCAGGTTTCGCCCGCCGCCTCGAGGATCATCGCGGCCTGGCCGGTCAGGCGCATCGCCTCCTCCAGGTGGCCGCTCGCGGCCGCGTCAGCAGCCGGCAGGTAGACGTGGTGGCCGGCAGCGTCTGCCGTGACTTCCAGGTTTGCCTCGCGCAGCCTGGCGCAACCGGCGAGCCACGAGGCGAACGCCACACCGATGCGGTCATCGCGCGCGTGTGCGCGGGAAAGGGCCGCCGAGGCGGCGGCGTACGCCTCGCTGTACTGGCCGGCGCCGAGCCGCAGGGCCGCGACGACCGTCAGGGGGTCGGTGCCCATGCCCGGTCCCGGTTCGGCGCCCGATTCGGCGAAGAGCCGCTGGGCGCGGGCGATCATGGCGACGGCCTCGCCCGGCCTGCCGATGCGGAAGAGCGTCCAGACGTAGTGGGTGAGGAGCGCTGCGAGGATGGGCTTGCCCGGGTCGCCCGCGGCTTCGAGGGCCTGGATGGCCATGCCACCGATTTCGTGCGCCTCGAAGAAGCGCCCGCGGAAGGTGAGGTAGGCAAAGAGCGGGTAGCGCGCCTCATCGATCAGGCCGGTGCGCCCGTGGGTGCAGGCCCACCGCCAGGCAGCGAGGACGTTCGCGAACTCGGCATCGATCGCGGCCGTGGCGGCGACCTGCCCGTCGCTCTCCAGCGCGCCCGTGCGCGCGGCCAGGAAGCGCCCGTAGTAGGTGGCGTGTGCCTCCTGCAGCCCGTCGCGGCTCGCGGCCTGGCAACAGAGGAACTGGCGCATCAATGGATGGAGCGCGAACCGGCCGCCCGCGCACTGCAAGAGCGACCGGTCGGCAAGCGAGCGCAGCACGGGGAGCGAGGCGCCAGCAACCGTGCAGGCGGCATCGCTCGTGAACCCGCCTTCGAACACCGCCAGCGCGCGCAGGACCTCGCGCTCACGATCGCCGAGGTGGCGCAGGCTCTCCTCCATCAGCGCGGTGATGCTCTGGTGGCGCGCGGGCGTATCGGGGAGGTCGACTTCGAGCGCGGAAACGTCGGATTGCACGAGCGCGGCCACTTCGGCGGCGCCGACATAGCGGGTGAGCGCGGCGGCGAGCTCGATGGCCAGCGGCATGCCATCGACCTGGCGGCAGATTCGCGTGACCGCATCCAGCTCATCGGCGGAGACGCCGGCCGAGGCCTGGGCCTGGCGGGCCCGCTCGATGAAGAGGCGCACGGCCTCCGGCGTCTCGCCGGCGGCCGATTCGACGGCCAGGCCGGTCGCGCGGTAGACCCACTCCTGGCGGAGGCCAACCACCGCGCGCGAGGTGGCAACCACGCGAACGGAAGGCGCGGCAGCGAGCAGGCCCTGGAGGAACCCGCGGGCCGGCTCGATGACGTGCTCGATGTTGTCGAGCACCAGGATGAGTTCGAGCCCCGCCAGGTGCTGCACGACTTCGGCCGCGACACCGGTGGTGCGCGGCTTGTAGCCCGTGGCCGCGGCGATATCGGCGGCAAAGGTTGGGGCGGTCGAGGTTTCGAGGGCGGCGAAGGCGACGGGGCGGCCCGCGGCGGCCAGCCGAGCCGCGAGCTCGCTGGCGAGGCGCGTCTTCCCCATGCCGCCGGCCCCCACGATGGTCAGGAGGCGGGCATCCCCTTCCAGCAGGTCCATGAGCCGCTGGAGGTCGGCTTCGCGGCCGATGAAGGGCGTGGCGGGCGCCGGGAACGGCAGCCGGGCGGGGAGACGCGCCGGCACGGCGCCGGCCGGGGCAGCCGGGAGCGGTTGCTCTTCGAGCGTCCCGAAGAAGCGGTAGCCCCGGCCGTGCACCGTCTTGATGTAGCGCTGGGCCTGGCCGTTATCGCCCAGCGCCTTGCGGGCGGCCATCACGCGGCTGTTGAGTGCGGCTTCGGTGACGTAGCGCTCGGGCCAGACATGGTCGAGCAGCTCCTGCTTCGAAAGCGCGCGGCCCGCGTTCTCCACGAGGAAGGCAAGGACTTCGAAGACCTGGGGCTCAAGGGGAACGGGGCTGCCCTGGCGGCGGAGCTCGAATCCGGGGATATCGAGCTCGAACGCATCGAAAGCGAAGACCCTTCCCCGCACCGACACGGGCACTGGTGCGGTATGCATGTGGCGCAGGGTGCCACGGGCCGGCGCCCGGAATCTGTGACGACCGGCACAGAGCGGCTCCCCCTTTCGGAGGAGGGCCGCTTGCAGTTTCGCCAGCCGACGCCAGCACAACCGCTACTCCTGGCAAAGGTGGGACTGTACCATCGCCCCAGGATGGACGAGCAGGTGAGCGCGACGCGATGGCCGGGCGGATATGTCGCCGCAGCCCAGGCCGCCCGCGAGGCCTTCGAGGGCGCGCCCCCGGGGCGCCGGTACGAGCTCCTCGGTGCCTGGGAAGAGCACGCCTATGCCATGCGGCCGGTGGGCGATGGCACCCCACACCCGAGCGTAGTGGGCGTGATCGATGCGATCACGGCCGCCCTGGCAGCCGAACCGCTCGATGAGGTTCAGCAGGCGATGCTGCGGGCCCGGCGCATGCGCCACTACTGCTGGAGCTGGCCAGCAACATACCGGGCCGAAGCCGAGGCGGAAGTGGAACGGGCGCGGGGGCTCGCTTCGCCCGAGCCGCTCGCCTATTCGCTGTTTGCCTTGCACACCGCAATGGAGCTGCCCGCGGAGCTGCCACGCGCGCTCGCCATTTCGGAGGATCTGGTTGGCCTGACCCAGCGCCATCGTTCGCCGGTGATCCGCGCGATGGGGCACTGGCGGCGGTATGTGGATTGCCTGCTCGCCGCCGACTCGGCCGGGCGCGACGCGCACCTGGCCGCGCTGGTCCGGGCCTGCGGCGAAACGGCCGACCGCTATTGGGACATGGTGGCCACGATGTGCCGCGCCGACCACGAGATCTCCGGCGGCAACTTCGGCCGTGGCGAGGAACTGCTTGGCGCGCTCCGGACATCCCTCACCGAGTTCCCCGGACTCCTGACCGCGGCCGTCGCGACGCTTTCGGTCATTTTGCGGGGCGCCAGGGGGCAAGTGGCGCCCGATGCGCCCATTTCGCGGACCGCGACCGGGGCGCGAGTCCTGCACCCGGCGTTTCGCATCGGGCTCGCCTACACCCTCTCCCTCTCGGGGCGGACGACGGAGGCGGCGGCAGAGCTGGAGGGGATCGACTTCGAGAACCTGCGGCGGGATGGGGGCTACCTGCCCTCCCTTGCCATGGTCATCGATATGGCGATTGACCACTTCGGAGACCGGGCACTGGCCGAGAAGTGTTACCGGCTGCTCCTGCCGTACGCCGGCATGATGGTTGTCACGGGGCCCGGGCAGGGGACCTGGGGGCCGGGTTCGCTCTACCTCGGCCGGGCGGCAGCCTTCCTGGGCCTGCCCGCCGCGGCCGATCACCTCCGCCAGGCGCGGAGCACGGCAGCCGCCATGCGCGCCCGCCCGGCCCTGGCCCTGGCCCTCCTCGAACTCGGGCTCCAGCAGCGGGAAGAGGGTGATCCCGCGGGCGCCGCAATGATCGAGGAAGCCCTCTCCATCGCCGGGATGGTTGGCATGGCATCCACCGCGGCGCGGGCACGGGCCGCGCTGCGGACCGCCCCCGCCAGGCGCCGGGCGCCGGCCGCCGCCACCGAGCTGAGCCAGCGTGAGCGGGAGGTGCTCGCCCTTATCGCGCGAGGGCACACCGCGGCCGAGGTCGCCAGCCAGCTCGTGTTGAGCCGCCGCACCGTCGAAAAGCACCTCGAACACGCCTACGCCAAGATCGGGGCGCGAAACCGGGCCGAAGGGATCACCTGGGCCATTGTGAACGGGCTCACACAAGATCCGTAGTACGTATACGTAGCTCTCCGTACATCGCCGGCGCCGCCTGCGGCGAGACTGCCGCCAGACAAACGCAAGGAGTGTCTGGTGAACAGCACCGTTTTCCTCCGCCGGTTTGCGCTCTTCGGGGCGCTGCTGGCGATCATCCTGGCGGGGGCCGTCGCAAGCGGCGCCCACCCGCGGCTTGCCAGAGCCGTGCCCGATACACGGCTGACCGTGAAGGTCATGGGGCCTGCCGGTGTCCCCTGGACGGGCACGGTGAAGAACTGGCAGGCGTTCAACGCAACCTGGGCCGACTGGGGCGTGGACTCGACCTCGGTGACGGGTTCCGTCACCGGGGTCGACCCGGTCAACTACCTGGTCACCGCTGGCAATCCCGTGGCCCCGGGTTGGATGGTGGTCGGCTACGCGAGTTTCGAGTCGACCAGTCCCGATCCCACCTGCCCCGCCGACCCGCAGGCATACGGCCCGGTGGGGATCGTGTACCTGAACGCCATGCACCCGGCCTGGGCGGTCTGCGTGAAGGTGACCCAGGCGGAGCCGCTGCCGGGAAGCGTCCTCGGAGTGAAGGTGAACAGCCAGTACGGCCCCACCGGGTATGTCAATGGCCCCGGCGATATGGACTTCAGCTGGCTTTCTCTCGGCATCGAGGCCGCAAGTGCCAGCGGCGCGCGGACAGACCTCCCGGCTGGCGCCTACTCCGTCATCGGCGACAATCCCCCGCTGCCGGGCATGGTGGTGAAGGGGTACTACGCGATGGAGACGGATGACCCGTGGGAGCAGTGCCCGCAGAACCCCGCGGACTACACACCTGGCGGTGGGACCGTCGTGATCTCGGCCCAGCACCCGATCTGGCGCGTCTGCGTCTGGATCGTGGCGGCGCCGCCGGAACCCGATCCCGGCCCGTCTCCAGACCCCGGCCCGGGGCCCGGCGATCCCTTCTTCCCCTGGCCCGGCCCGTTCGATCCCGGCTGGTTCGACCCGCCAGTACCGGAAGCGCCACAGGAACCGGCCAGCACCCCGGTGCCGGCGACGCCGACCCCGGCCAGCAGCACCCCTGAGCCTACCCCGACGGCAACGCCAACCACCCCGGTACCGGCCAAGACCTCCATCGCCACGCCCGAGCCGCCGGGCAAGGGGCAGCAAGGGGGACCCACAGGCGCCGGGCCAACGCCACTCCCACCGCGCACGGGCAACTCCCGGGCGGAAACGGGCCATCGTTCCGCCTGGTACCTCGCCGCGGGGCTGCTCCTGGCGCTCCCGGCAGCCGGAGTAGCGGCTGCCCGGATCCCGGGCCGCCGTAAGCGGTAGCGTCCACCGCCAAGCGGACGTGAAGGCGGGGCTCCGATGGGGCCCCGCCTCTCCGTGTCTGCATGTGCCGCTGGCCCGGGGCCTACTGCTGGCGCTCTCTCCACCACCCGGCGATGAACCCGACGCCATAGGAGACGTGCATCGTGGCCATGGCGGCGAAGGTGAGCGCCGGGTTGGCGCCGTTCTTCGCGGCCGCCCTTCGCGCCATCAGGACACCACCGCCCACGTAGGCCGCGCCAAGGATGCGCAGCAGCCAGCGCGCCTTGGAGGAGAAGCGCCCGAGCAGCCAGAGGCCCGGCCCTCCCGCGACCATGAGCGCCGGCGCGAAGTGGCGCGGTTGGAGCGGGCGGCCACGCGCCAGGAGGGTGCCCTTGGCCGCGCCGTATTCCCGGTACTGCCTGGCGAGCGCCCTGAACGTGTGCCGCGGATAGTACGTGCTGCGAATGGCGGGTGTGAGCCAGATCTTGCCACCCGCCTCGATCAGGCGGGCGTTGTAGCTGTCTTCATCGGCCCCATCCACCGTCTCATCGAACCGCCCAACAACCTCCCACACCTTCCGGTGGTAGCAACCGAAGGGGACGGTATCGACTTCGCCCTCGGTCTCGGCGTAGCGGAACTTCGCATTGCCAACGCCGAAGGGCGAGGACATGGCGGCGGCGATGGCCAGCCCGGCAGTGCCTTCGCCGATGGTCTCGATGGGGCCGCCCACGCAGGCGGCGCCAGTCCGCCTGAGCGCTGCCACCGATTCGCGCACGAAATCCGGGCGCACCTTGCTGTGCGCGCCGATGATGATCCAGCAATCGCCGCGAGCCGCGTCCATGCCCGCGTTCAGCCCCGCGACGGTGATGCGGCGGGGGTTTTCGACCAGTTCGAGCCGCCGGAACGGGGAGGGGTAGCTGGCCACCAGGTCGCGGGTGCGGTCGGTGCTGCCGCCATCGGCAACGAGCACTTCGATATCGCCCGCGCCGTAGTCCTGGGCGGCGAGCGAATCGAGGAGGGCGACGATGTAGTCCTCTTCGTTCAGGCAGGGGATGACGATGGAGACGAGCGGGCGCTCGGGAAGGGTGAGCGGCGCGTCGTCGAGCCGGCCGGCGGCGGTGGGAGTCGTCATCGCTTCACCCTAGCAGGGGGAGGAGTGCGGTCAATCCGCGGGGGGCACCGGTTCGCCCGCGGCAATGGCCCGCGCCACAGCCTCGACGCGAGCGGCGATGCGGTCGCGCGCGTGGTACTTCGCCACCCAGGCGCGGCCCTCTTCGCCGCGCGCATCGCGTTCGGCCGGGCGATCGACGAGCCGTTCGATGGCGCCGGCCATCGCCGCGGCAGTCTCGACCGTGACGAACGGAGGCGGCTCGGGGTACGCGGCCTGCTCGTTGAACCACATCACCACCGGGCGGCCGCAGGCCATGGCCTCGAGCTCGGCCATGCCGGCGGAGCCGAGCTTCATCTGCCCGGCCACCACCGCGTGCCCATTGATGAGCCCCGGGAGCTTCCAGCGGGGCTGCGGGGCGATCAGCGTGACGTTCGGGAGCGCATCGAACCGGGGGGCGAAGGTCCCGCCGGCGTAAGCGGTGAAGCGGAGTTCGGGCCGGCGTTCGGCCAGGAGGCGGCACGCTTCGAGGATGGTTTCCGCGCCCTTGATCGCGGTCAGCGCGCAGCAGATGAAGACGCCGGACTGGCTCGATGGGGGCGAGGCAGGGGCAAACCGCTCGAGGTCGACCGGGTTGGGCAGGAACTCGGCATCCGGGCGCAGCGGCTGAAGGAAGGGCTTGAGGTCGGGCGTGGCGTAGAAGACGTGGCGGGCATGAAGCACGGCGCTCCGTACGAGGGGGCGGGTCCACGCAGCCTGGGCGCGGAGGTCGGTCCCGTGGCAGTGGAGGATATAGGGAAAGCGCCCCAGGCGGCCGAGGTTGCCCAGGTAGGCGTAGTGGATGTGGGCAACGTCGTAGTTCCCCCGCCGCACGCGCCGGGCGATCTCGAGCCAATCGAGCGCGCGGAGCGGCGCGGTGACCGGCTTCACGGCCGAGGGAAGCCGGGCGCCGAAGAGCCGGGGCTGGAAGTACTCCACCTCGTGGCCGCGCGCGCGCAGCCCGGCCCCAATTTCGGTGGCCACAGAGGCGATTTCGTTGATTTCGGCGATGCGCATGGGGGAAAGCGGCCGCGGACGGCGCGGGTTAGAGCTCGGAGGAGCCGCGCGCCTGGCTGAGCCATTCGACAGTGTAGATGGCGATGAGGCCGAAGACGATGGTGACCGCGATGGCCACCGCGACGCGCCCGAGCATCGAGCCGGCGAGCCCGCCCGATGAGCTGTAGGATGCCGTCACGTAGCTCTCGGCGCTGCCCACGGCCACTTCGGCGTTCGCCAGGCGGACGTACGATTCATCCTTGGTCTGGCGCTTGCCGCGCACTTCATCGAGGAGGCGCAGGGTCTCCGGGTCGAGTTTGCTCTCGGCGAGCGCGACCGTATCGGCGGCGAACGCCTGGATCGCGGCTTCGAGCGAGGCCTTGCGCGCGCTGAGGGCGGCGGCCGCATCGCCAGCGGCCACGGGCTGGCCGAGGACACTGCCCGCGACCGCAGCGGCGGCGGCAGGGGAGATGCCGGGAATCGCGCCCAGCGCGCCCTCGACTTCGGCGAGCTCGCGGCGGAGCTGGGCCTGCTGTTCGTAGTCGGCGGTGGATGGCGAGGTGGTGCCGCGCGCGTCGATCAGGGGCGGGAGGTAGATGCCGAGCGGGTCGGTCTTCGCCTTGAGTTGCGCGTAGAGCGCCTCGAACTGGGCGGTGTTTTCCTCGGCCACCTTGCGGCGGCGGTCGACGAAGCGGGTGCGCCAGAGCCCATCCTGCGCGGTGTACTCGGCGGTGAAAACGTTCACGAAGGCCGTCCGGTAGCGCTCGGCATCGGCCTTCACGGGGTCGGTGATCGAGACCGTGAGGATGCCGCGCGAGATGCCATCGGCGACGGAGATGGGGCTGAGGCTGATGGCAAAGCGCCCGAAATCGAAGTCCGGGTCGCCGATGGCCTGGCGCACCTTTTCGCGGAAGCGGGGGTCGCTGGTCATCTCCTGGGCTTCGTAGATGCGGAGACCGCGGTCGCCGCCGACCACCACGTCATGCACGGTGGTATCGAGCGTGAGCGAGGCGGTGGCGGTGCTTTCGCCCGTGAGGCTGCCGATGAAGAGCGCGGCGAGGATGCCCAGGACGGCGAAGGGAATGAATAACCAGGCTCGCCGGCGGATGAGGGAAAGGTCGCGTTCCAGCCCGCTGGTTCCGGTCGGCATCGGGCCGTATCGTAGTTGCCACGCCGGACGGGGGTCAATTGTGAATCGCGTCACGAGGTGGAATCGCGCCCGTGCTTGACCTGGCCTTCATCGTGGCGCTCCAGGCGGTGTTGCTGGCGGCAGTGATCCTGCTTCGCGAACCGAAGCTGCTCATCCCGTGCGTCATCCTCGGCCTGCCCTTCGAATACCTCCAGACACAGGCCCTCGGCGCGCTGGGCGAAGGCGGCGCGGGCGGCGCCATCCGGACCATGCTGAACCCGGGCAAGGCGGCGATGGCAGCCACCATCGTGATGGCGGCCTGGCGCTGCCGGCACAATCCCTCGCGCCTCATCCCCAACTCGAGCTTCCTCATCCCCGTGGTGCTGTTCGCGGGCGTGATCACGCTGGGCGTGGGCTGGTCGGACACGCAACGGCCAACCAACGCCGTCATCATCCTGCCGATGTACGTGGCCTTCGTGTTCGCCGCCCCCACGCTCATCGAAAACCGGCGCGATATCGAGCGGATCGTGGCGGCGTTCTTCGTCGCGGCGGCGCTCGTATCGCTCATCGCCATCGCCCAGCGCGTAGCCGGGGTGTTCCAGTGGCGCAGCATCCTGGTGGAATCGGATGCGTACAGCTACCGTTCGAACGCGACCTTCGCCGACCCGAACAACCTGGCGCGTTTCCTGGCGATTTCGATGGCGCTGGCCATCGGGATGATCCTTGCGACGGGCCCCCGGCGGATGACGGTGTACCTGGCGGCGCCGGCGCTGGTGCTGGGCCTGCCCGCGCTGGTTTCCACCGCCTCGCGCTCGGGGTGGCTCGGGTTCCTCCTGGCGGCGTTCCTGATGATCCTCTTCGCACCGATCCGCCGCTACACCAGGTTGCGGCTGATGGCCTGCGGCGCGGCGGGCGTGGGCGTGCTGCTCGGATTGTTGATGCTCCAGGGCGGCTCCGAGTTCGAGCGGATCAAGACGCTCACCCTCGGCATCCGCGTCCTCGGCCAGCGCGAATTCCTCATCCGCGCCGGCTGGGAAATGTGGAAGGACAACCCGTTTATCGGCGTGGGCACGGGCAGCTACCAGAACTCGCTCGTCCACAACTACATGTGGGTCATCCCCTGGTGGGCGAAGACCACCCTCTCGCACACATCGTTCGTGAGCCTGATGGCCGAAGGCGGCATCGTCGCCATGTCGATGTTCGGGTTTGTGGTGGTGCGCGTGGCCAACGCGAGCTGGACCGTTTACCGGCGCGAAGTGGAACCGTACGCCCGGTTGCTTGCAGCCTTCTGCGCGGTGGCGCTCATCGAGATCCTCTTCCAGAGCCAATCCGAGGGACGGCTCTTCGAAGAGCCCTACCTGTACGCGATCTTCGCCCTCTTCATCGCGGTCGAGCTGGGCGCCGCCCGCAGGCAGCCGGCCGCCGTCGCCGCACCGGTTGCCGAACGCGCCGGGGCGCCGGTGGCGGCCCACCGGACCGCAACCATCGCGCCGAGGGATGCGGCGCCCGAACGCCCGCCCGCGCCCGCCTGAGGCCGGCCCCGCCGGGGCGTTCGCGGTAGTCCCCGCCCGCGGGTACCATCCGGGCATGTACACGGTGTTCGCCGGCGGCGTCGGCGCTTCGCGGTTTCTCCAGGGGCTTTGCCAGGCCGTCGACCCTTCGGCCGTCACGGTCATCTCCAACACTGGCGACGATGTCGAGATGTTCGGGCTGCACGTTTCGCCCGATACGGACATCGTCATCTACGCGCTCGCCGGCGCCGTGAATCCCGAGACCGGCTGGGGGCTCCAGGGGGATACCTTCGCCGTGGTCGACCAGCTCCAGCGGTTCGGCTACGAACGCTGGTTCAACCTGGGCGACCGCGACCTCGCGATGGCGATCCATCGCACGCGCCTGTTGCGCGAGGGCGTGCCCATGCACGAGGTGGTGCGCGGGCTGGCCGGGGCCTGGGGACTGACCTGCACCATCCTGCCGATGTCGGACGACCCGGTGCGAACCATGATCACCGGCCCCGGGGGGGAGCTCGCGTTCCAGGAGTACATGGTGCGGCTGCGCACGGAGGTGGACGTGCGGTCGATCCGCTTCGACGGCGTCGAGCGCGCCCGCCCCGCCCCCGGTGTGCTGGAGGCGATCGGCGATGCGAAGGCTGTCATCCTGGCGCCGAGCAACCCGTTCGTGAGCATCGGGCCGATTCTCGCCGTGCCGGGCATCCGCGAGGCGCTCGCGAACAGCCGCGCGGCCCGCGTGGCCATCAGCCCCATCATCGCCGGGCAGGTGGTGAAAGGCCCCGCCGCGAAGATGATGACGAGCATGGGCTACGAGGTCTCGGCGCTCGGCGTCGCGAAAATCTACCAGGGGCTGGTGGACCTGTTCGTGCTGGATGTGGAAGACCGGGCGCTTGCGCCGGCCGTGGAGGCGCTGGGGATGAAGACGCTCGTGGTCGATACGATGATGACGAGCATGGAGCGCAAGCGTGAGCTCGCGCGCGACATCCTGGGTGCGCTGGAGGGTGTGCGATGAGCGGCCTGCCGATCCTGGTGCCGGTCAACGGGCTGGACCGGGCGAAGGGCAGGCTCGCGAGCCTGCTCACCACCGAGGAACGCGTGGCGCTCTCGCTGGTGACCCTCGAAACGGTGCTGCACGCGGCCGGCCCCCGCGCCATCGTGCTCACGCCAGATGAGCGGGTGGCGGCGCATGTGAACGGGCGCGGCCGGGTGCTGCGCGAGGACCCAACGCTGGAAGGCCTGAACCCCCAGCTCGAGCGAGCGATCGAAACGCTCCGCGCCGAAGGGGCAGTCACCTCGCGATTGCTCATCCTCCATGCCGACCTCCCCCTGGCGACGGCGGGCGCCATCGAGACGCTCGAACAGCTGGACGCCGGCGAGGGCACGGTCGTGCTCGTGGAAAGCGCCGACGGCGGCACCAACGCCATGCTCCTGCACCCGCCTGGCCGGTTTCCGCTTGCCTATGGGCCGGGGAGTTTCGCCAAACACGCCGCCGCTGCCGAACGTTCCGGCATGACGGTGGTGAGGAACGAAAACCGCGAGCTCGTGCTCGACCTGGACACGCCCGACGACATCCGCGAGCTCCTGCGCGCGCCGCGCGGGCGGCAGGGCGCGGCCGGGCGCTACCTCCAGACCATCGGCGTGGAAGCACGGCTGGAGCGCGCCCGGTGAGATGGGCCGCGGCGCTCCTGGCCGGGGCCATCCTGCTCGGGGCGTGCGGCAAAGCGGCCGACCCGGTGCCGCCGCGGCCGACGCCCACCCCGACCATCGCCGCGAACGTCACCGCCGGGCCTCGCAGCGTCACCGATATGATCGGCCGCCAGGTGCGGCTGACCGAGGAGATCCGCGTGGTGGCGGTGATGAGCCCCTCGGCAGGCGAGTTCGCAGCCGCGCTCGGCCTGGAGATCGCCGGGCGGACCTCCGATACGCCAGAGGCGATAGCGCCCGGGGCGAAGGTCACGGGCTCGTCGCTCTCGCCAGACTTCACGGCCATCGCCGCGCTCGAACCGGACCTGGTGATCGGCGACGCCACCTTCCACAGCGGCCGCACACGCGACTTCGAGAAGTTCCCCTACCCGGTCTTCGTCATCAGGGTGGCGAACTACCAGTCGGTGCTCGAGACGTTCGATGCGCTCGGCGCTGCCACGGGGCGCACCAGCGAGGCGGCCCGCGCGAAGGCGGAAATCGAGGCCCGGGTCGAGGCGCTGCAGTCCCGCGCGCGCCAGGCGGGGAACCCGCCAAAGGTGCTGCTGGTGACAGGCGGGGGACGCGACGTGTTCGGGGGCGGGACGGCGACCTACGCCGGCAGTCTGCTCGAAGCCCTCGGCGCGGTGAACGCGCTCGGCTCCGCGCCGGAGGGCGGACCCATCGCCGGCTTTGGCGTCATCGAGGTCGCCCAGGCGGCGGCCACGAACCCGGATGTGGTGCTCGTCCTCCCATCGGGGCAGGGCGGGCTGGCCGAACAGATCCGCTCCGGCCCGGCCTGGGCCGCCACGCCGGCGGTGCGCGATGGCCGCGTCCACGAGCTCGATGTATCGCTCTTTCTGCGGGCGCCGGGGCCGCGGGTGGCCGAGGCGATGGAGGTGCTGTACCGGTTGCTCTGGCCCTCGTAGGTGGCGCGCGCACGAAAACGGGCGCCCCTGGAATGGGACGCCCGCTGGAAGTGCCGGGCCCGGGGCCGGGCGAAAGGGCTAGTTCACGCCGTCCTTGGCGACCTGCGGAGCGGTGTTGCGGGTGGTGAGCGCGGGCCCGAGGTTCACCAGGTCCTTCTGGGCGGGGCCGGGGCCGCTCCAGCTGGCGGTATCGGTCGAAAGCCGCTTGGCGCCCACGAAGTAGAACTGGACCGTCCGGCCGGCCTGGCCGCACCCGGGGATCTGGGCGTTGGCGACCACATCGACGACGTAGACCACGCCGCTCGAATCGTTGAGCGTCGCACCATCGCCGCAGACCTGGGAAGAGGCGCCATCGCTGACGATGGCGATGACGGCCTGGCCGGGGCCGATGCCCACCGGGGCCTTGCCGTAGTAGGTGGTGGGCGGTGGCGGCGGGAATCCCTGGGCGGTGACCAGGGCGGGGATGCTGGCGACGGCCGCGCCGGCGGCGGCGATACCAAGAAGAAGCGCTCGTTTCATGCTGCCTCACAGGTGGGGCTGTGGCACCCCATTGCTTGCAGCGTAGAAGTGCCTTCTTATGCAGGCAAGGCACTCTGCCACATTGTCTGATGCTGCCTGCAACTGTTTACTGACAGTTTACAGCGGTGTGAAGCCGGAGGAACGATGGCACTGACGGAACGGACCCGCGCGTTTCTCGCGCCTGTGCTCCGTCCCGTGCGGGCACGGATGGGCTTCGCCGGGCGGGCGCGGCGGAAAGCCCGCTATCTGCGCGACGGGATCGACGGTATCGCCGCCGAATTGCGCACCACTACCAGCGCGCACGCCGCCCTGCTGCGGGAGTTTGGCGCGGTTGTGGGTGATAATGTCTCAATTCACAGTCCACTCATCATCGTCAACGCGCGAAACGACTTCAGCCGCCTGCGCATCGGCAACCGCGTCCACCTCGGCGCCGATGTGCTGATCGACCTTGCCGATGACGTGACCATCGAGGATGACGCCACGCTCTCCATGCGATCGAGTCTCGTGACCCACATCGATGTCGGGCCGGGCCCACTGCGTGAGCGGCGGCCGCGAGAGCAGGCCCCCATCCGCATCGGCCGCGGCGCCTACCTCGGCATCGGCGCGACCATCCTCCATGGCGTCACCGTGGGCGAGGCGGCGACCATCGGCGCCCACGCCCTGGTCGACCGCGATGTCGCGCCGGGAGCGACGCTTCTCGCCCCGCGGGCCCGCATCGCCGAGGGTGGCCGCGAATGACCGGACAGCCGCCGCCCGAGGCGAAACGGGGTTCGGTCCTCATCCTGGGGTTGCCGTATTTCGGGCGGCTGCTCGCCCGCGACCTGGCCGGGCTCGGGTGGAAGGCCCGCTACATCGACCACCCCGGGCGTCACGTCGGCGGCTGGGCCAGGGTGGCGAGCGCGGCCACCCGTGCCGATATCGTCTACCTGATCGGCAGCCGGATCGACCGGGGCTCGCCCCAGGACAATCTGCTCCGCTTCCGCCGCAAGCCCGTGGTGATCCACTGGGTGGGCACCGACGTGCAGATCGCGGTGGAGGAACACCGCCACGACAATGTGGCCCTGCGCATCGCGGAGCGCGCCATCCACTGGTGCGACGCCCCATGGCTCGTCGAGGAGCTGCGGAGCGCCGGCGTGAGCTCCACCTTCGTGCCCCTGCCCATCCCGGTCGAGGAAGGCCCACCGCCACCACTCCCGGACCGCTTCGGCGTCCTGCTGTACTACCCGGTCGATCGCCAGGCCCGGGCCGTTTTCGATTTCGAGACGATGCTCCGGCTGCCCGGCGCCTTTCCCGATATCCACTTCACGCTCATCCCCTCGCCGCCGGAAACCCTGCCGGGCCCGTTGCCACCGAACCTGGAGGCGCGCCCGTGGGTCGACGACATGGACCCGCTCTACCGTGAAACAACGGCCCTGGTGCGGCTGACGACCCACGACGGGCAATCGTTCATGGCGGCGGAGGCGCTCAGTCGTGGGCGTTATGTCATCTGGACGCACCCGATGGCCGGCGCCATCCAGGCGTCAGGCTTCGAACAGGTCTCGGCTGCCCTTCGCGGGCTCGTCGAGCGGCACCGCGCCGGGAACCTGCCGCTCAACGCCGAGGGGCGCCGCGCCGCGCTCGAGCGTTACGGCGGCGGCCGCCCGCTCGCCGGCATCGATGAGCGCTTCCGCGCGCTCCTGCCCGGGTAGGCAGCCATCGCAATTTCACGATAGACTGGAAGCGCCGATGAAGAACATCGAAACGCTGACGGGTGAAGAAGAGCGGGCGGCCGCCATCTTCCGGGCGCTGGGCAATCCCGCACGCGTCCGCATCGTGACCGAGCTGAGCCGCAGGCAGGCATGCGTCACCGAACTGGTCGACGTGCTGCCGCTCGCGCAATCGACCGTGTCGCAGCACCTCAAGGTCCTCCGCGAGGCCGGCATCGTGCGCGGCAACGTCGAGGGGCCAACGGCCTGCTACTGCCTCGACCCGGACGCCATCCACTGGCTGGTGAAGTTCTGCACCGACATCTGCTGCCCGCCCGGCGGCGGTGGCGCGTCGTGCGGGCCCGATTCGAACTGAGACCACGGCCGCCGCGACGCCGGCGCGCGCTGTGCCGGTGGCGCGCGGCAAGCTACGGTAAGACGCGATGACCGCCTACCACCCCGAGGACCTCGCCCCGCTCGAAGTCTGCCTCCTGGGCGTACTCTCCGTGGGCCTTCCGCCATCGCGCGCGGCCGGGAGCGACACCTTCCGGGTCGACCACGTGACGGCGGTGGTGCATTCGCTCGCGACAACGGGCGCCCCGGGGCAGTACCTGGGGGCTGACGGCCTGAAGGTAACCCCCGGGTTCCGTGCCGGGCTGCGGTCCGCCATCGAATCGCTCACGGAAAAGGGGCTGGTGGCCCCCCAGGCGGCCGGGATGCCAGCGGCGGCGGGCGGCTTCGAAGCGGGCCTCCAGATCGACCTGGTCGACCCGGACGAACACCCGGTCGTGCTCGACCGCTACCTCTCGCAGCTCTGCATGGAGCAGCTCTTCAACATCCCCGCCGTCTACCCGTACCTGATGGAGCGCTACGCCGCGAGCGGCGAGGTGTGGCGGCGGCTGCGCGAAGGCGGCTACGCCCGCGACTGAGCACAGAAACGGCCGCTCCCGGGGTGGAAGCGGCCGTGTCGCCTGGATAGGCGGGGAGTGGCCCTAGAACTCCTGGCACTCCGGCCGCGTCTGGAAGAGCTCATCGAGCCCCTGCGGGTCGTACTTGTCCAGGGCGTTGAAGGAGTCGCTCACCTCGTTGAAGGCTCCCTCCACCCCATTGGTGAAGCGTTCGAGGTCGGCGGTCACCTTCGCGAGCGAACTCGCATCCACGGCCTCGGCCTCCTTGAGGAGGTTATCGAAGACTTTCACGAGGTCGTTGCTGGCATCGACGAAGATCTGGTGGATGGCGGCGCCATCCTTCACGTCGGGCGCCTTCAGGGCGCGGATCTCCCGCTGGAGCGTGACCGTCTCGGTGCGCCCGGTCTCGAGGAAGGTGATGAGCAGCTTCTTGAGGTCGGCCGCGCTGCCGGCGCTATCGATCTTCGATTGGAGGCTCTGGTTCGCGGCTTCGAGGCCGGCGACCCAGTCGGTGAGCGAGGTGCAGATGCCGACGACCCACTTCTCGTTGGTGGTGGTGGGCGGGCTGGCGGTGACCGTCCGCGTCGGCGATGGCTCGGGCTCCGTGGTCGAGCCCTCTTCCTGGCTGAAGATGACGCGGGCGCAGTCCGGGTCGTCCTCGATCAGGCCGATGATGTCATCGACCTCGGGGTAGTCATCGGCCACGTCTTCGAGGCGGCCGCGGAAGTCGGGCTCACCGACCTCATCGAGGATTTTCAGGAACTCTTCGACGAAATCGGCGTCGTCATCCATATCCTTGACGAGCTTTGCGACTTTGTCGGTCTTCTCATCGTTTTCCTTGAACTGGGCCTCGAATGCCTTGACGACCTTGTCGCCACCCTTGATATCGGGTTCGCCGAGCTTATCGAAGGCCGAGCGGAAGTCCTTCTGGATGTCCTTTTGCTCGGCGTTGGCGTCGGCGTACGCCTCTTTGGCGGCCTTCGTATCGGTGAAGTCGACCTCTTCGAACGCGGCGCCGGCGTTGTCGCGCGCCTTATCGAAGTCGGCGGCGGCTTCGCAGAGGCCATCAACCCACTCTTCGGCGGCAACCTTCTTGGTGCCGCCGCCGCAGGCCGTGATGAGCGCGGTCAGGGGGAGCACGGCAAGGAGCAGGAGCAGCGGGCGCGGCAAGACGTTCTGGCGCATTGGTACCTTCCTTGTCCCGAATTCGACCATTGTGGGAGTGGCCCGGCTCAGCGGCAAAGCTCGCCGGGCAATGGAGGCCACGCCGCCAGTTGCGGGCGCCGTCAGCGGTGGAGTATTTCGCGCAAAGCGGCGCAAACCTCGTCGACTTCCGCATCGCTCAGGCCCGGGTACATCGGCAAACTGATCTCGCCGGCGAAGAACCGCTCGGCGACCGGGAAGTCGCCCTCCTTCCAGCGGCCGAGCTTCTGGTAGGCGGTGTGGTAGTGGAGCGGGATGAAGTGGACCGAGGTGCCGATGCCCCGCGCGGCCAGCTCGCGGATGACGTCGTCGCGGGCAACCGGGGAGCTTTCGCGCACGCGGACCATGAAGAGGTGCCAGGGCTGGCGGTGCTCTTCATTGAACGCGGGGAGGATGAGGTGCTCTTCGTCGCGCAGGTTGGCGAAATAGCGCTGGGCCACACGGGTGCGCTGTTCGATGAACGATTCGAGGCGCGCGAGCTGCGAGCGCCCCAGGGCGGCGGCGATATCGGTCAGGTTGTCCTTGAACCCGAATTCCTGGATGTCGTACCGCCAGCTGCCGCCGGCGTCGTAGCGGTTCCAGGCGTCCTTCGACATGCCGTGGAGCGTGAGCCGGCGGACGCGCGCGCTGAGCTGCTCATCATCCGTGGCCAGGGCGCCGCCTTCGCCGGTGGTCATGGTCTTGTTGGCGTAGAAGCTGAAGGCGGCGGCATCGCTGATGCTGCCAACAGGGCGGCCGCGGTACAGCGTGCCAATGGCGTGGGCTGCGTCTTCGAGCACCTTCAGCCGGTGGCGCCGGGCGATATCCATGATCGCGTCCATATCGCAGGGCTCGCCCGCGATGTGCACCGGGAGGATGACGCGGGTGCGGGGCGTGATCGCCCGCTCGATGAGCGCAGGGTCGATGTTGGCATCGGCTTCGCGGACGTCGACAAGGACGGGCGTGGCGCCACAGTGGATAACCACGTTCGCCGTGGCGGTGAAGGTGTAGGGCGTGGTAATGACCTCGTCGCCGGGGCCGAGGTCCCAGGCGGCGAGCGCGAGATGCATGGCAGCCGTCGCCGAATTGACCGCGTTGACGAAGCGGGCGCCGGTGTAGGCGGCCAGCTCCTCCTCGAGCGCCCTGACCTGCCCGGCGGTGGTGAGCCAGCCGCTGCGCAGGACCCCCTCCACGGCGGCGATGTCACTGTCGTCGAGCTCGACCTTCACGAAGGGGATGCGCTGTTCGGCCATGCAGGCAAGGGTAGGGCCGGGGGACGCCAGTGGCGAGAGGCGCCGGCCGGGCGGCGGGCGACGGCCTACCAGGGCGGGGGCGCGCGGCGGCGGCCGTGATCCCGGAGGAAGAAGGCGACCAGGAAGGCACCGAACAGGAACCCTCCGATGTGGGCGAACCAGGCCACCCCCTGCGTTGCCCCTGCCGCCTCGGAGATCGTCGCGTAGCCCGAGAGCAGGTTCTGGAGGAACCACAGCCCGATCATGATGAACGCGGGGATCGGGATGGGGATGAAGATCAGGATGAAGAACGGGATCACCACGTTCACCGTGGCGTTCGGGTACCAGACGATGTAGGCGCCGAGCACACCCGCGACCGCCCCGCTCGCTCCAAGGACGGGCACGACGCTCAGGGGATCCATGAACCCCTGGATGAGCGAGGCGACGACGCCCGAGGCGATGAAGAAGAGCAGGTACCCCAGGTGGCCCATGCGGTCTTCGACGTTATCGCCGAACACCCAGAGGAAGAGCATGTTGCCGATGATGTGCAGCCATCCCCCGTGCATGAACATCGCGACCACGATGGAGAGGATGGCCTGCCAGCGCGCATCGCCGGTGAGCCCCGATTGGCCTTTGACCGTATCGAAGAACTCTTTCGGCTGGAACGCCCAGGTGCAGATGAAGCGGTCGGCCTCCGATGGGCGGGTCTCGAAGCCGTAGCAAACGCCGCGCGTCTGCTCCTCGAAATCCTGCAGCGCCTGCCGGTTCGTCGGGGCGATGCCGGTCGAAAGCCCGAGCATGAACACGAACAGCGCCACGTTCGCCAGGATGATCCCGTAGTTCACCCAGGGAACGCGGCCCGAGCGGGGGCTATCGCCGACCGGGATCACGAAAGGCCGGCCAGGTGGGCGGTATCGTTCAGGCGGACCACGTACAGGCGGCCGTTGCGCTCCTCCAGTTCCGTGAGCGCGCAGTTCGCGACATCGATGCGGAAGACGTGGCTTTCGGGCATCCCCAGGACTGCAGAAAGCATGCAGTTGATCGCGGTCCCGTGGGAGACCACCAGCACCTCGCGCCCGCGGTGCGCCTTCACGATCCGGTCGAGCGCCCGGGAGGTACGCTCGCGGACCTCGGCGACGGATTCGCCGCCGGGCGGCCGCCAGGCAGGGTCTTCATCGCGCATCAGCCGGTACCGCTCCGGGTCGCGCCTGCGGATCACGGATTCGCGTTCGAGCTCCCATTCGCCGTAGTGCAGCTCGCGCAGGGCGGGCTCGGGCCGGGGGGCCACGCCTCGCTCGCCCAGGATGAGCATCGCCGTCTGGATGGCGCGGCTGAAATCGGAAGTGTAGGCGGCGGCCAGTTCCACGCGGGCGAGGCGCCCGGCCAGCGCGCGCGCCTGTTCGATGCCGAGCGGCGTCAGGCTCGTCTCGGCGTGCCCACAGAAGCGCCCCTCCCGGTTGGTCTCGGTCTGGCCGTGGCGGGCGAGGTAGATGCGGGTGATCCTGGCCACGGTGCAAGCGTACATGGCGAGCGCGTGATACGCGTGTGGGCTACCCGGGAGCGGGGACCCTGCCGATGATCGCCATGAGGGATCAGCATGGAACCGGAAGGCCCGGCTCGCAGGGGCGAATCGCGCCCGGCACTGGTACTCGGCGGTGGCGGCGCCTATGGCGTCATCCAGGCGGCGTACATGCTGGCGGCGTGGGATATGGGCTTCCGCCCGCGTGTGGTGGTGGGCACGAGCGTAGGTGCGCTCAACGGCGCCTGGTTCGCCCTCCACGGCGACCGCCCGGCCGAGCTGCTGCGCATCTGGCTCACGCTCGATCAGCTCGCGCTCGTGCGCTGGCACCCGGTGAAGATCGCGGCGAACCTGCTGCACCACCCCCGGAGCATCGCCTCGAACGAGATCGTCCCGCGGCTGGTGCGCGAACACATGCGCGGCGCACGCTTCGAACACGCGCGCATGGAGCTGGCCGTGGTGGCGACGAACCTGACGCGGGGCGA
>CAYUVT010000033.1:0-21283 GCA_964448165.1 uncultured Anaerolineaceae bacterium | reverse complement strand
CACGGTCCCACCAGAACGCCGTGAGGAGTGGGTTGCACAGCGGGTGAAGGGAGGCCTCGACATCCTGCTGGTTCACCCCAGGCTCGTCCAGACGGGTCTGGACCTTATCGACTTCCCGACCATCGTCTGGCAGGAAGTCGAGTACTCGGTCTACGCGATGCGCCAGGCTAGCCGCCGCTCTTGGCGCATCGGACAGCGCCGCCCGGTGCGCGTCGTGTACCTCGCCTACCGGGGAACGCTCCAGGCCCAGGCGCTCACGCTTGTCGCGAAGAAGCTGAAGGCTTCTCTCGCAGTCGAAGGTGAGCTCGGCGATGACGGTCTCGCGACCTTCGGAGACGACGGCGAGGACCTGCTCATGGCGCTTGCACGCAGCCTGACCGAACAGGTGGAGGCGAGCGATGACTCACTGGAGGGACTGTTTGCTGGACTCCGAGATTCCGCCAGGGAACTGGAGGCCAGCCTCGGCGACGCCCTTGCCGAGGAGGACGAGAATCCTCTACTCCCGGCCGGATCTGAAGGGGCAACTCGAGAAATCGTCGTGCCATCGGTTCTTCAGGTGGCACCAAATACCGCCAGAAGGGTGGCCCCGCTGAGAGACGCGGCAGCTCAGCAGCTCAGGTTGCTCTAGGTGAAGGCGTAGGGGGGAGTCGCTCCTCCCTGCGCCCGAATAAGCGCGATGGAGGGTAGTTTTTTTGTGCCCATCAAACGCCGACGTTAAACCGCGGCGGCTTGAACAATCCCGCGCGCTGCGCGTGGTGTGGGTGTGTTCGCTCTACGTTGAGAGACTGTCGAATTTCCGCACGAAAGCATCTTGGAACTGGGCATCTCGGACAAGAGTCTCCTTGTACCACGAGACGTAAGCGAGCAACGCACGCTGAAAGTCGTTTCTGAACACGACTCGCATTTCGGCATCGACCATGCGCCCGTCTTCCGACTGAGCCCAGATCCTCCAACCGTTCTTCGTCTGGGCCTCGTGAAGCATCCCGCACCGTATCGAGGCATAGAACTCGAGAGCCAACCCGCGGTCAAACTCTGCACTAAAAGGCGGTCGTTCAGTCAAGAAATTAACGAAGATATCCCGACTCCCAGAGTATTCATATGGTCCTAGAACCTCGCCGCGTTTCGGGTAGCGATAACGTACGCCTTGTACGGTAGACTCCAAGAACTCGATCAAACTGCATTGGATCGCCATGATAGCGAAGCCTTCCCCAACGAATGTTCCCTCGTTTTGGAGAATGGCTATCGGATTCAAGTAGCGACGGTCTATTCGCTGCATAAAGTAATCGTCGAACGCTCGCCGCCAACGCTCCTCGCCGCGGTCGATCGCGAGTTGGTCGGCAAACGCCCGCCAATCGTGGGCTGTTAGCCAACCAGCGATGTAAGTCTGGTCTTGCCCTGTGTCCATGAGCCGCCCCTCTTAGCCAGCGTCGTCGCAACCTCCTACGGCGCTCGCAAAGTGCGTCGCTGAGCGTCACTCGGGCTCGGGCTTCAGCGTGACTGAGTGGCCCCGGACCCGAGGGACGCTCCACGCGGAGCGGCCATGGTAGCGCGTGCCCGCTTGTGCTGGTCGGGGGCAAGTGCCATGAACCGCGGAGTCTGGCCGGAGTTCCAGTGTAAGATCCGACCGATCCGACAAGCTGGCAGGGCGACCATGGCCGACAAAGTCCGCGTGTTCATCAGCTTCGACTACGATTACGACCTTGACCTCAAGACGCTGCTCGTCGGCCAGGCGAAGAACTCCGACTCGCCGTTTGAGATTGCCGACTTTTCGATAAAGGACCCGTCTTCGGACTGGAAGGACAAAGCTCGCGAGCGCATTCGCCGCGTCTCCCAGGTTGTTGTGATCTGCGGCGAGCACACGGACACGGCCACGGGCGTGAGCGAAGAGCTCAGAATCGCCCAAGGCGAGAGCAAGCCTTACTTTCTCCTCAACGGCCGGGCCGATACGACGGGCAAGAAACCCAAGGCCGCGGTCACGTCTGACAAGATTTACAAGTGGACATGGGACAACCTCAAGAAGCTCATTTCCGGTGGGCGATGACATGCCCGAAAGCCAAGAGCCTGCCCACCATGTGCTGGAGCTCTACAAGCTGACGGTGGAAATGGCTGACCGGGTCTCTGGACGGCGAGCCGCGGCCAATAGCTTCTTCCTCGCGCTGCAAACTGGACTTGCCGCGGGATTGGGCATCTTTTCGACTCGCGTGGGACAGGCTGGCGAGGCGGAAGGCCCGGATCGGTTCGTCCTCGGGCTCGCGGCGGTCGCGGGTGTTCTCCTGGCAGGGGCTTGGTGGTTACTTCTTCGCAGCTATCGCGACCTCAACCGGGCGAAGTTCGCCGTCATCAACGATATCGAGGAAAGGTTCTTCACAGTGCGTCCGTTCCTTCAAGAGTGGGAGTCGCTACGCCGGGATCCGGTGAAGAGGTTCCGTGGACGATACACGGAGTTGGGTTTCGTCGAGCGCGCGATCCCCATTGCGTTCGCCGCTCTGTACATCGTTCTCGCGTGCTACGTTGCTGTGCGATGACCTACCTGGATGACATAGCGCGGCGAATCGAATCGAAGGTCTCACCAGGGCTCGTGCCGACGAAAAGCGCCGACCTATTCCGACTGTACGCTCTGCTCGTGCGTGCCAAGGGCGCCGAGGTGGACGCGGAGGATGTGCACGACGCGTGGGTTGCCTGGATGGCGTCGAAGGGCGAGAGCCACGGATCCATGGTCGAGTTCTCCAGCCTGAGTCCGGACGTCCAGAGCGAGGACGAACCGTTTCTCGCCGCAATGCGGGCCGTCGCTCTCGAATTTCCCTCTGAGTGAGCGATAGCGGGCAGATTAAGCGCGTGCTCGCTTGACACGAGGCCTGGACGACCGTAACGATAAGGATTAGCGTTACGGAGGCGCGATGATGTCAGGCTCTCGCCGCTCGCTGCTCCAAGTGATGATCCTTCTGGAGCTGAAGGCCAGGCCGGCCTCCTCAGTTGCCGAGCTCTCCTCCCAGATGGGCAAGCTTCGGCCGTCTGTCAGCCGTTCATTGAAGCTGCTCAAAGCAGATGGCCTGGTGGTTCGCGACAAGGGCGCATGGCGAGTCACTGAGGCTGGGTCCGCAGAGGCAAGCGACGCTACGCGTCAGTTCGAATCAATGTGGAGCGACGTGCGGGCGGCGTTGCAGACGATTGAAGTTCCGATGAGGGAGGCGTCGAAAATGACTGCCCTCGTCACGGAGTCAGCCGGCATGCAGGAAGCACTCCGTTCGATCACGAACGCACACTCCGCGCTGCAATCATCCGGAGCGCTCTCGGTGCTCAATACCATTGCCGGTCGGCAAGCAGCGGACTTGCAGCGGATCGTCAACTTCGGCGGCGTGGGCCAGATTCCATGCGCCGTCACGGCAATGGGCGATTCTCAAATCAACGCCATTGGCAGAGCCATCGCGCCGATGCTAGAGCTTCAACGGCAGAATGCAAGCCTTCTTGCCGGACTCGCTCAGTCGATCGCCGTACCCGGCATTGAGGCACTTCTGCGGGATGTAAACCTCAGCGTCGCCAGCGCCATCGAGGATGGGTTCGCCATGCGGGCAACGGAGATGACAAAGTGGCCGCAGTGGGCGGCTTCGTTCCCACCGCTCACGGTGCACTTTCCGAAGATCACGGAATCACTGGGAGTGTTCACGAGCGACGAGTTGCAGCGCCTCCTGACCGTGCCGGGCCACATGGAGGACGGATGGATGGTTTCTCCTCCTCCCATTGCGACAGCGGGATATGCGAGAGCGTTGCGCTTGGCGGTAGATTCCGAGCTGCTCGAACGCGAGGACTACGCAACGGAGACACTGGGTAGCCCTGAGCTTGCCTCACATCTTCGCGAGATCGGTGAGGAGTATTTCGTCAAGTACCAAGGGATGTGGGCGGCACTGCGCTCGATGCATCCGGACTATATGCGGCACGTAGCCGTCTCCGGAAGAGAGCTACTCCGCGCTGTGCTCCAGCACTTCGTTCCTGATCTGGACCTTGACGAAGGGGAGCGAGGAGCCCTTCTCAAACCTCGCATCAGGCGACTTCTCGGAGGGAGCGACAGCGGTGCGGATTGGGTTTTCCACTTCTCGCAGGGAGCTGCGGGGTTCTACCAGAGGCTCAACGCGTACACTCACGCGGACCCAGGCGACGAGCAATCACTCCGCGCGATGGTCACGGCCGTCGACGGGATGCTTCTTTTCTTCGTGGTTCATGCGCGCCGACAGCACTACTAGCCGGACGCCCGTGGCGCAACGCAAAGGTCCCGAAGCGGCGAGGAGCCAACCCCAGCTGGTAGCGGTAGCAAAGGAGATCGGATGGCAGATAAGAAAGTGATCTTCGTCGCGTTCGCGATCGAAGACGAAAGGCAGAGGGACTTCCTGAAGGGGCAGTCCCTGAACACCAACTCGCCTTTCGAGTATATCGACATGTCCGTGAAGCAGGCCTACAGCTCCGAGTGGAAAGAGCGCGTTCGCACCCGGATTCGTCGATCGGACGGGGTGATTGCGCTGGTAAGCAAGAACTCCCTGACGTCCAGCGGCCAGAGGTGGGAACTTGCCTGCGCCCGGGAGGAGAAAACGCGAATCCTAGGTATCTGGGCTTACACGGACGACAGGACGGACCTGGCGGGAGTCAGGACTGTGGTGTGGACGTGGGACGCGATCACGGGATTCATTGACAGCCTGTAGACGCGAGGAAATGCGATGCGTATCGCACTGATAGTCGGAATCAACTACTATGATCGCGGCGATCCGCTGTATGGCTGTGTCGATGACGCGCACGCGGTCCAAGCTGTCCTGCAGCGCCATGGCGATGGATCAGTCAATTTCGACTGCAAGCTTCTCACGGGAACTGGCCCTGCCGACCGAGTAGATCGAAACGAACTCAAGGACAACGTTAGCGAACTCTTCAAGGCCACGGCTGAGATTGCGTTGTTCTATTTCGCGGGTCACGGCCACATTGAGGCGACAGGTGGCTACCTTCTCGCTACGAACTCCGCACGCGGCGATGAGGGGCTTTCCCTCTCCGATGTATTGACCTATGCAAACGGGTCACCCGCGCAGAACAAGATCATCGTGTTGGACAGTTGCCACGCAGGAATCGCGGGCACACCCCCGGTGGCCGGCCACCTGGCGACTCTGTCAGAGGGCCTCACCGTGCTGACCGCATCGACGGCTGACCAGTACGCGACAGAGGAGAACGGAAGAGGCGTGTTCACCACGCTCCTGGTCGATGCGCTGTACGGCGGTGCCGCGAACCTGACCGGTGACATCACTCCCGGAAGTGTCTACGCCCATGTCGATCAGTCCCTTGGAGCTTGGGAACAACGGCCAGTCTTCAAGACGAACGTGCGGCAGTTTGTTTCTTTGCGAAGAGTCCCTCCGCTGATCGAGCTCGACGACCTGCGTCGCATCACGGAGTTCTTTCCGGCGTCGGGCGCAGAGCTTCAGTTGGATCCGACATTCGAGCCCGAGGTGAAGGGGCGCGATCCGGACATGCCCGCCCCGGACCCTGAGAACACCCGGAAGTTCGCGATTCTCCAGCGTTACAACCGGCTGAATCTGGTCGTACCCGTGGATGCTCCACACATGTGGCATGCAGCGATGCAGGGCAAGACTTGTAGGCTTACCGTGCTAGGCGAACATTATCGTCGTCTCGCAGAGCGACGCCGGATATAGAGTGGAGTCTTGGTCCTCGTCAGTCGGCTATGCAGGTGGTTCGACGCCTCTTCCGAGGCCACGAGGAGGTCTGCACTGGTCGCTCCGGGGCACACCGATGCCCTGCCGTGTCGTCCTCGACCCGAATGTGGTGCCCTACTTAGACCTCGTCAAGACATGCTTCATGATCTATAAGCCGACCGAGGGTATGCGCCAGGGCGACTACATCGGCTCGCAATTCCGCTCTGCGATGTACTACTTCTCCGGAACAGGAAGAGACGGCCCGTCGGCTGGCCGCCGCCTACGTCACCTGCACGCAGTGCCAGGGGGTGGCTCGACTGCCACGGAGCTTGTCCCAGCTGCGCTTTCCGCTATGCCGAGCCCTACCACCAGCAGTATCTTGGCGCTACCGCCGACGGCTACCGCTGGCACGCTGCCTCAGATGTCCCGTTCCAGAAGGCAGCTGCAATCCTCGGTAGTTTCAGCTGCGCTCGTGTGAGCCCTTGCTCGAGGACGCTGCGTCGTCAACTACCCGGGATATCCAATCGCGGATGGTCGCACAGGCGGCGCTGAGTTCGAGGCGCGGCCCCCAATACATCGGGGCGATTGCGTCGAATGCGCGCCGGATGGAATCCCAGCGCGGACCGTTGTCCGGGGTAAGCGCCGGATGCTCGGCTGATGGCATGGCCCGGATCTGGCCTTCGGAGAACATCTCATTGGCGAGGCTACGCGGACCGTCGTAGCCATCGAGCGTTGGAAGCGTCATTTCAGCATCAATGATGCGGGCCGCGTCCTCGAAGTGTCTGACAAAGCTGGCAGGCTCACGATCTTCTTGGCCAACCCTCCTCTGGAGCGCGTCCAGCTTCTCTATGAGGGTCACGAGCGGGTGGACGACGCGCACGGAGTCGGGCTTATTTTGGTCGTAGCTGCTTAGCTGCCCAGTCGCAATGAGGTGGTCGTGGACGAATGAGGAAAGGTCGCGTTCCACGTATGGGGTCACCCGAGCGCGGCCCACCTCCAGCAGGACGAATGGCCGCATCGGGTCCAGGTCGGCGAGGTGCTTCCCTGGATAGACCACGCGTATTCCTGCATTACGCCACAGCCCGTCCGAGAACTCCTCATCCAGGGAGACCTCCGCACCCGGGACATGCAACTTCGAAGCAAGCTGCTCAAAATGTGCTCTGCGCTGAGCGACTGCCGGTCTTCCCTGGCTTATCCAGTTCGCCACGGCCGGAAGCGCCGCTACCGTCCCTGGATCCACTAGGACATCGAGGTCCTCCGAGAACCGTTGGATGATCCCAAACCCTTTGGATAGCGATGTGCCGCCCTTGAACCAGAGTTCGAACCCCTGATCGAGGAGCGCCCAGAGCGTGTGAGTTACCCAGTAGTCCTTCTCGACGAGTCCGACGCTTAGCCTGCGCTGGTCGCCGACGATTCGGAGCAAATCATCGAAGTCGGGATCTTCATGAACGAACACCATTGCTCACTGTACCGGCGCGTCAGTCGCAGCCACTGCCGACTCGATGCGTGCCTGGGTATCCTTCGATCCGAAGTGCCTTGCCATCCGCCTTAGTTCATCCCGATCGAACCTGCCACGGCGCACCGCGCGAGCCAAGGCCTCGGTGAGTTCGGCTCGGGACGCTCCGGCTTCCTCGGCGTTCTGGAAGAGATCGACAACGAACCACTCGGGGGTCGGACGCCGCGGGAACGCCACTCGGCGAAGGCGGAAGCGGCGATCGCCAAGCTTGAACTCACCCGAGCGCTTGCGGTTGTACACCAGGGGACTGGCAAAGACAGCGGTTGTCCCCAAACCGAGCGCGTTCCACCGTTCGGGCCCGGTGACTACGTACTGGTCGCCGTCGAGGAAGCCACGCATCAGTTCACCATCGTCGGCAGGGACTTGCCCAAAACGTCCTCGCTTTGGATGGAGGTAGAGGCCGTGCGCCAGAGGCACCAGTTTGTCCTCCCGGACCAGGCGGCTCGCGAGGCGCGTCGGGTTCTTGCTCCACTTCGACAGGTCCTTCGTTCGGTAGACCTGACCTGAGCGCAATTGGGGTTGAACCGAAGCAGACATCGTATGGAATCTCCCGTAGAAATCATACAACATCGGGGACTTCGGCAGCAATGGCATCTCAGGGCCCGGCTGGCCGGAGCAAGTGCCGAACGTTCACCTTGAGTCGCCACCGCGAGACGATACGACCCTCGTCGGACAGCGTGGGGTCGAGGAGGCTGACCCCTTTGCTGACTCGTTCGTGGCACGCCTCTATGAACCCGGCACTCCCAAGTCCGTCACGCTCGGCCAGATACCCGAGGCGTTTGAACAGCGCTCCGCGTCCCAAGCGTTCGCCGTGGCTGAGGAGCTGTTGCTCGTCCGCGTGTTCGCTGTCGAAATACGCCCGCAGGATCTTGGCGGCGTGTAGCGCTCCGCCGGCGGACTCCGGGACATCCATGACATCGATGACGGTCCGGTGAGGATCGGACAAGGTGACCGCACTGTCTCGGCGCAAGATTTCCCTGGTCCCAAACCACTCCTGCTGAGGAACCGATCGCAACTTGAATCGGCTCCCCTGGATGATCTGGTCTGTCGGCTTGACCTTCCTCCTTGCCACCACATACGTGCTACTGAACAACTGGTCGGTGAAGCCCCAGTGCTCGCTCGCGCTCCAACCACCGATGTAGCAGGGCGCGAAGAGCACAGTCGCAACAATCCAGGGATCCTCGCGCCACTGGCGGGGTTCCGAGGCGTCGATCGGCACGGTGATGTACCAACCCTGCCGCACTCGGGCAAGCCAACCACCGTCGGCGAGATCCGCGAGGAGCCGCCTGGTCTTCGCCAAGTCAGCATTCAGCGCGCTCGCCGCAAGGGCAGCGTCGAACGGACGATTGAAGGCGCGGTGGAGCATTGTCAGAGCCCGCCGATTGGCTGCGGAGATGCCTGCGAAGGCGTCAGTGTGGACGTTCATTTGGAGCTCCCAACTCCCGATAGGAAGTGGAAAATTTCCCTTACGATGTACTTTCGAGTGAATGTACAGCGCATGGGCGAAATTTCCCACGTGTGACTCTATAGTCGCCCCGAGATGTCATGGCCGTCGACCGTTCGATGTGCGGCGCTTTGTCCGTGGCGTTGAAGCAAGCAGCTGGTCGATATGCGTTCGCTGCTCGGCCGGCGGACGGTGGACAATCGACCGCAGCGCTCGCTCGGTGATTCGAGGGTCCGGATTGCCCTCAACGAATGCCAGCACGGCGGGGTCGAGATCGAGGACCTTGAGTACCTGCGTGACACGGGCGCGCGTCACGCCCAGGCGGCGCGCGAGTTCAGCCTTGGATTCACCGCGCTCCTCCATGGAGCGTCGCCAATCGCGCGCGGTGCTTACCGGATTGGGACGGCGGCGATTGCTCGGAGAGGCCGGCCGCAATGGTTCAAGTGGCTCATCCCAAGGAAAACGGTAGCGCCGTTCACCGTCGATTCTCTTCCGGCTGCAATCAAGGTAAAGGGCGACATCGAAATCGAGGCCGTTCGGAAAATCACCCGGTTCGGGGAGCCACCACTACGAATTACCGTCAAGTACAGACTCGGTGGCCCCCCAGCCCAAGAGGTATTGTGAACGGTAAAGTGGCCTCACGGCCGTCAACATTAGAACCACGGAGCTACCCCCCCCCATGGGCGATCTCCGGCCTCCGCGAGGCTGTCGCAGAGTGGCTGACCAGCTACTACGCCGCCTCACCAAAGACCATCGCCATCTACCGTGACGCCATCGAACGGCGCATGGTCACCTACCTGGAAGACCAGGGCGTCACCGAACTGAACGAGGCAAGCCCGAAGCACCTGACGCTCTTCCTGGCACACGAATGGGAGCGTCCCCGCCTCCGCGCCCGCCGGGACGGCGACAGCGCCGACGATGGGCGAATCTCCACCGAGGTGATCGTCCGCACCTACGAAATCATGCGGACCTTCTGGAAGTGGGTCGTTGCGAGCGGCTACATCTCCCTGAATCCCATGGAAACGGTACGAAAGCCAGCCAAGCCCGAGATGCTCAACCGGGTTCTTCCCACCGGCTGCGCGAGCCAGCATCGGCGGCACCCGCTGCGGGCGCTTCACAACGATCCTCGATTCACTCACCCCGGTCACTTACGTGACAATATCCGTAGAAAGAGGGGATGTTAGCGCGCCAGTAACCTGGTTCGCAAGAGCACATTTCGTAACAACCGGCTTGGCTACTTCCCGCGAAACGGGTAGGCTGTCCCGGATACGCGGAGATGCTGGGGAACGATAATGCCAAAGACGAAGAAGGCCGAGTGGGCCAGGCCGCTGATCCAGTTCACGGGTGCTCGCATCCGCAGAGCCCGGGAGTCCTTGTCTCTCAGCCAGACCGAGTTTCTCGCACGAGCCGGACTCGACCATCATGTGAACTGGCTGAGCGACGTTGAGCACGGGAAGCACTCGATCGACCCACACGAGTTGAAGCGCCTGGCCGATGCCGCCGGCTTCCCGGTCGATTGGTTCCTCGACCCTCAGTACGACCGACGCCCCGTCACAGCCCCGATGACGCGGGTAGAATGGGAACGGATCTACGCCGACCCAGAGCGGGCCGAAATCCACTGGCAGATCGACCAGCTCCTCCGGCGCGTGCTCGATCGGATATCCGCCTAAGCCAGAAGAGGAGAATGTTAACCACGATCCATGCCAGCGCGGGCGTCCCTGACCGTATCTACCGGTTGCTTGTTCGGAAATTACGGGTGTGCAAGGTTCGAATCCACGTCGGGGAGCCACTCCTGTGAAGAAGGTGGCGCCGGGGATGGCGTTCACCGTGTACGTATTGCGGAACGGGGCCGGGGCGCTGTACATCGGCCAGACAGCCGACCTGGAGCGGCGGTTGGCGGAGCATGTGAGTGGTGCAGGTGGCTGGACGGGTGGCCGCGATCGAGGGCCATGGGAGCTGGTGCACACGGAGGAGTTCGAGACGCGAGCGGAGGCGGTGGCGCGGGAGCGGGCCTTGAAGCGGGGGCAGGGTACCGGCGCCTGGACGGGTGACTCAGCCTGGTCGTGCTGCTAGGAGCTGCTCGCGCACCAGGCGGCGCTGCACCTTGCCGCTCGCTGTCATCGGCAGAGAATCCACTTTCTCGATGCGGGCCGGGACCTTGTACCCGGCAATGCGCGCCCGCATCCATTCCCTGAGCTCGGCGGCATCGATGGCGCCATCGGCCACCACGGCTGCCACCACGACCTGGCCCCATACCGGGTCGGGCAAACCGACCACCGCCGCATCGCGCACTGAGGGATGACGCACGAGCAGCGCCTCGACCTCGGCCGGGTACACATTCTCGCCGCCACTGACAATCAAGTCATCGCGGCGGTCCAGTACGTACAGGTAGCCATCGTCGTCCAGCCGCCCGATATCCCCGGTGTGCAGCCAGCCATCACGTATCGCGGCTGCTGTCGCCTCAGGGCGGCGGAAGTAGCCTGGCGTCACGACGGGGCCGGCGACCAGGATTTCCCCGGGTTCGCCCGGCCGGGCGTCGATGCGCAGCCGCGTTGTCACCAGCGGTTTTCCCGCTGAGCCGAGTCGCGCGATCGCATCCGCAGGCGCCAGGGTCGCCACCTGGCTCGCGGTCTCCGTCAGGCCGTAGGTCTGGACGACGGGGTACCCGAGCCCGGCCGCCCGTTCCAGTAGCGGTTGGGGTACGGGGCCGCCACCGACCAGCACCACGCGGAGCTGCGGTGGGCACGGCCGGGGATCGATGTCGAGCAGGCGCTGGAGCATGGTCGCGACCACGGAGATATGCGTGACCCTGTCGTTCCGGAGCGAGGCGCTCACAGCGCGTTCATCGAACTGCCGATGGAGGACCACGGCGGTGCCGTACAGCACGCTCCGGATGACGATCGAAAGCCCGCCGACGTGGAACAGCGGGAGGCACGCGAGCCAGCGGTCGCCGGGCAGCACGCCGAGGTTGAACGCGGACCCGGCGGCGCTGGCGAAAAAGTTGCCGTAGGTGAGCACGACGCCCTTGGGCAGTCCGGTGGTCCCAGAAGTATACATAATACACAAGGGATCATCGGCATTTCGGACCCCGGCAGGTTCGAACCGGGCCGGCTCTTCCTCGCCAAGGGGAAAGAAGATCGGCCCGGGCATGCCGGCTTCGGCGGCTGCCTCCCGCGCCGTCTGCGCGAGGGCGGCGTCGGCGACGACAAGCGCGACCTCGGCATCCCGCAACTGGAACGCCAGTTCACCGGGGCGCAGGCGTGCATTCAGCGGCACCAGCGTGGCGCCGATTCGGGCCACCGCATGAATCAGCTCGACCACCTCCGGGGCGTTCCACGCCAGCATCGCCACGCGGTTTCCGCGGCGGATGCCGCGGCGCCAGAGTGCGCTCGCGACGCGATCGACGCGCGAGTCCAGTTCCCCGTAGGTGTGCTCGCCAGCGTCGTCGATCAGCGCCACTGCGGCAGGCAGCGCATCGGCGCGGTGGGCGAGCCAGTCCAGCATCATCCCGTTCATGGCTCGAGCTTGCTCCAGTTGCCAGTCGCGTAACGCTCGACCGAGGACACATCGAGCGTCACCCCCAGCCCGGCCTGTTGCGGGATGGCCATCCGGCCCCCGTTGACCGCCGGTACACCCGAACCAAGCGGGTCCTCGACAAGATCCATGGTTGCGAGCCCGCATGCGAGCGCCGGCGCTCCGGTCAGGGCGGCCAGGTGCAGCGCGACGGCCGTCCCGGGCGCCAGGTCGAATGTCGTGGTGACAACCACCGGCATGTCGGCCGCTCTTGCACAGGCGAGCATCCGAAGCGCCTCGTTCAACCCGGATGCCATCGGCTTGATCACCACCGCGTCTGCCGCCCCGGCGGAGATGGCGCGCTCGAGCGCCTCGACGGTCCGGGTGGATTCGTCCACCGCCAGGGGTACCGGCGACGACTTCCGCAGTGCGGCAAGCATCGAGTAGTCGCAGCCCGGGTCGGCAATCGGCTCTTCGCAGAGTGCCACACCGTGCAACGCGCAGCCGTCCAGGAATTGGATGGCCTCGCTGTACTCCCACGCGCGGTTAGCGTCGCAGCGTATCGTGACGCCCGGCCCTACCGCTTCGCGGACGGCCGCCACGGTGCGAAGGGCTGCTCGCGGTTCCCCCCCGACCTTGAGCTTGAGCGTCCGAAAGCCGCTCGCGGCGAGCCCTGCGGCATCGCGCGCGGCAGCCGCCGGATCGGTGAGATCCACGAGCCCGTTCACATCGATTTCCCTGCTGGCGCCGGGCCCGGCCAGACCCGTGCGCGTGGCGAGCCAGCGGTACAGAGGGATGCCAGCTTCACGCGATGCCAGGCCGGCGATTGCGGTCTCGAGACCGCACACGACTGCCGCACTCCAGGCGCCGGGCTCGTAAGAAGGGAGTGCGAGCCCGGCCGCGTCCTGTGGGGAGTGCCCGGGCTCGATACAGGAACCCGCGCTCCGCAGGAAGGCGTCGATGGCGCTGCCCTGCGCGGCGAACGAACTGCCCGCCGGGAGTGCTGCCTCACCTGTGCCGCACAGTCCGTCATCCGTTTCGAGTTGAATGAGCACGCTCTCGCGGACCCGGTACGTCGATTGTGCGTTCGCGACAACGTTCCGGAAGGGTACCGCGACTCGCCGCCAACGGAGGCGCAGCATCGTCTCAGGGCGTGCGAGGGAACGCCGACGTGTCGCTGTAACGCGAGGGACGCCGCTGGAGGAATGCGTCGCGGCCTTCTTTCGCCTCATCGGTCATGTAGAACAGCATGTTCGCGTTATGCGCGAGCTCGGTGAGGCCCGACAGTCCGTCCAATTCCGCGTTGAACGATGACTTGAGCATCCGGAGCGCGATCGGGCTGTGCTGGAGCATCTCGCGCGCCCACTGCACGCCCTCCGCTTCGAGCTGGTCGAGTGGTACAACCTTGTTGACCAGTCCCATCGCCTCGGCCTCGCGGGCATCGTACTGACGGCAGAGGTACCAGATTTCCCGCGCCTTCTTCTGGCCGACGATGCGAGCGAGCTGGGAGGCGCCAAACCCGCCGTCGAAGCTTCCCACTCGCGGACCGGTCTGTCCGAACCGGGCGTTTTCTGCCGCGATCGTCAGGTCGCAGATCACGTGGAGCACGTGGCCGCCGCCGATCGCGTACCCGGCGACCAGCGCGATGACTGGTTTCGGCATCGAGCGGATGAGCTTGTGCAGGTCGATGACGTTGAGGCGGGTGACGTTGTCTTCGCCGACATAACCGCCGTGGCCGCGCACTCGCTGGTCGCCGCCCGAGCAGAAAGCCCGTCCCCCTTCACCAGTGAAGAGAACGACTCCAATGCTCGAATCCTCGTTAGCGTTCCGGAAGGCGTCGATCAGCTCGAAGATGGTCTTCGGCCGGAATGCGTTATGCACTTCGGGCCGGTTAATGCTAATCCGGGCGATGCCCTCAGCCTTCTGGAAGATGATGTCGTCATAGGTCCCGGCAGTCTGCCATTCAATTGCCGTCACGGTGGTCTCCTTTTTCGTTCAGCACGAATGCGATTACCTCTTCGGCGCACCATTCGGGATTCTCGATGTGGGCTGCGTGCCCGGCTGCCGGAACGACGGCGGAAAGGGCGTGCCGCAGGCTGGCCGCCAGATCGCGCGCGGTGGCGACGTATCGGGTGTCGCGTTCCCCGGCCATCACCAGGACGGGCATGGAAATCTCCCCGAGGCGGCTGTGGAGCGGCTCTTGCGCGCCCGTGCCCATACCGCGGAGGCTGTTGGCCAGGCCAACCGGGTCGCACGCCAGCCTCCCGGCGCGGATCTCCCGGCGCTGCTCTTCCGGGAGTTCCCGCTGGGATTCGAACAGCGGGATCGACTCCCAGTAGTCGACGAATGCGGGCACCCCGTCCACAAGGATTCGCTGCGCCAGCCGTTCATCGTCGGCGACCCGGGCGGCGCGGCCGGCGGCGTCCGCGATACCGGCGGAGGCGCCGATGAGCGCCAGCCGCTCGACAGCTCCGGGATTTGCGGCCGCGACATGCAGCGCTGTCCTTCCGCCCATCGAGTACCCCAGCCAGGCGGGCCGCTCAAACCCCGCGAGCTGTACCGCCCGCACGATGTCGGTTACTGCCTGTGGCATCCGGTAGTGGTCGATCTCCGCCGGCCTGTCGGACAGCCCGTGGCCGACGATGTCGACCGCAACGGTGGTGAGCCGCTCCCGCAGCAGGGAAGCGAATCGTCCCCAGCTGGCTGCAGAACCCGTGAAACCGTGAAGCAACACGATGGCGGGCCCGGCACCCGCGACTTCGACATTGAGGAAGAACCCGGGCGCGACTTCAAGCCGTGACATGCGCAACTCCGGCCCGATCCCACGTCGCCCTTGCCGCGCGTTCCCAGGCCTCCCGGTGCCGGGCCGCGTTCGCCGCCCGGTCGGTCTGAAGTTCAATGACGCGAAGTCCTTTGGCAGGGGCCTGCAACAGCTTCCGGAAGTCCGCCCAGTCGGTGTTCCGGTGGTACGTTCCGCCAAAGAGCCGGACGGCGTGCTCGAACTCCAGGTTCCCCGGTGTGCCAAACCACGACTCGAACAGGTCCGGGTAGGCCGCCTGGGGCAGGTAGTGGAATATGCCCCCGCCGTTGTTGTTGATCAGCACGACCGTCAGGTCGATGCCGTGGCGCATGGCGGCCCAGAGCCCCGTAAGGTCGTGGTAGAACGACAGGTCACCGATCACCAGTACCGTCGGGCGAGGGCTGATGGCGGCCACCCCCAGCGCGGTCGAATTCACGCCGTCGATGCCGTTGGCGCCGCGGTTCGAGATGAATCGAAGCGGCTTCGCATCGGAGGTGACGAACGAGTCCAGGTCGCGGACCGGCATGCTGTTGCCTGCGACGATCGTGGCCCCGGCGGGGAGCGCTTCCTGCAGTTCCACGAAAACGCGCCCTTCAAAGGTCGGCCCCGGTTCCAGCGCCGACTGGCGCATGGCGGCGGAAGCAGCTTCGTCGCGTTCCTTCCACGCCCCGATCCACCCGGGTTCGGCGGTCACGTGGCCCCGGAGCCTGGCCGCGAGTATGGTCGCGCTCACCGCCGGGTCGCCGGGCAGAACCTGGTTCATGGCAACCGAGCCCACGCGCCAGGAGCCCCATGGCTCGCACAGGATCTGTGCGGCGGCAACCTGGTCCAGCAGGGTGTTCAGTGCCTTGGATGTTGGCCGGCCCCCGAAGCGGACAACTGCGTCCGGGGCGCATTCATGGACGGCACGGCTGTCGCGCAGCACCGCGTCGTAGGCCGCAAGCACGTGACGGCGGTCGTGCGGGCCGGTGCGCAGTCCGCTGAGTGGATCGGCCAGGATCGGGGCGCCCAACGCGGCGGCGAGCTCGGCAATCGGTCCGGCTGCATTGGAGGGGACTTCGGGGCCGGCGACGATGATCGGCCGGCGAGCCGGGCGCAAGAGGTCAGCGGCGCTGTCGATGTCGCTTGCCAGGGGTGCGGGAGTGCCCGTGGCAATGGTTTGCCGCCGGGGTGCCGGCCGGACCTGGCGGGCGCCGGGGCCGATCAGTGGCTCCTCGAACGGGAAATTCAGGTGGACGGGTCCCGGGAACGGCCCGAGTGATTCGCGCACCGCCCGCATGGCGATCGTCGCGAAGAACCCGGGTTCAAAGGCCGCACCGTGTGGTGTTGGCAGGTCCTGGGCGAAGCGCACGGTTGTCCCGTACATGCCCGCTTGCGGCATCGTTTGCTCGGCGCCAACTTCGCGCAGACGCGGGGGGCGATCCGTGGTGCAGACGATGAGAGGCACGCCTGAGAGGTGCGCCTCGGTCACGGCCGGGTAGTAGTTCGCGGCGGCCGTGCCTGATGTGCATACCAGCGCGACCGGCCTCCCGGTCGCCTTTGCCACGCCGAGCGCGAAAAACGCGGCGGCACGTTCGTCCAGGTGCAGCCAGGGCCGGATCGCCGGCTGCAACGCGAACGCAATGGTCAGCGGCGTCGACCGCGACCCCGGGGTAATGCAGACATGCTCGACGCCGTGCGCGGCGAGGCTATCGACGAATGCGGCCGAGGCTGCCTCGACCGCGAGCGGCGCGTCAGACGCCATCGACGGCCTCCCTGAGGGGCCGGAACTTCGTCTCGGTCTCGGCGAACTCTCGTTCCGGGTCCGACCCGTGGACGATGCCTGCGCCGGCGTAGAACCGGGCGGCCGAGCCACGGATGAGCCCGGAGCGCAGCCCGACCGCAAACTCGCCGTCGCCATCGAGCCCCACTCGCCCAATCGGGCCCGCATACCAGCCGCGATCCATGCCTTCGAGCCGGTCGATGGCAGCCACCGCCTCGGCTCGTGGCCAGCCGCCCACGGCTGGAGATGGATGGAGCGCTGCCACCACCGTCATCACGTCTTCGCCGTGCAGCAGGCGGCCGGTGATTGGCGTGCGCAAATGCTGGATGTTGGCCACGCGAAGGATTTCCGGCTCAGCGGGTACTTCGAGTTCACTGCAGAACGGCGCCAGGCCTTCACGAAGCGCGTGGACGACCAGCGCGTGCTCGTGGCGCTCCTTGGCATCGCCAAGCAGGCGCGCGGCCAGAGCGTCGTCGGCCGACGGGTCGCCGCCACGGGGCACGGACCCCGCCAGCGCCACGGTACTGACACTGCCCTTGCGCACCTGGCAGAGGAGTTCCGGCGTCGCCCCGAGCCAGGTATTCGCGCCCTGGACCATCTTGAACAGGAAGCAGCGCTCGTATCTGCCCGCCAGACGCTCCAGCACCAACCCGGTGTCGATGCCGTCGTCGCCCTGAATGTCCGCGGGGCGAGCGAGCACCACCTTCTGGTAGCGCCCGGCTTCGATCTCATCGATGGCGGTGGCCACCGTTGCACACCAGTCCCGCCCGGCGGATTCCATGGGCCAACTCGGGTGTTCGGTGGGAGTGGTGACCGGTTCGCGCAGGGTCTCTGCCAATCGAGCAGCGATTGCCCCACGGCTGGTTCCCGGTTCGAGCCACAGCGTGATGCTCGCGTCGATTGCGTCGCCCCGAATGGCGAGCAGGAGGCGGGGCAGCACGAACGCCCAGCCGCCAAAGCCGTCCCAGGCCGGGTCGTGGACCGTGCCGCCCGCGACGAACCGGCCGCCGCCAAAGAACGAGGGCTGCGCCGGGCCAATCACGCGGTTCATGTGCGGCCGATGGCTCGCCTCGCGGATTGCCAGCGCCGCCTCATGCAACGGCGACTCGCGCCGGCCACGCAGCTCAACCTCGCGCCCAAAGCCAGCGAGGATGGTGGATTCGCCGGGCGGCCGCCACGCCACCGTTGCGTTGCGCAACACCTTTGGGATGTCGATGGTGTCCAGCCGTTCGAGCGCGGCGGCCGAGACCGGGAGTGAGACGAGAGACGGCGCGCGGAGGCTTGCAGCGACCGACGCGAACGCCCCGGAGAGTTCGTGGCGGACGAGGTCCAGGGGTGTTTGGGCGAGCATTCAGCAGTCCAGCCTAGCGCGACCCGCTGCTATGGGCAGTACGGCGGCTCACTCGCCGGCGCGGATGGCTCCTCGCGCTGTATAGTCCCGGCCCGAATGGAGGTTCGCATGACGGCAATCAACTTCATGAAGCAGACCCTGGATTTCATCCACCGTGGCTTCCTCGGAGCTCCCGATGGTCTCTCCCAGGAGCAGTTGCACTTCGTTCCCGAGGGGCAATCTCACTCCATCGCCTGGTGCATGTGGCACGCAGCGCGCATCGAGGACCTGTTCTTCCAGCAGATCTTCCAGGGAAAGCCGGCCGAGTGGGACACGGGCGGCTGGGCGGCGCGGACCGGCCTGCCGGCGAAGGGCTTCGGCACAGGGCAGTCAAACGACGACGCGCGCGCTGTGAGGATCGGCTCTCTGGATGACTTCCGGGCCTATCAGCTGCGCGTGGCCGAGCTTTCCTCGGCGTACCTCGATTCGATCAGCGAGGCCGACCTGGAGCGCCAGGTGAAGCTGGGCGAACGGACCGAAACGCTCGGTGAATCGATCAACCTGCACCTGGTGATCCACCTCAACGGACACCGGGGCGAGGTGAATCTGCTCCGCGGAATGATGGGATTCGACCCTGTGCTCCTCAACCAGGGCGGTTGAGCGCGGAGTGGTGATAGCAGGGCGCCTCAGGTAGGTTATCCGTCGAGCCCGGGCATGGGGCGAACTCGAGGTTCGCCTTGGCCCGGGCAAGAGAGCCCGCGCGCCCGGAGGGGCCGTTGCCAGCTGTGGTTTCCGGAGACCTGCCTTGAGTGTTGCCCGGCGGCCCGCTCCCAGGGGTGTGCATGTTGCCCGGATGGCTGCGCGCCGGCCGTTCCGGGGGCCAGGCAGCGGAATCAGTGAAATCCTCGCCGGCTTCGGGGTTGTTCTCGCGGTCGGGTTCGTGCTCCTCGCCTTGCCAGTAGCATCTGAATCAGGCGATTGGACAGCCCCCAAAGATGCCCTCTTCACCGCGGTCTCCGCTATCTGTGTAACCGGCCTGGTCGTCTTTGACACACAGGCACACTGGAGCCCATTCGGCGAGGTCGTCATCCTCCTCCTCATCCAGGTTGGCGGGCTCGGCTACATGCTGGGCACTACCGTTGTGCTCTGGGCGTTCGGCCGGCAGCTTGGCCTCCGCGACCACAACATGCTCCGGTTGTACTACGGGGCTCCGAACATGAAGGAGACCCTGGCGTTCGCCCGTGGGGTGGGGCTCTTTACGCTGATCTTCGAGGCAACAGGAGCCGCGATTCTCACAGTCGCGTTTCTCGTGGATGGCCACGACTTCGGTGAGTCGCTCTGGTGGGGTGTCTTTCACTCGGTCTCGGCGTTTAACAACGCGGGCTTCAGCGTCACCGGGGCCGACATGGTGCCATTCGCGGGTAACCCGGTCGTGCTCCTCACCCTCGCCACGCTGATCGTTGCCGGTGGTCTCGGATTCCTCCCCCTGGCCACGCTTGCCGCTCGCCGCTCATTCCGGCGCCTGCCCCTGGAGTCGAAACTGGTGTTTGTCACCAGTGCGGCCTTGCTCGTCGCCGGAACGCTTGCTGTCCTGGCGTTCGAATGGACGAATGGAGCCACGCTCGGAGGCATGCCCGCTGCGGACCGGCCCGTCGTTGCCCTCTTCCACAGCGCGAACGCGCGGACCGCGGGCTTCAGCGCCCTGGACGTCGGCGGACTTCACGACGAGTCGAAGATCTCCACCGTGGGCCTCATGTTCATCGGCGGCGCCGCTGGTTCGACCGCCGGGGGCCTGAAGGTCGGGGCGTTCTCTCTCCTGTTCGCGGTCATGCTCTCCACGCTCAGGGGAAGGGAGGAGGTGAGCGTCTTCCGGCGAACCATCCCGACAGCGGTGATCCAGCAGGCGACGACCCTCGCCCTCTATTTCGTGGCGCTGCTGTTCAGCTTCTCGCTCGCCCTCACGCTGACCTCACGCGAAGAGTTTCTCGACACGGTGTTCGAGGCGATGTCAGCCCTTGGCACGGTGGGCTTCAGCGCCGCCGGGACCCCCTCCTTCGGCGACTGGGGGCACCTGGTGCTCATCGCAGCCATGCTGTTCGGGCGCTTCAGTCCCCTGATGCTCGTGCTGTACATGTCTCAGCCGCGGAAGAAGCCCCCGTACCACCACCCCACCGACAGTGTGAGGCTGGGCTGATGGTGGCTGCTGATTTCGGGACGCCGTATTGTGCCCGCACGGCGCCGCGGGCCGCGGCACATCGAAAAGGGAGGTCGCCGCGCGCATGAAGGTTGCCATCCTGGGCCTGGGCCGGTTCGGTTCGCAGCTGGTCGAAGAACTGGTTGGCATGGGTGTCGAGGTCCTCGCCGTCGATTCCGACAACCAGCGCGTCAACGAACTTGCGGAGATAGCCACCCTCGCCGCTTCAGGCGACCTCTCAGACTTCGAATTCCTGAACTCCCTGGCGCTCGATACGTACGACACCGTCGCGGTCGCGATCGGCAGTGCCATCGCCACCAGTGTGCTGCTGACGCTTACCCTGAAGCGGCGGCTCGAATTGCGTCACGTGGTGGCCAAGGCCAGCACTGATGATCACGCCGAGGCCCTGCGGCTGGCGGGCGCCGACATGGTGGTGAAGCCCGAGCAGGAGGCGGCCATCCGGCTTGCCCACACGCTTGGCCCTTCGAGCCACCTGGGCGAGTACCTCTCTCTCGGCCCGACCTTCGGCTGTGCCAAGCTCACCGCGCCCGAGTCCGCTTTCGGCAAGGCCATCGGGACGCTCGATGCGTTCACCCGGCACAACGTTGTGCTGCTCGCCCTGGTCCGGGACGACATCGTGACGTTCCGGCCCGACCGTGACGTGGTGGTTGAGCCCGGCGACGTCTGGCTCATCGCCGGCGAAGATGAGCAGCTCAGGAAGGCGAGCGGTTGAGCCCGGCCGGGTTTCGCGAGTCCAACCACGCAAGGACAGCTTCGCCCCGGGGCGAAATCCGGTAGCCAGTCTCAAGGCTGATCGTAAGCCCGCGGGTCTTGAGCTTCCTGATATCCGCCTTGAGCGAGAGCGTTTCCCGTCCGAGGAGGGCGGCGAGGCCGGCTGCCCGCGTCCCGGGATGGATCGCGATGGCACGCAGCGTTGCCTCCGTCCAGGGTCCGCTCGCGCTTGACGCGTCCAGCCGGGTCAACTGCGTGGCCACGGTTGCCAGCTCCGCCGGCGAAAGCCGCGGATCCGTCGCGAGGACGTC
>CAYUVT010000032.1:0-21530 GCA_964448165.1 uncultured Anaerolineaceae bacterium | reverse complement strand
AGGCTCTCGATGCAGGCGCGAAACAGCCGGTTGCCTTCTCGCACCCACTCGAGCCATTCCTGCGGCGATGCCCCCTCTGCCGGCCCCTGTAACGAGCCCGGGATGTCCCAGTGCACCGACCTGTCGCCCCAGCCCTGGCTTACGTACACCCTGATCGCTCCCCCGAGCTCCTCCAGGAGTTGCCGGACCGTCCGGTTCCCCCCCTCTGGCGCCCAGTCCCAGTCGGCAGGGTCGATCGAGGCGAGGTTCACCGCCAGGGCGTGCCAGTTCCGCGCCGGCGTCGCCGGATCGCCTTCCAGCGATCGGTCGAACGCATAGAGCCACTGTTCGATTCCCGAGCGTCCCATCGCCTCTCTCGCTCGTTCCCCCGGGCTAGCCGACGGCTCCTTCCATCTGCAGCTCGATGAGCCGGTTGAGCTCCACCGCGTATTCCATCGGCAGCTCCTTCACGATCGGCTCGACGAACCCGTTGACGATCATCTTCGCCGCCGCCTCTTCGCTCATGCCCCGGCTCATCAGGTAGAAGAGCTGGTCCTCGCCAAGCTTCGACACGTACGCCTCGTGCTGGATGCTCACATCCGGCGCGTCGATCTCCATCGTCGGGTACGTGTCCGAGCGCGAACTCTCGTCCAGGAGCAGTGCATCGCATCGCACGTTCGCCTTCACGTTCTCGCAGCCGTCATACACCTTCAGCAGGCCGCGATAGCTGGTCCGGCCGCCATCCTTGCTCAACGACTTCGAAATGATCGTCGAGGTCGTGTTCGAGGCCGCATGGATCACCTTGCCACCCGCGTCCTGGTGCTGCCCCGCGCCCGCGAACGCCAGCGAGAGGATCTCCGCGTGCGCGCCGGGCTCCATCAGGTACACGCTCGGGAACTTGGTCGTTAGCTTCGAACCCAGGTTTCCGTCGACCCACTCCATCACTGCGTTCTCATACGCCACCGCCCGCTTCGTCACGAGGTTGAACACATTGTTCGACCAGTTCTGGATGGTCGTGTACCGAACCCGCGCGCCCTTCTTTACGACGATCTCCACCACCGCGCTATGCAGCGAATCGGTGCTGTAGATCGGCGCCGTGCACCCTTCCACGTAGTGAATCTGGCTCCCCTCGTCGGCGATGATCAGCGTCCGTTCGAACTGCCCCATGTTCTGGGTGTTGATGCGGAAGTACGCCTGCAGGGGGATATCCACCTTCACGCCCTTCGGCACGTAAATGAACGAACCGCCGCTCCACACCGCGCTGTTCAACGCCGCATAGCGGTTGTCCGCCGGCGGCACCACCGTCCCGAAGTACTCCTTGAAGATGTCCTCGTGCTCCTTCAGCCCCTGGTCGGTGCCGAGGAAAATCACGCCCAGCTTCTCCAGGTCCTCCCGGATGTTGTGGTACACCACCTCCGAGTCGTACTGCGCCCCCACGCCCGCCAGGTACTTCTTCTCCGCCTCCGGGATACCCAGCCGGTCGAACGTGTTCCGGATGTACTCCGGCACGTCCTCCCACGAGCGCTCGTCACGATCGGTGGCCCGCACGAAGTAGTGGATGTCGTCGAAGTCGAGTTCCTTCAGCATTTCGCTGCCCCAGGGCGGGTCCTGCTTCTGCTGGAAGATCTCCAGCGAGCGCAGACGGAACTCCCGCATCCACTGCGGCTCGCCCTTCATGTCCGAAATCATGTTCACGATGTCGGCATTCAGCCCCTTGTTCGCCTTGAACAGGGCCTCCTCCTCATCGAAGAACCCGTACTTGTACTCCGAAACGATCGTCTCCGGTGCCGTCGTCATCGCTACCTCCCTCAGGCCGTCGCGGCCGCGGCCGCCTCGAACTCGTCGTACCCGGAAGCCTCCAGGTACTCGGCCAGTTCCGGTCCGCCCGACCGCACAATCCGCCCTTCTACGAGCACGTGCACGAACTGCGGCTTGATGTAGTTCAGCAACCGCTGGTAGTGCGTAATCAGCAGCAGTCCCATCTCCGGGTTCATGAGCGCATTCACGCCCTCCGCTACCGTCCGGAGCGCATCGATGTCCAGGCCGGAGTCTGTTTCGTCCAGCACCGCCATCGAAGGCTGCAGCATCGCCATCTGCAGCATCTCCGCCCGCTTCTTCTCACCGCCGCTAAAGCCATCATTCACATAACGCCGGGCGAAGTCCTGGTCCACCTTCAGCAGCTCCATCTTTGCGAAGAGCTGCTCGCGGAACTCACGGATCGGCACTTCCTTCCCGCGGACCGCGTTCACTGCCTGCCGCATGAAGTTGACGAGCGTCACGCCCGGGATCGCCACCGGGTACTGGAACGCGAGGAACAGCCCCATCCGCGCCCGCTCATCCGGTGCCAGCTCCAGGATCGATTGCCCCTTGAACACGATGTCCCCGCCGGTCACCTCGTAGCTCGGGTTGCCCATCAGCACATTCGCCAGCGTGCTCTTCCCCGAACCGTTCGGGCCCATGATGGCGTGGACCTCGCCAGTATTGATGGTCAGCGAGAGGCCCTTCAGGATCTCCTTTTCGCCGATTTTGGCCCGGAGGTCTTTGATCTCCAGGAGAGCTGTCATGGCTGCGTTCTCCTTATCCAAGTTCGATGATCTGCGGCCGGCTGCGCCCGCCGCGGACCAGGTACTCACACAATGGCGCCCCATCGACTATCCGATTGAGCTGTTCGACATCCAGCCCCAGCAGGAGCTCGATCGCTTTCCGATCCGATTCACACGGCAGCGACGAGATCTCTGCCGCCTTGTGGTACGGGCACGAACTGTTCACCAGGTGGAAGCCATCCGCTTCGGCCCGCCATGCCTCCAGGATCCCTTCCTTCCGCAGGCTCGCGGTCACCTGTGCGATCACTTCCTCGATCGCCGCGCTGTCCGGGATCTCATCACGGTGTTTTGAGGCCAGCGATTCCGCCACGCTCGTCATCACCGTTGCGATCACGTCCTCCCGCTCGCCCAGGCTGCGCAACATCCGCTCCAGCAGGTCAGCGTAAGCCGGCGGGATCGATTGCGTCGCCTTTTCGGTCGGGAAGTACGCGTGATATGGCCGTCCCGTCGCCTGCTTCACCGCCCGGACGTCGATCAGCCCGTCGGCCCGAAGGTTGTCCAGGTGCCGCCGGACCGCGGCCACCGTGATCCCGAACTGCTCCGCCAGCTCCTCGGCCCGCACTTCGCGGTGCTCGCACACATACCCCAGGATCCGGTCGCGTGTTCCTTGCACGCCCCAAGTGTACGGCCCTTTGGCGACTTTAGCTACTTTCTTGTTGCAAAAGTCTCGCCCGAAATCTCGATTTCGGGGGCGTCACCCGCTGCCAGCGTGCCGGCCGTCTCGTCACCGCGCATCGCCGCCCGCCCGAACTCCGCTCCCAGCAGGATGATCGAACCCGCGAGAAACACCACGAACAGGATCACCAGCGCCGTCCCGATGCCCGTGTAGATGGCCTGGTCCTGGGTGAACGCCGTGAAGCTGAAGATCAGCGCGATCAGGTTCTTGAACGCCTCGAACACCACCGTCGCGAAGCCCGCGCTCACCAGCGCTTCCCGCCAGCCCACCCGGTGGGAAGGCACGAACCGGTACATCAGCACGAACGTCGGAAACGAAACGAGCGTGGGCAGGAAGACCCCCAGCAACCGCGTTGCCGTCCCGGTGTTGATCTCTACTACGCCCAGGTCCCCCGCCCGGTCGATCGCGACCCGGCTCGCCGCCGTCAGGCCGATCGACAGCACGATCAGCAACCCCACGGTTGGCACCAGCGCCAGGTCCAGCAGCTTGCTGCGCCAGAACGCCCGCCCCTGGGGCATATGCGTTGTCGCGTTCAGCCCTCGCCGTAGCGCCGAGAAGATCCCGCTCCCCGACCAGAACAGGCCGATAGCGCCGAACGACAATCCGGCCAGGCTGAACTCTCCCGCCCGGCCAATGATCTGGTCGACATCCTGCCGCACCGAGGCGGTATCCCGCAGCGCGAACTGCTCGAACACGAAATCCACAATCTGCTCACGCTCCACGAATGCACCGAAGATGGAAAGCGTGACCAGCGCGAGTGGCACCAGGGAAAAAATCGCGTAGTACGCGATCGCCGCCGCATAGATGCTGCAGTTATCGGCCGAGTAAAACTTGAATGTCCGCACCACGACACCGGCCGGCCGCCGGATGGACTCCGGGACCAGGGCCCACGCCTCTTCGATCCATGCCCGCCAGTCGAAAGCGCCCGGCCGGCTTCGCGTCGCCATCTCCCCATTCTACCCACGGCCGCGGTGACGTCCGCTTGCCAGCCCGGCCAGCGCCTCCTGCCACCTCGGCCCGACCACCTCCCACCCGAATTGCCCAGCCGCGGCCCGCAGCCCTTCCCTCCCCGGCAATGCCCCGGTCAGCAGCTCGCGCAACTTCATCCGCAGGTCCGCTTCCGAATCGAAGAGCAGCCGGTCGTGCAGCTCCGGAGGTACCAGGCCGGGGTAGTTGTACCGCCGCGGGGCAACCGGGATGCAGCCCGCTGCCATCGCCTCCACCATCCCCACACCGAAGAACTCGTGGCGCGTCGTGCTGATCACGATGTCGCTCCCCCAGAGCAGCTCCCCATAGGCTTCCCGGCTGTCGGCGAATCCGAAATGGGTCACCCGCTCGCCGAGTGCCTCTCTCGCCCTCCACATTGCCTCGCTCGGGTTGTCGCCCGGCTCCCCGGCGATGGCCACCCGGAACGGCACGCCCTCCTCGGCCAGCTCGCACACCACCCGCGCGAATAGCTCCGGCGCCTTGTCGAACTCCCACCGGTGGTTCCAAACGACCGTCCGCGGCCCCGTCGCATCGCGCCGCCGCTCCATCTTTCGGAGCCACTCCAATTCCACACCCACCGGGAGCACCACGCTTTTCGCTGCGATCCTCCCGATTGCCTCCGGCAGGAGCCAGTTGTTCGGCTGCCCCGCCAGCGTCCGCAGCGCCCCGAGGAAGTCATCCCGGTGGAACGCTGAATTGAACGCCACCACATCCGCCGCCAGCGCCGTCAGGTAGTTCACCTGCCCGAACCATGAGTTGAACTTTGTCCCGCGCAACCGCGGATAGGTGAACTGGTTCTCGTGGAAATACGCCATCACCGGGACCCGCTCGAACCTTGGCCGCGTCAACGCCAGGAAGACCGGCAGGTCCAGCATGTCGCTCACCACCAGGAAGTCGAACGGCCCCTGCGCTTCGCCCGCCGGTGCAGCCAGATCCTGCGCGCCCCGCCGCATCCTCCGCCGCCACTCTCCCTCCGGAAGCGTCAGCAGCTCGATTTCGTGCCCCCCGTGGGCCACCAGCCCATCGAGAAACGCCCGGTGGCTCCCGCCGTAAAACGGCTCGACGAACAGCCCCCGCGCCACAGCGGCTCCCGCTCTCTCGGCCCCGCCTACAGGTGGCCGAGCTCAGCCAGCTTGAACAACGCGTCCTCAAACTCCCGGTCATCCGGGTTGATCGCCTTGTACTGGCTTACTAAGTGCCCCCCGTACTTCTCCACCAGGTACCAGTCATCGTCGATGATGAAGTCCGGGTAGGGCTGCACCCTCGGGTCTTTATCGAACATCCCGTCCACCCACTCGCCCAGCCCATGCAGATGCACCACCCGCTCCACATGCGCCAGCCCCGAAGCCGACCACACAAAGACGCTGTGGCCCGCGGCTTTCAGCCGCCGCATCGCCTCCCGCGCGCCCGGCCGGAGCGCGTTCGTGTGCTGGTCGATGAACACCAGCGTGTGGTCCACGTCGAAGAAGATGTTCACGCCGCCAATACTACCCGTTGTCGACATGGATGGGCGCATCCACGTACCGCACCTCGGGCCGCACACCGTACAACACCTCGAGCCGTGCCACATGCTCGGCCGTGTGCACTGCCTCGGCCGCCGCCCGCGTCTCCCACACGTAGAACCCGCCGTGCTCCCGCCGCTCATCGTCGTACCAGTAGGTCTTGGCAATGAGCCCCGGCATCCCCTGGTACTTCGGCGCCGTCGAACGGGAAACCGCCTCCAGCCGCTCGCGGTCGTACGTCTCAGGGCTGTGACGGAACGTCACAACGGTTGCAATCACAGCGCCAAGCCTACGCCGCGCGCTCCGCTGGCGCCAAGCAGGCCTCCAAATCCACCCCAGGGCTCACTCCATTGGAGGACTCGCACCCGCCTCACGTTCGCTAGACTCTCAGGACACCGCCAGGTTGGCAGCCCCTGAGCCACGCACGAGGATGAAGTGACAACTCCGACCCCCGCCGCGCCCGTTCCGCCGCCGGCCTCCAGCCCATTGATCCGCCTCGCGGGTGTCGAAAAGGTCTATCGCACCGGCCGTCTCGCCCACACCGCGCTCCGCGGCATCAACCTGGCGGTTGCCCCGGGCGAGATGGTCTCCATCGTCGGCCCTTCCGGGAGCGGCAAGTCCACCATCCTCAACATCATCACCGGCATCGATCGGCCTACCGCCGGCACCGTCACCGTCGACGGTCAGCGCCTCGATACCCTCAGCGAAGAAAAGCTCGCCGCCTGGCGAGGTCGCCGGGTTGGCATCGTCTTCCAGTTCTTTCAGCTCCTCCCCACCCTTACCGCCCTCGAAAACACCATCCTCCCCATGGAGCTCGCACGTTTCTCAAACGGCGCCGAACGCACCGAGCGCGCCCGCCGCAACCTCGACCTCGTCGGCCTGGGCGACCGCCTCGACCACCTCCCGTCCGAGCTCTCCGGCGGCGAACAACAGCGCGTCGCCATCGCCCGTGCGCTCGCCTGCGACCCCGTCCTCCTCGTGGGCGATGAGCCCACAGGCAACCTCGATTCCGAATCCGCTGCACGCGTCTTTGACCTCCTCGTCGACCTCAACCAGCGCGGCGTCACCGTCGTCTACGTCACCCACGACCGCGACCTCGCCCGCCGGGCGCCCCGCACCATCGCCATCCGCGACGGCATGATCGCGAGCGACGGCTAGCCACATGAGCGTCCTCTACCGGAAGTCCCTCCAGGACATCGCCCGCCGTCGCGCTCGCTCCTTCTTCACCATCGCCACCATCGCCGCGGCCGTCGCCAGCCTCTCCATGTTCGCGCTCCCAACGCTCATGGACCGCGCGATGCAGTCCCGCATCGCCCACGACCGCCTCCACGACATCCGTATCCGCACACTCGACACAGAACTCACACCCGCCGACATCCTTGCGTTGCGCGCCATCCCCGGCGTCGCCGATCTCGAGCTCCGAACCACCTACTACACCCAGATCCGTGTGGGCGATCGCCGCGACGACGCCCTCCTCGTTGGCGTCCAGGACTTCGCGAATCAGCAGGTGAACGTTGTCGAGCTCCGATCGGGCGAGATTCCTCTCGCCGGCGGCGCACTCAGCGATGCCGAAAACGCCCGCAGCGGCCGCCTTCGCATTGGCGAGGCCGTCACGGTCCAGGTCGAGGACAACTCCGGTCAGCTCCACCAGGTCACCCTCACCGGTGTCGGCCGCACCCTCGAATACTCCCAGGTCGCCCTCGAAGGTGCGGTCGTCATCTACGCCCCACAGGAGTCCGTGAATGCCATCGCCGGCGCCCGCGGCGTCAACTCCCTCGAAGTCCGGGTCGATGATCCCGCCCGCGCCATCGAGGTCACCCGCGCCATCCAGGAATGGCTCACCCTCAACCACCCCGGCGTGGTCTTCACCAACCTGCCCGATACCCGAATCGCCGGAACGTGGCCCGGCCAGGAGGAATTTCGCAACTTCAGCACGCTCTTCTACGTGGGCGCAATCCTCGCCCTCATCTCCGCCGTCGCGCTCGTGTCCAACACCATGACCACCATGGTCGCCGAGCAACGCCGCGAGATCGCCATCATGAAGGCGATCGGCGGCCGCCGCCTCCAGGTGGGCCTGTTGTTCCTGCGCACGGTCTCCCTTCTCGCCATCGCCGGCTCTCTTCTCGGTGTCGCCCTCGGCATCCCGCTCAGCAACGTCCTGGCCCGCTTTGTCGGCGCCGAGTTCCTTGGCGTAACCCCCGCCTGGGGCATCGCCTGGGTCGTGGTGGCTGTCAGCCTGCTCGCGGGCGTCATCGGTACCACGGCCGCCGCCATCCCCGGCATCATCAACGCGACGCGCCTCCCCGTCCGCGAAGGCCTCACCGCCGCCACTGCCGCGCCGCCCGCAGGGGCCACCCGCCTCCTGCGCGCCGTTCCGCTCCCCTCCACTGGCAGCATCGGCCTCCGCAACATCGTCCGCCGCAAGACCCGCGCGCTCGGCACGGTCGTCCAGGTCGGTATCGCGGTCGGCGTCGCGCTCGGCTTCCTCGCGCTTGGCGTGACCGTCTCAAACCTGACCGCCAGCACCTGGGACACCCTCAAGTGGGACGTCATTGTCGCCCAGAGCTCCAACATTCCCCTCGACGACGATGCTGGCCGGGTCCTCCGCGAACTCGAGGGCGTCGCCGAGGCCCAGCCGCTCCTCTACAACAACCTCATGGTCGATGGAGACCAGTACGAAAGCTGGGGCATTGGCACCGAATCCCGGCTCTACGACCCGGACATCGTCTCCGGCCGCTGGCTCGAACCTTCCGATGGCCACTCTCGTGCCCGCGTCGCGGTCATCGGCCGCGCCCTCGCGAACAAGTACAACGTCGGCGTGGGCGACACCCTCACCGTCAGCTCCGCCCGCGGCGACGCCGACCTCACCATCGTTGGCATCGACTCACGCCTCATGAACAACGGCACGACCTTCTACCTGCCGTTCGAAACCTTCCAGGACATCCTGGGCCGCGCCGACACGAACGCCTACTGGCTCGTTGCCGAGGGCCGCGACGAGGCTTCCGTCGATCGCCTCGCCGCCGCCGCCGAGGACGCGCTGGAAGCCGCCGGGTACCCGGTGGCGACAGAGATTCGCTACGTGGAAAAAGAAGCCAACCTGGCCAGCAACCGCACGCTTGTCAGCGTGCTGGCCGTCATGGGTGTCCCGATCGTCGCCATCGGCCTCATTGGCCTCGTCAACATGATGACCATGAACGTAATCGAACGAACCCGCGAAGTGGGCATCCTCCGCTGCATCGGCGCCAGCTCGCGGGATATCACCCGCATCTTCCGCGCCGAGGCGCTGGCCGTCGCTGCCGCGGGGTGGCTGCTCGCGGTGCCCGCTGGCTGGGCAATCGGCAAAGCGCTCGCCGTCATCGTCAGCGAGCTGTTCGACTTCGGGTCCGTGCCCTACTCCTACCCGTTCTGGTACCCGCCTATCGCGCTCGTGCTGACGCTCGTCCTGGCCTGGCTCGTGGTGATGCCGCCCCTCCGGCGCGCGTCCAGGCTACGCCCGGGCGATGCCCTCCGGTACGAATGACCCCGCCTCCGCGGGTTACACCTCGACGACGTCGAGTCCCCACACCGGCCGGAACCGCCACGTCCGGATCCCTGCGACCTTGATCTTGTGCTTCTTGAGCAGCGCTTTCGTTTCGGGCACATGCCCCATCGGCACATACAGGTAGAGCGCTCCCACCTCAGACATCGGCTTCCAGTCGGTGGTCGCGGTCTCGTCGGTCAGCGTGTCGGCTGTCTCGACTTCGGCCATCATCTGGAGCCAGAGCCCCGGCCGGCGCACCACCACAATGTCCGGGAACAGCTCACGTCCAGCCGCTTCGCCCACCGAAAGCCGCGGCTTCGGGACGTTCACGATCGTCTCGAAATCCGGGTGCTCCGGCCCCGGAAATGGGAACTTCACCTTCGCGATCTCGGCGATGGCCCCCTCGCGGCGCAGCTGGCTCAGGTACTTCACAGTCACGCGGCTACTCCTTGGAACGGCGCGATGGTACCGATTCTATGTTCGGGCCCCGGTTGGGTCGAACCTCACGGCCCCGCCTGTGCAACCTCAGGCCGCACCAGGTTCCGGAATTGCCCGAAGTTCGCTCGGAACTTCTCCGCCAGCCCCAGGTACACACGATCGTACTCCTCCGGGTCGCTCCACATGTCCCGCGGGTTCAGCAGCCGGCTATCGACGCCAGGCGCGGTCACCGGCACATCGAACCCGAACACCGGGTCCCGGCGGAACTCCACCGTGCGCAGCCCGTCGTTCAGCACGGCCCGCACCATCTTCCGCGTCTCCTGGATGGCGATGCGCTTGCCCACCCCATACTTCCCACCTGTCCAACCCGTATTGATCAGCCAGGTCTCCGCTCCCGTCATCCGCAGCCGCTGCTCCAGCAGGTCGGCGTACACCGTCGGGTTCAGCGCCATGAACGGCGCGCCATAACAGGGGCTGAACGTCGTCTCCGGGTCGGTCAGCCCCATCTCCGTCCCGGCGAGTTTGCACGTATACCCGCTCAGGAAGTGGTACAGCGCCTGCTCCGGTGTCAGCCGCGCAATCGGCGGCATCACGCCGAACGCGTCGGCCGTCAGCAGGATCACATGCGACGGATGCGGCGCCACCTGGTCCGTGTATACATTGCGAAGCGACTCCAGCGGGTAGCTCCCCCGCGTGTTCTCTGTCACCGAGTCGTCGTCCAGGTCCACCTCGCGCGTGTCTTCGTCGAAGATCACGTTCTCCAGGATCGTCCCGAACTCGCTCGTCTGTTCGAAAATGTCCGGCTCGGCATCCTTCGATAGCCGGATGGTCTTCGCATAACACCCGCCCTCGATGTTGAAGATCCCGTGCTGTGTCCACGCGTGCTCATCGTCGCCAATGAGCAGCCGCTCCGGGTCGGTGCTCAGCGTCGTCTTGCCCGTCCCCGAAAGCCCAAAGAACAGCGCCGATCTCCCGGTCCGCGGGTCCACGTTCGCCGCCGAATGCAACGAAAGTACCCCATCCAGCGGCAGGTAGTAGTTCATCGCCGTGAAGACCGACTTCTTCATCTCCCCCGCGTATGCGGTCCCGGCGATCAGGATGATCCCTTCCGTCAGATTCAATGCGACCACCGCGTCGCTCCGGATCCCGTCGCTCTCGCCTTCCAGCTGTAGAAATGGGCAATGGACGATCGTAATGTCCGGCTCGTGCTCCAGTGGTTTCCGCTCCGATGGGATGAACATCGTGCGCGCAAACAGCGAGTGGTACGCCTGCTCCGTGATCACCCGCACGTTCTTCCTGTGGTGCGGGTCCTGTGCAACCACCGTGTCCTGCACATAGATCTCGCGTCCCTTCAGGTAGGCGATCGCCTTCGCACGCAGCCGCTCGAACGTCTCCACCGGGAGGGGCTGATTGTGCTGGCCCCACCAAACGTGTTCAGAGATCTCCGGCGTACGCACCACAAACTTGTCTTTCGGGCTCCGTCCCGTTCGCTCCCCGCTGAAGACCGCGAACGTCCCGCCCTGCAGCAACTTCCCCTCATGCCGCCGCACCGCATGTTCGTACAACACCGGCACCGAGAGGTTATGGTGAATTGCCGCCGCATTCGACATCACAATGCTGGCGATGTTGTCGGTCGCGCTGGAAATCCCCATGTCCCCCTGCTTCCGGGCAGTTGCCCCAGGCGCAACAGACTACCGCGAGTCAGTACTTCTGTGAATATCTCGGGCGCCAGCTATAAGAAGCGCTGATGACATTCGGCTCCAGGTACCGGGCTGGCCCTATGCCGCCACCCCAACTGGCGAACCCGTCACCAGCTCCATCAGCGCATCCACCTGCTTCGCAAGGTGCGTCCAGTCCGGGCTCACCGTGCGCGTATGCCCGGGCGCCGGTGGCACCACGTATCCCGGAAGCAACCCGTTCGCGCAAACATACCGGTCCGCCGCCGAAACACAACCCGCCAGCGAAGCCTCGCCTTCCAGGGGACCGTGATGCCGCGCAATCGCCTCCTGGATCGGCTCCGGCAGATTCCACTTCTTCGCCAGGCGGCCGCCTATCTCGGCGTGGTCGAATCCAAGCAGCTCCAGTTCGACTTCTTCCAGCGTGACCTCCCGCTTCATCGCTTCGGCCACCGCCTGGTCAAGTCCGGCCGCATCGGCATAGAACATCGCCAGCCGGCCCATGTTGTGGAGGATGCCCGCCGTGAAGGCACTGGGCACATCAATCCGGCGCGTCTGCCCGGCAAGCTCCGCCGCCTTGAACGCCACCGCAATCGAGTGCCGCCAGAACGTCTCGATCCGGAATAACGCATTCAGTGCATCCGGCGCATACGCCCCCGCGATCGCCCCGCTGATGGCCATGTTCCGCGCCTGCACAAACCCGATCGTGACCAGCGCTTCCTGCACCGACGTGATCTCCCGGGCCCGCCGGTACGCTGCCGAGTTCACCACCCGCAGCAGCCTCCCGCTCAGACCAGGATCCGATGACACCACCAGGGCAAGGTCGCTCGCCGAAGACTTCGGGTTCTGCGCGACTTCCATCACCCGCAATGCAACCGCCGGGAGCGGAGGCAGCGCCTCGACCGCCTCGATCACGTCGATGCTTCTTCGTGCGGATGCTCCCTGTCCTGTTTCGGCCATGGTCGTCCCCCAAACCCGGGTCTCTCCGCAGTCTCTCCCACTGCACGCACGCCCTGACATCGGGGACTCCCCTCGTTCCCCTTTTGGCCTCGCCTTACACCGTTTTCGGTATCCGCGGACTAGAAGTGCTCCTGGCAGTGCGGCCGGATGTGCCACCCAAACACCCGGTCGGCAAGCGCAATCGCCCGCTCATCGCCGCGAATCCGCCCCGCCCGCCAGAGTGCCCCTGCGCTCCCGCCCCCGAGATACAGGTTTGCCAGTTCCTCCGGTCCCATCACGAGTGCGGGCGCGGCATCGGTTCGCCGGCAAACGCCGCCTCCGGGGCTTGCCTCCAGCTCATACCTGCCGCCGGCACCCTCAAGGAAGCTGTCCCGGACCTCGAAGACGAGCGTCCCCTCTGCCCCGTAGTGGCGCCCGCTCAGCGCCTTCTCGATATCCACGATGCGCAACCAGATAGCGTCGAGCCGCTTCCGCTCCGTCCGCCTCGGGTCTTCGAGCATCCACAGCAACGGCTCATCGCTGCTCGCATTGTCATACTCGATTGTGCTCACCAGGTCCAGGCCAAGCACATACCGCCAGAGCGCGGCATAGGCCCGCACATGCTCCACAACGCACTCGCTCACAAATACCGACCCCTTCGGTATCCAGTCCGCGAAGTCCCCCTTCCGCCGGTAGATCAGGTACCCGCGCACAACTCCATCTTCCTCGTACACGAGGTAGTTGTTCGACCCGAACCCGTTGCGAAAGTCCGGGTGGTCCCGGAAGATCCGCACCTCCCACCACTTCTCCGAACGGCTCACCGCTCCCGGCGTAAGCAGCCGCATCGCCTCGTGCGCCGGCGGGAGCGCCACCCTGGCTTCGTCCGCCGCCATCAGGCGTACCCGCCCCGGCGCCAGCACGCTATCGTCCCGGAGCGCGCGATACTCGTGTGGGATCCGCAGGATCTCCATCTGCGTCGCAACCCCGTAGCCAAACCGCCCGTAGATCGCCGACTCCGAAGCCCACAGGATGGCAAGCGCCTCCCCGCGAGCCCGCACGTCCGAGAGCTGCCGCCGCATCATCCCGCTCAGGATCCCCCTCCGCCGGTGCGTCGGCTTTACCGACACCATCGTCACACCCGCGGTTGGCAACGAAACACCACCCGGCACGGTCATCCGGTAACTGAAGATCCCCGCCGTCCCCACAATCTGCCCGTGGTCGAACGTCGCAAGCGACCGCTCCGCCTCGAAAATCTGCCGCCCTGCCTCCAGGTGCTCCGGGTTGAACTCGGTCCCGAACGCAAGCCCCTGGCATCGCCGGAACTCCTCCAGCTCGGCATCCACAATGCTTCGGATCTCGTATTCCACATCACCCTCCGGCCGCGCATCGTACCGGCCCCCGCCCGGCTCGTCGGTGAACCGTTACGCACTTCGGGATCCGGAAAGCTACAGCGGAATGTTCCCGTGCTTCTTCGGAGGATTCCTATCCGCCTTGTTCTGCAGCATCTCCAGCGCCCGGATGATCTTCGATCGCGTCTGCCGCGGGTCGATCACGTCATCGATGAACCCGCGCCCCGCCGGGATGTACGGGTTCGCGAACTTCGATCGGTACTCATCGATCAGTTCCTTACGCCGTGCTTCCGGGTCCGCAGCGCTGGCTATCTCCTCCCGGTACACCACGTTCGCCGCCGCATCAGGGCCTGCCACCGCCACCTCCGCTGTCGGCCACGCGTAATTCATGTCGCCGCGCAGGTGCTTGCTCGACATCACCAGGTACGCCCCGCCGTAGCTCTTCCGCAGGATCACCGCGATCTTCGGTACGGTCGCCTCGCTATACGCGTACAGCAACTTTGCCCCATGCGTGATGATCCCGCCGTACTCCTGCCCCAGCCCCGGCAGGAAGCCGGGAGTGTCCACCAGCGTCACCAGCGGGATATTGAACGCGTCGCAGAAGCGCACGAATCGCGAGGCCTTCCGGCTCGCATTGATGTCCAGTGAGCCTGCCAGCTGGGCCGGCTGGTTCGCGACAAACCCCACCGACCGTCCGCCCATGCGCCCGAACCCCACCACAATGTTGGTCGCGAACAGTTCGTGCACTTCCATGAAGTCGCCATCGTCAACCAGACGGTCAATGACTTCACGCACGTCGTATGGCCGGTTCGGCTCCGCCGGCACGATCGACAGCAGGTCCTCATCCGCCCGGTCGGGGTCATCCCCTGAAGGCACCATCGGCGGGTCTTCCGCGTTGTTCGAAGGGAGGAACGACAGCAACCGCCGCACCTCGGCCATCGTCGCCTCTTCACCGGCAATCGCGAAATGTGCCACGCCCGAACGCGAAGCGTGCGCATGCGCCCCGCCCAGCTCGTCGTGTGTCACCTCTTCGCCCGTCACCGCCCGGATAACGTCCGGGCCGGTGATGTACATCTGGCCGCTGCCTTCGGTCATGAAAATGAAGTCCGTCAGCGCCGGGCTATAGGCCCCGCCTCCCGCGGAAGGCCCCATGATCACGCTCAGTTGCGGCACCACGCCGCTCGCCAGCGTGTTCATGGCGAAGATCTCGCCGAACCCCCGCAGGCTCTCTGGACCGTCCTGGATGCGCGCCCCGCCCGAGTCGATGATCCCGATAATCGGCGCCCCCGTCGTCATCGAGAGATCCATGACCTTCAGAATCTTCTCCGCCACCGCCTCACTGAGGGACCCGCCGACCAGCGTGAAGTCGTAGGCGAACACGTACACCGGCCGCCCGTCTACCTTCCCCCAGCCGGTCACCACCGCCTCGCCCGGCGTGTTATCCCCGCCGCGTGCACGAACCAGCATGTCCAGCTCATCGAACGTGCCCGGGTCCAGCAGCAGGTCGATGCGCTCCCGGGCGGTGAGCTTCCCGCGCGCGTGCTGCGCTTCGATCCGCTTCGGCCCGCCGCCAAGGGCGACCTTCTCCTTCAGCTCGATGAGTTGCGCCAGTTTCTGCTCGGCGGTCAGCTGCTCGGTCATGCGGGAGCCTCTCAGAAACCCGCGGTTCGCTGCGGGTGGTTGGGGGTGTCAACGGCGCTTCCAACCCGGACCCGTTGGCCGGGTACCTTCACCAGCGCCGTCCGAAATGTAGCATCGGCCCCCCCATGGCGCCACGAACGCAGGCTCCCATCCCGGCCCCAAAGAAAAACCCCTGCCTAGTGACAGGGGGCACGTGCTGTGAGTGGTGGAGACGAGGGGACTCGAACCCCTTACCTCAGCGATGCGAACGCTGCGCTCTCCCAGATGAGCTACGTCCCCACAATGCAACGGACCGCTCCATCGTAGGGAGCGGCCCGCAAAAGGGTCAACAGCCTGGCAGGACTACGACCGGTGCGACGACCCCCGCCCAATCCGGTAGCTCGTCTCGCCGGTGAACTCCCGCTCCTTCCCACACTTCTTGCACCTGCCCGGTGTCAGCTCCCCTCGCGGCGGTTCCAGGACCCAGTGATGAACGCAGTCCGAAACCATCTGGAGCGCCTCAGCCTTCGACATGGTGCAACTTCCCCCTCGAACGTTCAGTTGTCGTTTCGTTGGCTAGAGGCTAACTACCCCGCCACCAGCCTCGCGCAGTGTAGTCCCAGCTATAGACCGTTTCAATCGTTTATCTCGATTCGTCCAGCATGCCCGGCAAAGGTGTAATGACCATCAGCCCGGCCGATACATCTATCCGCCGCACCACCTCCCCGATCGCCGGGATCAGCACTTCGCTGCCCTCCCCCGAGGCCACGTACACGTCGTTCGCACCCGTCTGGATCACCTCTACCACCGCGCCAAGGTCCCGCCCATCCTCAGTCACCGCTCGCAACCCGATGAGCTCGTGCACGAAGAACGATTCAGCGTCATCGCGCAGCACGTCAGCATCCGCGGCCTCGATCAGCTCACCGCGAAATCCTTCGACCATCGTCCTGCTCGTCAGCCCGCTCAGCTTCACAATCCATTGATCCTGGTCCGGCCGCGCCTGCTCCACCGTCCGCCGCTCTCCACCCAGGTATACCGGCCTCCCCCTCTGGACATTCCGCGCCGTCGCCGAAAACACGGCCAAACGCACCTCGCCACGCAACCCGTGCGGACGCAGCACGCGCCCGACGGCCGTGAAGCCCGGGCGCGGTTCCTTCGGTGTGGTCACCAGGTTCGTCGGGCGCTGCGCCCGTCGTCGCGGCTCCCTCGCGGGAGTGTCTTCGCTGCTCAGTCCCCGATCTCCAGGTTCACGCGCACGTCCTCGCGCACCGCCGCCACCTTTACCAGCGCACGGATCGAGCTGGCGATCCGCCCGCCCTTGCCGATCACCTTGCCCCAGTCATCCTCCGCCACGTCAAGCCGTACCGTCACCCGGTCCCGGTCACCACTCTCCGTGACACGTACCTCATCGGGCTTGTCCACGAGCGCCTTCGCCAGGTACTCCACCATGTCGGCCATCATGCTGGCCATCGGCTATTCCTCCGCGCCCTCGCCTGCCGCTGCTTCAGCTGCTGCTGGCGCCTCGGCCTTGCCTGCCTTCGCCGGGGCGTCCTTCGCCCCGGCCGCGACGCGAACGGTCTTCTTCTCGATCACTCCGGCCCGGACCAGGATCTTCTCGGCAGCCTCCGAGGGCTGCGCCCCCTTGCCGAGCCATTCCTTCGCCTTCTCGCCGTCCAGCTTCACCACCGGCGGGTTGCTGTGCGGATCGTACGACCCCAGCGTCTCGATGAAGCGCCCGTCGCGCCGGGCTGGCTTGTCCGCGACCACCACGCGGTAGAAAGGATGGCGCTTCTTCCCGATGCGCTTCAGCCGAATCCGAATCATGTCTTCTCCAAACACACGCCCGCGCTCCGCGGACGGACTACGCAATTCTCGCTACCGTACAACATCCCCACGTTATATGCAGTGCCCCGCTACCGGAACATCGGCATCTTGCCCGTACTCAGCGTCTTCGCAATCTTCCGCGCCTCGAAGAACTGCTTGAGCAGCTGGTTCACCTGGCTCGGGTCCGTCCCGCTCCCCCGCGCGATTCGCTTCCGCCGTTTCCCGTCGATCTTCTCCGGGTGGCGCCGCTCCCACTTCGTCATCGAAAGCACAATCGCCTCGGCGTGGTTGAAGAACGAGTCGTCGATGTTGTCCACGTCGAGCTGCATCTTGATCCGGTTGAACCCCGGCAGCATGCCCACCAGCTGGCCCAGCGGCCCCATCTTCCGCACCTTCCGAAGCTGCTCGATAAAGTCCTGGAGATCGAACGTCCCCTTCTTGAGCTTCTCGCTGAAGCGGTCCGTATCCTCCTCGCCCATCGTCTCCTTGGCCCGCTCGATGAGCGACAGCATGTCACCCATCCCGAGGATTCTTCCCGCCAGCCTGTCCGGATAGAACGGCTCGAGCGCGTCCGCCTTCTCCCCCATGCCGATGAACTTCACCGGCACTCCCGTAACCGCCCGGATGCTCAGGGCCGCGCCGCCGCGCGCGTCGCCGTCCATCTTCGTCAGGATGAGTCCGGTCGTCCCCACCCGGTCGTGGAACTCCTTCGCCGCAGTGACCGCATCCTGGCCTGCCATCGCGTCAGCGACGAACAGCACCTCCTCGGGCTGGAGCTGCGCCCGGAGGTCGGCCACCTCCTTCATCATCTCCTCGTCGATGTGAAGCCGCCCCGCCGTGTCTACCAGCACGTGTGTCGCATTCATCCGGCGGGCCTTCTCAAGGCCGTTCGCCGCGATCACCGAGGGTTTCACCGTCGTGCCCTCTTCGTGGTACGGGATATCGAGCGCCTTCGCCAGCGTCACCAGCTGGTCCACTGCCGCAGGCCGGTAGACATCGCAGGCAACCACCAGCGGCCGCTGACCCTGCTTCTTCAGCAGGTTCGCGAGCTTCGCAATGCTTGTGGTCTTCCCCGAACCCTGCAGGCCGACCAGCATGATCACCGTCGGTGGCCGCGAGGCCGTCGCCAGCTTGGGAGCCTCGCCGCCGAGGATATCCACCAGCTCGCCATGGACGATGTCGACCACCTGCTGGGCGGGCGTCAGGCTCCGCAACACCTGCGCGCCCAGCGCCTTCTCCTTCACCCGGGTCGTGAACTCGCGCACCACCTTGAAGTTCACGTCGGCTTCCAGCATCGCCATGCGGACCTCGCGCAGCGCCTGGTCGAGGTCTTCCTCGGTCACGATCCCGCGCGCGCCGAACTTCCGGAAAGCGCCTTGGAGCTTATCGGTCAGTGAATCGAACATCGTCCTCCAAGTGTAGCGAGCCCATCCCGCTGCCGCGAAACACCTCTGCTTACCCCACGCCAGGATTCGCCGGGGCGGTCCCAATCACCCCGGCTGCCGCCAGCTCAGAAATCTCCGCAGCGGTCATGCCCAGCAAGCCGCCGAGGATCTCCTCGTTGTGCTCGCCAAACAACGGAGCGTGGCGCCGGGGCTGTGGCCGCGCCTCTGCAAACTGCCACGCGCTCCGCGGTTGCTTCCAGGCGTGCATTCGCGGATGCGGCAGATCCACCCAGAACCCTCGCTCCTCCAGGTGGGGGTCATCATGAATGACCTTTGTATCCAAAACGCGTCCCGCCGCCACGCCGGCCCTCGCCACCGTTTCCATCGCATCCTGGGGGTCCCTCCACACACACCAGTTGGCGATTCGCCGGTCGACCTCGTCGGCGCGCGCGCCCTCCGCCAGCGCCCCGAGGTGCTCCACGATTCCCGTCGCCGCACAGAGCCGCCGCCAGTCATCCGCCGTCCGGAGCGAAATCGCGATCCACTGCTCCTCTCCCCGGCAGCGGTACACCCCCTGCGCGAAGTACCCCGGCTGCCGGTTGCCCCGGTGCTGCGGCGCCTCGCCCCGGACGGACGCGGCCACGAACGCCTCGCCAATCAGCGTCGACATCACTTCCCGCTGGGCGAGGTCGATGAAGGCCCCCTCCCCGGTCTTCCGGCGCCGGATCAGTGCTAACGCCACCGCTGCCGCCGCCGCCTTCCCCGCGACAGGATCCCCGTAGGAGATACCCGTCTTGAAAGGGACGCCGTCGTCGCCATACCCGGTCATCGAGGCCAGCCCGCTCATCTGCTCGATGATGGGCCCGAACCCGACATATCCGCGCTCCGCTCCCGTCTTCCCATACCCGGCCATGCTCACGAGGACGATGTCGCGCCGTACCTGCTTCAGCACCTCATACCCGATTCCCAGGTTGTCGAGCACCTCCGCCCGGTAGTTCTCCATCACCACATCGCACTGCTCCACAACCCGCAGAAACGTGGCCCGGCCTCTTGGGTCAGCGAGGTCCAGCGTCAACGATTTCTTGTCGCGGTTGTAGTCGTTGAAGTAGTAGGAGCTGTTCCATGGGTCGGGTGCCCCGGGCTGAGGAATCAGCGTGCGGATGTTGTCCCACGCCCTCGGCGACTCGATCTTGATCACTTCCGCCCCCATCTCCGCCAGGATCCGCGTCGCAAACGGCCCCGCCCACATCATGGTAAGGTCGGCCACCCGGATGCCTTCCAGGGGTAACCGTTTCATTGCTCCACCCCCAGCCATTCACCGATTACCGCCGCCGTATCCTCCCCGGGTGCGTGGAGTTCGCCCGCTTGCCACGGCAAACCCAGGAACGGCCGGCCCGGAACGACGGCCGTTCCGCCCGGCAGCCTCACCCGGTCGAAGAATCCGCGGTCCCACAGGGTCTCGTTCACGAGCAGGTCGTTTGGGGTCTGAACCGCCCCGAACGGCACCTTGTACCTTGCGCCGAGCTCCAGGATCTCGGCCCTCGTCCGCTCCCCAAACCACGTGTAGAACTTCGCCTGCAACTCATCGTCATGGTTCGGCCGTTCCAGCGGGTCCCGAAATCGCTCCTCCTGTAACTCCGGGTCGCCGATCACTTCGAACAGCGCCGGGATCTGCCGCTCCAGCGCGCAGACGCCTGCGTACCCGTCGGCACAGGGATAAAGGCCCCAGGCGGCCCGCACGTGGTTGCCGCTCCGCAGGCTGGCCACACCCTCGAACGCCCCCCGAGGCCCATACAGCTCCAGCATCCCGGCCATGCACTCCTGGAGCGAAATGTCCACCCAATCGCCTTCGCCATGGAGAAGCGATCCCAGGTACGACGTCACCGCCGCCCCGAACGCGTTGAGCCCACCGAGGTACAGTGCCTGGCTGCCACCTGTCACCAGCGGCTCGCGCTGCGGCATCCCCGTCAGCGACATAATCCCGCCCATCGCAAACGCCGTAATGTTCGTGGCCTCATAGCCGGAGTACGGCCCACTCTGTCCGTACGGGGTGATCGAGACGACAGTCAGGCTCGGCTTTTCCCGCCGCAGCGCCGCCGGATCGAGCCCGGCCCGCGCCAGTGTCCCGGGTTTCCGATCCTCGACCACGATGTCCGCGGCCAGGGCGAGCCGGCGAACGGTTGTCGCGTCCGTCCGCACACGGCGCTTCCCGGCCAGCAGGTAGACCTCCTCATCGGCGGTCAACTTCCCCGGGACACTCTCGGTACGGACCACGTCTGCCCCAAACCCTGCCATCCAGCGCGTCGCGAACGCGGCCGGGATGCCGCCGCCAATCTCCAGCACGCGCACGCCGTGAAGTACTCCATCTTCCATGGCCGCGGATTCTACGCCGGGGCTCACCGGGCGTAAGCCCACGCTACTGGAGGAACGCCTCTCCCAGGGGCTCCCGCGGAACGTCCTGGCCTGCGTTCACCATGTGCCGGGCGAGCGGCCCCAGGCTCTCGAACACCATCCCCTGGATGCGCTCGTCGACACCGGCCTCCCGCCATGCCTCTCGCATGTGCCGCAACCACCGCCCCGCGGCCCGCTCATCGATGACGAACGGGAAGTGCCGCCTCCGCAGCCGCGGATGCCCGTACTTCGAACTGTACGCACGCGGGCCGCCCAACCACTCCTCCAGGAACAGCTTCAGCTTCTCTTTGCCGGGCTCCAGGTCCTCCGGGTAGATCGGCCGCAGGTGCTCGTCGCCTTCCACCCGCCGGTAAAACGCTTCGACGATCGCCGACACCGTCTCCCAACCGCCAACCTGGCGATACAGCGCCGCCGTCTCGCCTCCACGGTCCGTCATCGCCTAATGCTTCCCCTGCAGCAGGCTGAGGAACTCCGCGCGGGTCACGTGCGATTGCTTGAAGTCGCCGCGCATGGCACTCGTAATCATCCGTGAGCCCGGCTTGCGCACCCCCCGCATCGTCATGCACAGGTGCTCGGCCTCGATCACCACGCCCACCCCGTCCGGCTTCAGCACTTCCATG
>CAYUVT010000031.1:0-21993 GCA_964448165.1 uncultured Anaerolineaceae bacterium | reverse complement strand
ACGGTCATCTCCTTCAGGGCCGAGAGGTTGATGAACGACGGCGGCCGGATGTGGAAGCGATACGGCGCAGGCCCCTCATCGCTCACCAGGTAGTATCCGAGCTCGCCCCTTGGGCTTTCGATGCGCGCGTACGCCTCGCCTTTCGGCGGGCGGAGTGCCAGCGGCACCTCGGTACGGAACGGACCCGAAGGCAGGCCGTCGAGCGCCTGCTCGATGATCTTCACGCTCTGGCGCATCTCCTCCAGGCGGACGATGAACCGGTCATAGCTATCGCCCTGGTACCCGATCGGAATATCGAAGTCGTACTGCTCGTAGCCGCAGTACGGGTCGGCCTTGCGAATGTCCCATGCGATCCCGCTGCCCCGCAGCATGGGACCACTGAGGCTCGCGTTGGTGGCCAGTTCAGGGCTGAGCACCCCGACACCACGGGTGCGGGAGATGAAGATCTCGTTGCCGGAGAGGAGGCCTTCCATCTCGTCGATGAACGGGGGAAAGTCGGCGAGCACCTTGCGAACCATCGGCTCGAACTGCGGGCGCAGATCGAAGGCGACGCCGCCGATGCGCATGTAGTTGCAGGTCAGCCGCGCGCCGGAGGTGACTTCGAAGATGTCCAGGATCTTTTCGCGCTCGCGGAAGCACCACATCACCGGGGTCTGCCAGGCGCCGGTGTCGTTCGCGAAGGCGCCGACCGCCATGCAGTGGCTGGCCAGCCGCTGCAACTCGGCCATGATCACGCGGATGGCATTCCCCCGGGCGGGCACCTCTATCCCGGCGAGCTTCTCGGCTGCAAGGCAGTACCCGAGGTTGTTCGACATGCTGCTCAGGTAGTCGGTCCGGTCGGTAAACGGGATGTTCTGCGTATACGTGCGCTCTTCCGCAAGCTTCTCCATCGAGCGGTGGAGATAGCCCATCACCATCTCGGCGTCGATCACCTTCTCGCCATCGACGGTTGCGCGGATACGGAACACTCCGTGGGTTGACGGGTGCTGCGGCCCGATGTTGATGACGAACGGCTCGCTCTTGATGACGTCGGTCATTCGATCACCTTCACGGGCGGTTCCTGGCGGCGCGCGACGCCGGCGAATTCGCCCAGCCCGGGCTGGAGCCCGCCCGGCATGGAGAGGAAATCCTTGCGAAGGGGCCAACCGGGATACCCCTCCCAGAGGAGGATGCGGTACAGGTTCGGGTGCCCTTCGAACTTGATGCCGAAGAGGTCGTAGGTCTCGTTCTCCTGCATCCACGCACCGTGGAAAACGGGAACCACACTGGGGACGACGGGGTTCTCCCGGTTCCGGACTTCGACTTTGAACAGGGCGAGATGGTTCTTGTCGAACGACTGGATGTGGTAGACGACCTCGAAGTGATCCCAGAAGTCCACGCCGCAGAGGTTCGTGAGGTGGACGAGATCGGCTTCGGGGCTCGTCTTCAGGGCCTCAAGTGTTGCTACCAGGTGTTCCGGCTTGAGATAGCACGCGGTATCCGTGGTCCGCTCGACGGACCCGGGGACAACCAGCTCAGCAAGCGCCGCGGCTTCGGGGCCGGTGAGTTCGCGGGTCATAGCCGCCACTCCAGCGCGCGCTTCCGCCAGGCGTAGATACCGCCGATAACGAACGTCCCAATGAAGAGCAGTCCCTTGCCATAGCCAGCCCAGCCGACCTCATCGAAGACCAGCGCCCACGGGAAGAGGAAGACGATTTCCACATCCAGCAGCACGAACAGCAGGGCGATGTAGTAGAAGCGGAAATTGAACTGGACGAGGCTCGGCCCCTCGGTGCGCAGCCCGCATTCGTAAATGTCGTCGCGAACGACGTCGGGCTTGCCCCTGGGGCGAATATTGACGTACTGAAGAGCCCACGATGTGACCACCGCGCCCAGCGGAAAGACCAGGGCGATGATGACCAGGATGCCGATGTGACCGTATTCGTAGAGCACGCCGGAGCCGTTTGTGAAATCTGTCCCTAAAGGACCGGGCCGACTATAGCACGGGCCTTCCGAGCGGACAAAGCGAAGAGGGGATTGGCGCCGGGCGGCGGGTGCGAACCGCGAGCAAGCGATCGGCCGCCAGCGGAAGGTCACTTGCGCCCCCAGGTGATTCCTTCCGCCGGCGGCCGGGTCCGAGTATCAGTGGTAGCACGGGGACGTTCGCCAAGTGGGGGCAAGCCGCCGGTAAAATGCACGCAAATTTCCTCCCCCCGCGAGGTCCCGTGCCAATTCCCATCGTCGGCCTCATCGGCTGCGGCCACATCGGCCGCTTTCACTCCCGAAACCTCCGCGGAGCGTTGCGTTCCGAGCTCGTGCCCGGAGAGTACGCAGCGGTCTGCGACCGCGACATCGCCCGCGCGGAAGGGTTCGCGGCGATCACCGGGTCGCGCTGCGTCACGTCCAACGCGGAGGAACTGCTGGCCCTGCCCGGGCTCAACGCCGTGTACGTATGCACCGAAACGGCCGAGCACCCCGCGCTGGTGATCGAGGCGGCTCGGAGGGGTCTCCATGTGTTCTGCGAAAAACCCCTCGCGAAGTCGCTCGATGAGGTGCGCCAGATGGTCGCCGCCGTCGAAGCGGCCGGCGTCGTGAACCAGGTCGGACTCGTGCTGCGATACTCGCCAGTGTTCACCGTGATGAAGCACCTGATGTCCGGCCCGGAGCTTGGTCCCCTGCTCACTGCCCACCTGCGCGACGACCAGTTCTTCCCCGTCCGGGGCCACTACGCGAGCAGCTGGCGCGGGAGCTTCGAACGAGCCGGCGGCGGGACACTCATCGAGCACTCGATTCATGATGTCGACGTCTTCCGCTGGTTGTTTGGCGATATCACTGCGGTCCGGTGCCACACGCGTGTCACGAGCGGTCACGATGGCGTCGAGGACGTCGCGATTGCGACCTTTCAGCATGCGGATGGCCATCAAACGTCGCTCTCGTCGGTCTGGCATTCGCTCGACGACCGGCCATCGACACGGCACCTGGAGGTCTTCTTCGAAGGCGGATACTTCGCAACCGATCACGATTTCCTCGGGCCCATCCGCTACCAGGGCCGCAGCGGGCCCGTGCAGGAGCTTTCAACAGAGGAGGTGTTCGACCGTTATGTCGCCATCTCAGGACTGGAGGGCGCCGAGGTCGACCTTGCGCGTGCGGGCATGCTCGAGGACTACGCGTTCTTGCGCTGCGTGACCGGGGAACGCCCGGCCTTCCCGGACTTCCGAACCGCACTCGCCGCGCACGAAGTGGTCGATGCCTGTTACCGCAGCGCCCGGTTGGGACAGGAAGTCAGCCCGGGCAAGCCATAGCCGCGGGCTATGGCTTGCGGGCCAATCGCGTTTACCGGTCGATAGGGCTCGGGTATCATCGCCGGGCACGCGGCCATTTCCTCCCCGTTCCCCATCGCCGCACGATCCCGCACCCAAGGAGCCACTCGCCATGAGCAGCGACACCCTGAAGGATCTTTACCCCATCGGCGAGGCGCCGCCGCTCGGACACGTCCCGGCGAAAATGTATGCACAGGTGATCCGGCAGTCCCGGTTCGGACAGCCGAACCAGGCCTTCCAGGAAGAAGTCATCGAGACTCCCGAGATTGGGCCGGACGATGTGCTCGTCTACGTCATGGCCGCCGGCGTGAACTACAACAACGTCTGGGCGGGGCTGGGAACCCCGGTCGATGTCATCGCCGCGCGCCAGAAACTGGGAGAGCCGTGGGACCACCACATCGGTGGCTCTGACGCCTCTGGCATCGTCTGGAAGGTCGGCTCCGCCGTGACCAACGTGAAGGTTGGCGACGAGGTGGTAGTGCATTGCGGCACATGGAATATCCACGCGCCCGAGGTTGTCTCAGGCGAGGACCCCATGTTCAGCCCGAGCTTCCGCATCTGGGGATACGAGACCACCTGGGGCTCGTTCGCCCAGTTCACGAAGGTCCAGGCCCACCAGTGCATGCCCAAGGCCAGTCACCTCACCTGGGAAGCAGCAGCGGCTCCCACGCTGGTGGGTGCCACGGCCTACCGCATGCTCTTCGGCTGGCCGCCTCACACGGTGCGCGAAGGCGATGTTGTGCTCGTCTGGGGCGGGGCCGGTGGGCTTGGTTCGATGGCGATCCAGCTCGCCGCCCAGGCCGGCGCGAAACCCATCGCGGTTGTTTCGAGCGAAGCCAAGTACGAGTTCTGCACGAAACTCGGAGCCGTGGGCTGCATCAACCGCAAGAGCTTCGACCACTGGGGCCGCCTCCCGCACTGGGAGAGCGAAGAGATGAACCGGTTCACCGTGGGAGCGCGCGCGTTCGGCAAGGCAATCTGGGACATCCTGGGCGAGCGACGGAGCCCGCGCATCGTGTTCGAGCACCCCGGCCAGGACACGATCCCCACATCGCAGTTCGTCTGCGACACGGGCGGGATGATCGTCATCTGCGCGGGCACCACCGGGTACAACGCCGACGTGGACCTGCGCTACCTGTGGATGCGCCAGAAACGGCTCCAGGGCTCCCACTTTGCCAACGACGAGCAGTCGTACGCATTCAACAAGCTGGTCCATGAGAAGAAGGTCGACCCCTGCCTCTCGCGCACATTCGCCTGGAACCAGACGGGCGAGTGCCACCAGCTCATGTACGAGAACCGCCACCCCGATGGCAACATGGCCATCCTGGTTGGGGCCCCACGCGAGGGAATGACGACAGTCCGGTAGTCGCCGGGTCGCGGCCAGATTCCGACGAACAGGAGGCGGGAACCGCTACTTGCCTCCGGTGGGAACAGGTTCGTCAACGCGCTCCGGCGGCCCACCGTGGGGCCCGCCCGGCCGCGCACCGTACCCCACCTGGTGGGCCGGGACCACCCGTCCAAAGGTGTGGCCAGGGTTGAGAATGCTGATGAGCAGCATGATGCCGACCACAATGAGGCCCTGCGTGATAAACATGTTGGTGACGCCCACCGAGTCCGCAACCCGGCCCAGCGGGAATGCCATCAGCGGCATCGCGCTGAAGCTCAGCATGTTGATGCTCATGACGCGCCCGTAGAATTCCGGTTTCGCGGCTTCCATCATCAGCGTGCTGTTCAGTGTCTGGTACGCCGTCAGCGTGAGGCCGAGCACCACAATCACTGCCATGGCTCCCGGGTAACCGAACGAGCGCGATGCAAGGGCGAGGGCGATGAGCCCTATCCCCCCGAGAATCCCGGCAATCCACTGCACCAGCGTCTTCCGATCGAACGCCGTGAGCGTTGCCACGCCCAGCGACCCAACCAGCGCCCCGATGCCCGAGGCCGACTGCAAATAACCGAACTCCGCGTCCCCTTTGCCCAGGTCTTCATGCACAAAGCCGGCCAGCAGCATGACGTAGGGCATCGCGAAAAAGCTCACCGCGAACATCGAGATGTTGAGCTGGCGCAGCCTTGCATCCTTCGCGACATAGGCCAGCCCGTTGCCGATCTCCCGGAACATGCTGCGGCGTTGCGCCATGCCGGTGCCGCCGAGACCCGTCGGGACGAACAGGAGGAACAGCACCGATACCGTCGAAAGCGCGGCTTGCAGGAGGTAGACCGACTCGAGATTCCACGCGGCAACCATCGCCCCCGCCACCGCCGGCCCAAAGAGGCGCGTGGCGTTCATGGCCGCGTTCGACATCGCCATAGCGCTCATCACGTTCTGCGGACCGACCACCTGCGCCATCAACGGGCTGCGCGCGGGCATGCCCAGCGCCATCGCCGTGCCACCACCGAGGCCGAGCACGAACAGCCACCCGATGGTGATGGTCCCGGTGAAAAGCATCACTGCCGTCGCAACCGCGAAGAACGCGGTAGCCGACTGCGACGAGATGGTAAGGTTCCGTTTTTCGAAACGGTCGGCGAGCGAACCGCCCACCAGCGAGAAGAGCAGCATCGGCAGGCCGAACGAGAGCGAGATGAGCCCGACAGCTCCGTAGGACTTCGTCAGGTCCCAGGCGAGAAGGGCACGGGCAACCTGCTGCATCTGCATCCCCGTGAACGAGAAGAGCGACGACGTCCAGAGGTACCGGTAGTTCCGATTCTTGAAGACGACGAGGGCCGCCGAGAAGGAGGGCTTGCCGCCCGGGGGCCGTTGCATCAGGCCAGGCTCACGGTGTGGTTCGGGGCAATCATTCGCCACATCCTAAGCACCCGGCGCCCCTGACGTAAACGTCAGCGTGAGAGGGCGGGCCTTGCTTGCAGGCTTCCGGGTCTGGGCCTGGCGGGGTAGGTGAACCCGAACCGGGATCGAGAACTGGCCCCGGTGCATCAACCAGCCAGGCCTCTCTCCGCGCCAACGCCCACGCCGTATGCCGGCCCACCCCCGAAGCCGCCGCCATCGTCGTCAGTAGGAGCGCGGTAAGCCATACTGACCGGCACGAACAACGCACCCAGGAACCGCCAATGGCACGAGATTACGCCGCCGATATCACCGACCCGATCGCCCGAGAGATCGTTACCAACGTGGGCGTGTGGGTCGACCGCGAGGTGAAGCCTGTCGCAAGCGAGTACGAGCACGCCGACGAGTTCCCCGAAACGCTCGTCAAGGGCATGTCGGAGATGGGGCTCTTCGGTATCAAGATCCCGGAAGCGTACGGTGGCCTCGACCTCAGCTTCGAGTGCTACGCAGGCGTGTGCATGGAGCTTGCCCGCGGCTGGATGAGCCTGGCCGGCATCATCAACACCCATGTGCTCGTGGGGTACGCCATCAGCGAATACGGGACGGAGGAGCAAAAGCAGAAATACCTGCCGAAGCTTGTCGAGCCCGAAATCCGCTGCGCACTGACCATTACCGAGCCGGATGCCGGCTCCGATGCACAGGCCATCAAGACGACCGCCGTCCGCGATGGCGACGACTACATCATCAACGGCCAGAAGATGTGGGTGACCAACGGCCACAGGGCTGGCGTGTACCTGGCAATGACGAAGACCGACCCAACCGCCAACCCGCGTCATAAGGGCATCACCGCGTTCCTCGTCGACGCCGGGACCCCGGGCTTCACGCCGGGGCGGCGGCTCGAGAAGCTCGGTTACAAGGGCGTCGAAACGACCGAGCTCACCTTCGACGATTGCCGCGTGCCAGCGACGCAGGTGCTTGGCGGGAGCGAGGGACGTGGGTTCCAGCACATCATGAGCGCGCTTGAGGTTGGCCGGATCAACGTGGCCGCCCGCGGCGTGGGCGTTGCCCAGGCTGCCTTCGATGACGCGATCCGCTATGCCCAGAAGCGCGAAGCCTTTGGCAAGCCCATCTTCGAGCACCAGGCGCAGCAACTCCGCCTCGCAGAGATGATCACCAAGATCCGGGCGGCGCGCCTCCTGACACTCGATGCGGCCCGGAAGAAGGACTCTGGCACGCGAAGCGACCTGGACGCCGGCATCGCCAAGCTCTACGCCACCGAGATCGCCCAGGAATGCGTGCTCGACGCGATGCGCATCCATGGCGGCGTGGGCTACAGCAAGGAGCTGCCGCTCGAACGGTATTACCGCGATGCCCCCTTGATGGTTATCGCCGAAGGTACGAGCGACATCCAGAAGACGGTCATCGCGCGTGGCATCGTGAAAGACTACCCCGTCTAACCGCCCTGAAGACCCCTTCATCCGCTCCAAGGGAGGCAGCAACATGACCGACCCGAAGGTGCCGCTCGATATCGCCGGCACTGCGTTTTCCGACTACGAGTTCGAGTGGAACTGGCAGACGACCCAGCTGCTGGCGCGGGCTACGGGATGCTCGATCCGCGATGAACGCGACCTCCCGTGCCTGATGAAGACTTCGGATGGGCCGGGGCACCCGATGGTGCCGTTTAACGGGGCCCTCCTTGCACGCAATCGCGATGAGGTGATGGACCGCCTCATTGGCGGTTATGCAAATTGGCAGCGCGTCGGCCGCTGGGGGTCGGGCGGCGCGAAGTTCTTCAAGCCAGTGCCTCAGCAGGGACGGGGGCGAGTCCATTCCCGAATTACCGAGTTGGGCGCCACGTCGAAGGGCCATGCCCTGGTGCGGTTCAACTTCGAAGTGGCCGATGGCGCCGACGGCAGTCCGCTAATGGAGGGCTGGATGTTGCTGTTTCTGCTGGGCTGCGCGCCCGAAGGGGCCGGGACGCTCACGCCGCCGCGCATCGCAATCCCCGACCGCGACCCGGATGAGGTGGTAACCCACACGACCGATGTGAACGTGACCTTCGATTGGGCGGTGCCCTCGGGAGACTGGAATACCACCCACTTCATCCTGCAGCCGGGCAACCCCGCGCCGCTCACGCACGGCCCGCGCAACATGGGGCTGGTGATCCAGGATGCCTGCCGGGCCTTCGCCGGCGGCCGCCTGGATCGCCTCAAGGAGATCACCATCGGCAGCCTGCCCGCGCCCCACTACCCTCCGGAACCGACGGAGACGCGCTTCTGGCGCGAGGGCGAGAGGATCCTGGGCCGCCTCGTGGTCCCGGCAGCAGCTCGCATCGATGGAGGCGAAGGCGAGAAGGTCTGCATCGACCAGGTGGAACTCCGGTTCTGACCAGGATGTAAGACCCGGTTCAATCGGGAGGCGGCGCCGCCGGCTCGCCGCTTTCCTGCCTGGCCCGGCGCGCTTCTAGCGGTCCCGCAAAGGGCACCTGGACCTCGCGGTGATACGGTATCTCGATACCCTCGGCGTCGAACCGCTTCTTGATACGCCGGCGAAGCTCCCCCATCAGCTCCCACTGCTTGAAGGCGCGCACGTCGCCCACGATCTTGAGATCGACGCCTTCCGCGCCAAGGTTGTTCACGCGCACCACCCTGGGCGTGGAGATGACATCGGCCGCCCGGTCGGTGGCAAGACCCGCGCAAATGTCGTCCACGACGGCGATTACCCGGTCCACGTCCTCTTCGTAGGCGACCGTCACATCGAGGTTGATGCGGCTAAAGCCCTGGGTCATGTTGGTCGCAACCGTGATGGCGCTATTCGGAATGACGTGCACGTGCCCGTTCATGTCACGCAGGACGGTGCGGCGCGGCGTGATCTCGATCACCTCGCCACTGACACCGGCCACCTGCACGACATCGCCCACCGCATACTGCCCTTCGACCAGGATGAAGATGCCGTTGATCACGTCCTTCACCAGGGTTTGCGTTCCCAGACCGATGGCGATCCCGGCCACGCCCACCCCGGCGATGACTGCCGAGATCTGGACATCAAACTGGTCCAACACCAGCGCGGTCCCCACGAGCGCCAGGAAGATGGTGAACACCCAGCCCACGGTCGAGAGCAACGTCTTCACCCGCCGCTCGACGAGCTCCGGGTCCTCCGCGCGTGCGCGGCCGGCGCGTAACGCCGCCGAACGGACCACGCGGCCGAACACCCGGACGACCAGCACCCGAACCAGGAGCAACCCGGCGACGATCCCGACGATGTTGACGCCGTTCGTCCTCAACCAGTCGCGCCACTCCTCCGAGTTGCCGGGAATGAGGAAGAGCGGGTCGAGGCTCATGCGGGCACCAGCTTCGCGTAGCTCTGAAGGAGCCGCCTGACCCCTGCGGCCTCGAAGGCCACCACCACCTCAACGTCGCCCCCGTTGGCGTGAGAGCTGACCACCGTCCCGGCGCCGAACTTGGGATGGACCACGCGGTCGCCTGCGTTCCATTGTGCCGCCGCCGGCGGCGGCGCATCGGGCGCGAACAGCGGCTCGGCCGTCGCCGCCTCGACATAGGTGCGCGGTGTGCTGCCAAATGGGCGCTTCAGGTGAGCCGGGATATCGGCCAGGAACCGCGACGGCGGATTCGAGGACTGCGACCCAAAGGAGAACCTGCGGTAGGAGCGCGTCATGTACAGCAAGTCCATGGCCCGGGTGATACCGACGTAGCAGAGGCGGCGCTCTTCCTCCATCTGGCCCGGGTCATCGAACGAGCGGATGTGAGGGAGGACGCCTTCCTCGAGCCCGATGAGGAACACCACCGGGAACTCCAGCCCCTTGGCCGCGTGAAGGGTGATGAGCGTAACCGCTGCGGAACCCTCCCGGAGCTCATCCACGTCAGCCACGAGGGCCACGTCCTGCAGGAATGTCGCGAGGTCGCCGCCTTCGCCGGCCACTTCCTCGTACTCGCTCATCACCGAGCGGAGCTCGAGCACATTCTCGAAGCGCTCCTCGGCCGAGTCGTCGCCATCCTGGAGGTAGTTTGCGTAGCCCGTCAGCGAGAGCACCTGGTCGAGCAGCGCGGGCAACGCGAGCGCACGCTGCGCCTGGAGCAGCTCAATCGTGTTCACAAACGCCTGGACGGCGGCGGCAGAACGACCCGTGATTCCTGGCACGCCCGAGCCGCGCGCGACCTCGGCGGCGGCGTCCCACGGCGTGGTGCCAGTGCGCGCTGCATGCTCGCGGAGACGTTCGACCGTGCGGTCGCCGATTCCCCGTCCCGGCACGTTGATCACGCGCAGCAGGCTGGCCTCGTCATACGGGTTGTGCACCAGGCGGAAGTAGGCCACCAGGTCTTTGATCTCCCGCCGCTGGTAGAAGCGGACGCCCCCAATGAGACGGTAGGGGATGCGGTGCCGCACCAGGGCTTCCTCCACAGCGCGCGACTGGGCGTTCGTCCGGTACATGACCGCGATGTCGCCATAGCTGCGGCCCGCGGTCACGAGCCGGGCGGCCTCGCTCGCCACGAACTCGCCTTCCTCTTCGTCGCTATAGGCGTCGTACGTCGTAATGAGGTCCCCACCCTGGCGCTCGGTCCAGAGATGACGCGGATGGCGGCCCGGGTTCTTGCCGATGACGGCATCAGCAGCCTCGAGAATTGCAGGCGTCGAGCGGTAGTTCTGTTCGAGCAGGTAGATGGTGCATCCCGGGAAGTCGCGTTCGAAGAACTGGACGTTGCGAACGTCGGCGCTGCGCCACGAGTAGATGCTCTGGTCCGGGTCGCCGACGACCGTGATGTTCCCGTGAACCGATGCGAGCTGGCGCGCCAGCACATACTGCACCGGGTTCGTGTCCTGGAACTCATCCACGAGCACGTGCAGGTAGCGGCCGGCATACTTCTCGAGCATCGCGGGCTGCTGAAACAAGCGGACGGCGTAGAGCAACAGGTCATCGAAGTCGAGCGCCGAGGCCGACCGGAGTGAGGCCTCGTAACGCGCGTAGGCGCGAGCGACCACTTCGTCGCTGTAACTGCGGACCGTCGCCGCCATCTGCTCGGGAACAATCATCTCGCTCTTGGCGTTCGAAATCTGAGAAAGGACGCCCCGGGCCGAGTACCGGCGCGGGTCGACATGCAGTTCTTCGAGCACCCGCTTCATCAGCGCCACCTGGTCGGCGTCGTCATAGATGACGAAGTCGGGCGAAAGTCCGATGGCAGCCCCATCGATCCGCAGCCAGCGGGCGCACATGCTGTGGAACGTCCCCATGTGCAGGTCCTTCGCGTCTTCGCCCAGCAACCGGGCGGCGCGCTCTCGCATCTCGCGTGCGGCCTTATTCGTGAAGGTGACCGCAAGGATCCGCCACGGTGGCACCCGGCGCTCGCGGACCAGGTAGGCAACCCGCTGGGTGATGACCCGGGTCTTCCCGCTGCCCGGCCCGGCGAGGATGAGTACGGCGCCGTCGCCATGGGTGACGGCGGCGCGCTGCGGTTCGTTCAGGCCATCGAGCAGCGGTGCCAGTCCGGAAGGGGAATCCACCCTCGCAGTCTATCATTCGCTCACCCACCCTATCCATTTCACCATCGCCCGTACGCGGGCCGTAGACTAGTCTGGGCGGCGGGCAATCAGGCCGGTATGGGAGAACCGCATGTTTGATTCGTGGCCGGGAGGCTCGTGGGAAGCGACCGTCAGGTATGTCGTGGCGGTCCTGGCGATCTACCTCGCGGCGATCTGGGTGGCGCTGGTGTTCTGGACCTACCGGGACATTCGCCAGCGCACGCGTGACCCGATTCTCCAGACCGTCGCAGTGCTGCTCGTGCTCATCTTCTTCCTTCCCGGGCACTGGGTGTACCTCATTGTGCGGCCCCGGTACACCCTGACCGAGCTGTACGAGCGTTCCCTCGAGGAAGAGGCGCTGCTCCAGGAACTTGAAGACCAGAAGGCGTGCCCCACGTGCAAACGCCGGGTGCTCGATGACTACCTCATCTGTCCTTCGTGCCGGACCCAGCTGAAGGAGCCATGCCGGCAGTGTGCCAAACCGCTGAGCTACGCCTGGGTGGCGTGCCCCTACTGCGGGCTGGAAAAACCGCCCCGCGAGGGCTTTGGGCCGCGACCGGTGAGGGCGCCCCAGCCGCGGCAACAACCTGCAGCCGCTCCCCCTCAACCACGGCCCCAGGGCCGGGCACCTGCAGGGCCGCAGCCGATGGCGCAGCCTGCAACCCGCCCGATGCCGCGGCCGGCTCCGTCTACCGAAGCACCGGTGCAGCCCACCAGGCCAGCGCGCGATCCCTTCGGACGTTCGGCGACGTCGCCGGCGCCAGCCGACGAGGGGCCCGTCATCGGCGAATAATCGCCCGGCGGCGGTTCACCGGCGGGTGCCCTCAGGCGAGCGCTTCGAACAGGCCCGTTCCGGCGAGCAGCATCGCCATGCGATCCAGCTTCCGCTCCCCCGAGAATCGCGTCCGGTCGAAGATGCCCTCGAGCGCGATAACGGTGTTCTCGGTGTCTGTGCGGGAAAGCAAAACCGGGATACCGTTCGCCCCCGCTGCATCGAACAGGTACTCCGAGGGCCGGCGGCCGCCGGTGAGGATGAGCAGGTTCGGCTCGCCCTTGATCGCCGCCAGGTGCTGATCCGTCTTGTCGAACCGTACCACCACTGCCTTCGATTCAAACCGCCGGAAGTACGGCTGGCCAGCATCGGAGCTGATAGGCGCGATCACCAGGTGGTCGGAGGTGACGTCCTGGCCATCGCCTTCCACCAGGACCTCGGCGTTCAGGGCGGCTCGCGCTTCGGAGACGCTGAAACCGGCCAGCGTCCGGTCCTCGCCCACCTCTACCAGCAGAGGCGTGCCAGCCAGCGCACGAGCACCCGCGAGGCCATCCACGCCGGTGGCGACCAGTGCGACGGTGCCGGGAAGGGTCGATGCCGGCTTCTTCCCGCGAGCAACCACCACGATCTTCGCTTCGGCGGGCGCCGATGCGGCCGGCCCCTCGACAACCAGCGTTTCCCCGGCTTCGGCTGCCGGGATGGAAGCCTGTGGCTCCGCCGGGCTGCCGGGCGCAAATGTCAGCGTGGCGAACCACTCGGCATCAGCCGCCGCGTTCGATCCTTCGTCATCGGCCAGGCGGATAAGCCGGACCGGTTTCCCCGAATAGGCGAGGTGCCGGGCGATGGCGGCAGCAACGCCGGTCTTGCCTTCGCCAGGATTGGAAGAGGTCACATACAGAAGCGCCACGGTTCAGTCCTCGGCGCGTTCGCGCCAGAGGCGATTGTGACGAACCGCACACGTTGCGACAAGGCGAGCAAACGACCTTCGCCGAGCAGGCGGGACAGGTACCATTGCCAGCATGCATGTAACCCGCCGCATCACCGTCGAACGAAACCGCCTGCGATTCGCCGCGGCCCACATGGCCACCTTCGGGGGAGACTGCGAGCCGCTCCACGGGCACAACTACGATGTCATCATCGAGATCGAGGGCGAACTCACCGAGGAGCGCTGGGTGTGGGACTTCGGCCGCGTGAAGCGGGCAGCCCACGCCATCACCGAAGAACTCGACCACAAGTTCTTGCTCCAGCGCGAAAGCCGCCATCTCCTCATGGAGGAGTCTGCCACGTCGTGGACGGTGCGCTTCGGCGCCCGAAGCTACGTGTTCCCGCGAAGCGATGTCCTGCCGCTCCCCATTGAGAACACGACTGCCGAGTGTCTCTCCGAATGGTTCGCGGGCAGGCTGCTCGATGCGTTGCGCGAGCAGGGCGCGACCCACATTCGCCGGCTCACCGTTGGAATCGAGGAAATGCCCGGGCAGACCGGGTGGTATACACTGGACCTCTAGAGGGCACGGGATACCGATGCCCTCGATGGCATTGGAGGAAGGCATGCAGCTGGACTGGGACAAAGCCATCAACGAAATCCTCTCCGAGAAGATGTCGTGCCAGGCCTGCGGCGCGCTCGGCGACCATATGATCGTCGGCTACACCCGCGAAGCGGCAGCGGCCGAGTTCGCCATGCGCTGCAAGGAATGCGTCGATAAATCGGATTGCGATGCACGCAAGCTCGTAGTGGTATGCGAACAGTGCGCCCCCACCTATCGCGTCAATGGAGAACTCATGGACGAGGCGGGCATGATGGGCGTGATGCTCGAAGAGTGCCGCCGCAACCTGGAGGACTCGGTCGACTACCTCGCAACGTACTGGAAAGAGGAGATCGACGTCCCCTACGAGGACATGGCGAAGGGCCTCGATGAAGTAGATCCCGACCTGTTCAAGGAGGAAGACTCCTGGCGGTTGCGCCTGGAGGAAGAGTACCTCCAGCTGCATCGCTGGTTCCGCGAACACCATGTTCCAATTCCCGATCCCGGGTGGCGCAGCCAGTATGTCGAAGAGGTGGTGGGCCTGGGCTACACCTCCCTCCTCGGCGACTGAGGCATTGGCGGCAAGAGAGCCCGTGGTATACTGACCCGCAGCGGGCGGAAGTAGCTCAGTGGTAGAGCGCCTCCTTGCCAAGGAGGAGGTCGCGAGTTCGACCCTCGTCTTCCGCTCCATATCGACATTGAAATGCCCGCCGGGTTCGGCGGGCTTTTTCGTCGCCGGCGTTTGTATCAGTCCCTGGCTGGCATGTACCGCCGGTGGATCGACTGGGCTTCCACATAGAGGTTCGGGTCGGCGCCGAACACCCGCTTGAGGATGGTGGGCAAGCGCTCCGGCTCGATCGTTGTCACCTCGACGCCCGTTGCACGGTAGCTGCGCAACGTGCCGTTGTTCAGGCTCGTATAGACGCCATCGACGTACCCGGAGAACGCGAGGATGTGCAGGAAGCTGCGCTCGGCGTTCCAGTCGTTCGCGGCATCGATGATTGGCTTGAGGCTTTCGAGCGTTCGCGGTGCCGGGTCGAGTCGCTTGGTGGGTCCCGGGTTGCGGGTCACGAAGATGCCATCGCCACGGACCTCGTATTCGAACTTCTCGCGCGGGGTATCGAGCGAGAAGGACTGAAACAACGGGTAGGCCTGGAAGATCGGTGCCGAGTACCCGACATCCGCGTAGAACGGCCCTTCCGGCAACTCCACGCGGACGCAACAGTGACCCGGGTCCATGTACATCAGGGCGGCATCGAAGCCGAGGCTATCCAGAAGGAACTTCAACCCGCGGGCGAGTGTCCAGCAGAGCCCCCCGGCGCCGCGGTCAATCACGCGCTCGATGTACTCCTCCATCGAGGGGAGGAAGTCTCCGCGGCGAAGTCCCGGTTCGTAGTCGGCGATCTTCGTGAGCGTCTCGAACGGCACACGAAGCTGATGCTGGCGAATGATGCGATGGAGAAACTCGAGCGTCGGTGCTTCGGGTTCGAGTTCGAGGTGGCGAAGGAAGCGGTCTGCAAGGGCGCTGGTCGAGGTTGGTGCGGCCGTCAATTCATGTTTCGTCCGTTCGGGTTCTCCAATCAGCGTAGTCAATTCCGCATGGGCGAAGCGTGAACCACGTCACAGGCCACCCGCTGGCGCTCGACCCGGCCAGAAGGGACACATGGGCCCCCGCAATGGCGACACCCGGCGGTCGCTCGGCGGAACCGTATGACCGACGGTGACAGGCAGACGCCGGCAACCGGCATCCCGGGTGGGAAACCGGCTTTGCGGCAGGAGGTTCTCATGGTGCGCGTACTCATCGTTTATGGAACGACCGAGGGGCACACCGCCCGGGTCGCGGAGCGCATGGCAGCCACGATCCGGGACGAGGGGCACGAAGTCGAGGTCCACGATTCGAGGGAGGTCCGGCACACCACAATCGACCGCGACTTTGACGGTGTGCTCCTGGGAGGGTCGGTGCATGCGGGCGAATTGCAGAGCAGCCTCCGGGAGTTTGTCAGGAAGAACCGCGAGCCGGTCGAACGCGTGCCGGCTGCGTTGTTCGTCGTGAGCCTGGCTGCCGCCGACCTGGACGAGGAGGCACGCGCCGAGCTAAACACCGTCCTCGAGAAGTTTGTGCAGGAAACCGGGTGGCGGCCCCGCCGGGTCGAGTGGATTGCCGGGGCTCTGGTCTACACGCAGTACAACTTCTTTGTGCGCCACATGATGAAGCTCATCGTGAAGCACCAGGGCCGGACTGAGCTCGACACCTCGCGCGACTACGACTTCACCGACTGGCAGGGTGTCGAACGCTTCGCACGAGAGTTCGTGGCCGGGGTGGCGGCGCAGCCGGTTGGAGCGTGAGGGGACAAGAGGGGGCGCGCCGGGTGCGGGCCCCTGCGGTAGGCTTCAGCAGATGCGGCACGTCGTCGGTTGTTGCCTGATCCTCTTCGGGCTGAGTCTCGGAGGGTGCGCCGGAGCTGGCAGCGACGGAGCCGCGGACCATGCCCCGGTCGAGATTCCGGGAGCGCCCACCACCATCGCCGCCGCGCCACCACGGCCTGCCCTCCTCGCCGCGACCCCGGCGAGCACCTCGACGATCGCCTCGCCCGCATTCGAGCCACTGCCCGGCGCGACAGCACACTACGGCGTACTCCAGGGTGCAGCCTTCCGCATCGAGATACCGGCGAACTGGAACGGGGAGCTTCTGCTATGGGCACACGGCGTTCACGGGTTCGGTCCCGAAGTCCGTGCCGAAAGCCCACCCCCCGCGCTGCGCTCGGAACTGATCCGGCAGGGGTTCGCCTGGGCTGCGAGTTCGTTCAGCGAAAACGGCTTCGTCCCGGGAATTGCAACGAACGACACGCTGCTGCTCAAGCAGCACTTCAGCGAGCGTTTCGGCGCACCACGGCGCACCTACATCGCCGGGAATTCCATGGGCGGGAACGTCGTAACCCTTGCGCTCGAGAACTTCCCGGACGAATTCGACGGCGGGCTCTCGTTCTGCGGCGTCGTGGCCGGTGAGGAGTGGATCGACTACCTGCTCGCCTGGGCGACGGCCGCGGAATTCCTCACCGGCATCGAACTGCCTTTGGACGAGGGCCCTGCAAAGGTGACGGAAGTCGTCGAGACGCGGCTCCTGCCGGCGCTGGGCACCGCCGGTTCACCGACGGCAGCAGGGGAAGCGTTCCGGAGCGTCATTCGCAACCTGACGGGAGGTCCGCGCCCCTTTTTCGGGGAAGGTTATCAAGCACTGCACGCACTGAACTTCGGCCTCATCACCGGTGACCCCCAACGGACCCTCCCGATGACACGGGCCGCATCCACTGTGGACATCGATTTCCGCGTTGACCCCGGGCCTGGATTCGACGGTGATGCGCTGAACCGCGGGGTCCGCCGGTTCAGCGCCGACCCGGCGCTCCGCGACCCGGTCGCGCACCCGGATACCGCGCCCACCACCGGGCACATCCGCGACCCGCTCCTGACCCTGCACGAATCGGGCGACCTGACGGTGCCGGTTTCGATGGAACAGAGCTACCGCAGAAAGGCCGAGGCAGCCGGCACCGCTGACCTTCTCGTCCAGCGCATCATCAGGAGCGGCACCCACTGCGAGTTCAGTGACGACGAGATTACCAGGGCGTGGAACGACCTCGTCGGGTGGGTTGCCGGGGCGCCCAGGCCGGCGGGCGATACGGTCGCCGGCGATCTCTCGGAAAGCGGCCGTCAGTTCACGAGCCCGCTTCGCCCTGGGGACCCCGGGACCCTCCGGTAATGGTAGATGCGTGCCTGATCCCGGCATGCAAACATGAAGAGAATGACCAGCAGCGAACGGAAGTTCCGGCCGGATATCGAGGGGCTGAGGGCGCTTGCCGTCGGGCTCGTGGTGCTGTCCCACGCGGGCGTCAGGGCAGTTGAAGGCGGCTACATCGGCGTCGATGTCTTCTTCGTGGTGTCGGGGTTCCTGATCACGGGGTTGCTGGTGCGGGAGCGCGCTACCACGGGGACGCTCTCCATGGCGGGGTTCTATGCGCGGCGCGCCCGCCGCATCCTTCCCGCAGCGAGCCTCGTGCTCATTCTGACGGTGTTGGCCTCGTACCGGTGGCTGGGATTCGTCAGGGGGAACGTGATTGCTGAGGATGGCAAGTGGGCGGCGCTGTTTGGCGCCAACCTGCGGTTTGCTTCCGAAGGCACGCAGTACCTCAACCTCACCGCCCCGCCATCCCCGCTGCAACACTACTGGTCTCTCGCCGTCGAAGAGCAGTTCTACCTGGTATGGCCGCTGCTGTTCCTCGCCGTGGCCACGGTCGCCCCGCGACGGAGCCTCGCGGCGAAGCTTGCAGCGGTGCTGGTCGTGGTCGTCGCCGCCTCGTTTGCGTGGTCGATCATCCAGACCGAATCGAACGCGGCCTGGGCCTTCTTTTCGCCGCTGACGCGGGCGTGGGAACTCGCGCTTGGGTCGCTCCTTGCCGTGGGGGAACCATGGCTGAGGCGCCTGTCGCCACGCATAGGGCCATGGCTGAGCTGGAGCGGACTGGCTGCTGTGGCCGCTGCAGCCTTCGTCTTCGACAACAGCACCGCCTTCCCGGGATATGCTGCAGCCTTGCCCGTTGTGGGCACCGCGATGGTGGTGGCCGGCGGTTCCATCGCTCCGGGCGCCGGCGCCGAACGGCTCCTGCGCCTCTCCCCATTCCAGCTCCTCGGGAAATGGTCGTACTCGTTCTATCTGTGGCACTGGCCGGTGCTGATCATTGCAGCGCAGCGGGCGGGCCACAGCCTGCCGTTGTCCCAGAACCTCGCCCTGGTGGTCATCGCCCTCGGGCTGGCCATCGCCACCCACTACATCATCGAGAACCCGGTTCGGTTCGCGCGGCCTTTGACGCGGAGCTCCTGGACGAGCATCTCCGTGGGCGCCTGCCTCGTGGCGGCCGCTTACGGCCTCAGCGGCTGGCAGATTCGAACCAACACCACCTCCAGCACGTCGGCCCGGGTTGCTGAGAAGCCCGCGACAGTAGCGCCGGGAGACGGAAGTGCTACCGCGACGCCGGCAGCAGTCGATGTCCGGGCGCTCGTCCAGTCCTCGGCCAACATCTCCGCCCTTCCTGGCGACCTGGTGCCACGGCTGGAGAACGCCAACAAGGACTTCGGCTGGCTGTTGCCCGCTCCGGAGGAATGCCTTGTCGACCCGGAAGTCATCGAGTCACCCCCCTGCGTGTTCGGCGACCCCGGGGGCTCCCGCACCGTCGTGGTGCTGGGTGACTCGCACGCCGCCCAGTGGCTCCCGGCTTTTGACCACATTGGGAAGGAGCTGGGCTGGAAGGTTGAGCTCCTCACGAAGGCAGGCTGCCCGGCCGCGTGGCTTTCGTTCCGGACTGCCTACCAGAGTTTCACCCAGCGCCTGATCGGTCCCCCCCCGGACTGCCTCCCGTGGCTGGAGAACACGCTGGCCCGGATTAACGCATCCACCCCCGATGCAGTCATTCTCTCGAGTTGCAACGGGTGCGAATACATGGTGGATGACAACGGCAACGTGTTGACGCGGGAGGCGTGGGCGAACGGCCTGCGCGAAACGCTCGACAGGATCACATCGCCGGGCACCACCGAAATCATCCTCGGTGACATCCCCCGGCTGAAAGTGTCGGTCGATTGCCTTGCGTTGCACCCCCAAAACGTTCAGAAATGCGCCCGCCCGGTGGAAACGGCCGTTGGCGCCACGTACAACGACATCGAGCGGCAAGTAGCCGAGACCGCCGGGGCGCGGTTCGTCGACGTGACTCCCTGGTTCTGCGCAACGGTTTGCTCGCCGGTCATCGGGAACATGCTCGTGTACACCAACGACTACCACGTGACGGCAACTTACGCGGAATTCCTGACCGGCGAGTTACGGGCCGCCCTGCAGCCAATCATCGAAGCCGACTGAGCAGCAGGGCTCCGGGCGGCCGCCGCGTCAGCTGGCCCGCACCAGTTCGAAGTCGCACCGGACCCAGCGGTCAGCCGGGACCGGCTGCCAGTTCAGGTTGTTGTACTTCAGGTGGCCGTAACCCCCCGAGAACGCCAGCCACTTGACCATGCCGGGTTCGATCTCGTTCGCGCCCGACCAGTTGGCGTACTGCATGGGTTCCCAGCCGTTGTAGGAAATCACCTGGCCGGGCTTCACGTTCGGCGCCACCTTCACCCGGGCCTGGAACTCGCTGACGTCGTTGAACACCCGGACGAGGTCGTCGTCCTTCACGCCGCGCGCTTCCGCATCCGTGCGGTTGACCATCAGACTCGGCGCACCGCGATGCGTGCCCAGGACGAACTCGTTGAAGTGGTTCATCGAGTGCACTGACCAACGGTTGTGGCCCGACGACATCCCCAGCGGGTAGTTTCCGCCCATCGGCGGACTCGGTTTGTGGGTCGGGAGCTCTTCGCCCGCTTCGAGGAACCACTCGTGGTCGATGTAGAACTGCGCCCGGCGGCAATACGTTGGGAAGGGGTCGCCACGCTCGACGTGATACGTGAACGGGGTGATCACGTCGTCTGGCTTCAGATCGGTCGCCTGGCCGAGCATGTACGGCGCCATGCCCATGCTGGTGAACCGCTTGAAACCGCTTTGGCGCAGCGATTCCAGGGTCGTACCCTCTGGCAGAGTCCCTGCGAAGACCGAGTCGCGGATCTGCTCATCGGCCAGCACTTCCTGGTCCTTGTAGTAGCCGCCAATGGTATAGCTCGCCACGAGCTGGTCGTAGCGCACGGGCGTGCCATCCGGCATCGCGAAGGATTCCAGTCCCCGCTCCCGGGCGCGGGTCTCGACAGCCCTGAGCATGGCGAGGAAGATTTCCCACTCGTTCTTCGATTCGCCGGCCGGCGGCACCACCTGGTCGGCGAGCGTCAGGTTGGCCACGAACGGCCCCGGGATGGCGAACGCGATCTTTTCGTAGTGCTGGGCGGCCGGCAGGAAGTAGTCGGCCTGCTGGACCGTCGCAGTCATCTTGAAGTCGATTGCGATGACGGTCTTGAGTTTCGACCAGAGGCCCGCCATCGCCTTCTTCCCGCCACGGGTGCGACGGAAGGTGTTGCCGCCGCACTCGATGTACACCTGGGGCGTTTCTTCCCGGCGCGGGTGGTCGAGGCCGTCCCACCAGCCCTCCTTGACCGCGGCCGCCACGTACTCGTCGAAGGTGCGGGTCATGGAGCCGTCACTCCACTCGGGCTTGTTCCAGCGCTCGGCGTAGTCCATCTGGTTGTACCACCAGAACACTGGCGGAGTATTCGCGTCGGCAGGAACATCATCGCCGGTCCGTTCGTCCATCATGCCGAGCAGGCCACGGCGGCCCTTCGTCAGTTCGTACATCGCCAGTTCGTCGTTCACCAGCGACGGGTCGGCGTACCGGAGGGCGGCGATACCGGCATCGCGGCCGGCAACAACCGCCCCCGATGCTTCGAGGCCGGGGCGGCGCTTGTTCATTGCGATCTGGGCGCCATCGTGCAGCCCCGAGGCCCACGTCCTCAGCCCCGTACCCCTTCGTCCCCAGTTACCGCTCGCCGCAAGCACGAGGCACATCGTCCGTTCGATCAGGTCGCCGTGGTACATCTTGCAGGCATTCATACCGAGGAAGATGTTTGTCCGTTTCGCCGCCATCTTCCGCGCGAGCATGCGGATGGTCTCCGGGTGGACGCCGGTGATCTCCTGCTGCTTTTCCGGCGTGTAGTGCGCATCGAGCTTCCGGCGGAGGACCGCACAAACAGGTTCGACCGTCACCGCGCGGCCATCGTGCAGCGTGACCTCGTGCGCCCCTTCGAGCGCCAACACGGTCCCGTTCCCCTTGAGGTTGGTGCGGTCGGCCGTAACCAGGCCCCGCTCCATATCCCAGACGTACAACTGGTCTTCGCGCCCGGCTCCCTCGACGTCGGTCTGCCGGAGGAACCGGCGGTTGTCGGTGCGGACCAGCAGGGGCATATCCGTCTGCTCGCGGAGGAAGTCCCAGTGGGCGATGTCTTCGGCGAACATCACCTGCACGAGCGAGAGGCCGAAGGCGGCATCGGTTGCCGGTTCCAGCACGACCTGGTAGTCGGCGTGCGTATGCGATGGGTTCACGTCGGGAGAGACGTTGACGATCTCGG
>CAYUVT010000030.1:0-22058 GCA_964448165.1 uncultured Anaerolineaceae bacterium | reverse complement strand
CCATTCCGACTCCGGGTTGGTACCAACCGGCAGGATGCGGAACCGGCCTATCCTCCTTTCCTCGCCCGGCGAGAGGTGCGTGACCGGGGTCGCTCCCGGCGGGTCAGAGGGTTCGCCGGGCATGAGCGTGTGCTCTGGCGCCCCGGGGATTCGGTTGTCGCCCGCGAGCGCGAGACCCGCGAACGCTCCGACGGCTCCAACGAAACCGGTCAGGATACCCAGCGCGACAACCCGACGGCGCCCTTCAGGAATACCAAAGATGTTCATGATTGACCGCTCCTTTCGCTCGGTCATGAGCGGTGTACCCCCCCCGGTAATGGCCCGGTAAAGGCAGCTCCCGCGTGCCGGAAGCGGCATCGACCCGGTACCCTTGCCTCATGGCGAAAGACGAATCGTTCGACATCACCACAGGCTGCGACCTGCAAGAGGTCGCGAACGCGGTCAACCAGGTGCGCAAAGAGATCTCCACGCGGTTCGACTTCAAGAACGTTGTGGCGGAGATCGACTACGACCACGGGGCGACGAAAATGAGCCTCCACGCGGCCGACGACTACAAGCTCGAGGCGATGTGGCAGGTACTGAGCCAGCGGCTCATCGCCAGGAATGTGCCGGTCAAGAATCTCGTGAGGGGGACGCCGCAGAAGGCCTCGGGGGGGACGATCCGGCAGGAGATCGCGCTGGTCCAGGGCATAGAGCAGGACATCGCGAAGAAGATCGTGAAGTTCGTGAAGGACCAGAAGTACAAGAAGGCGCAGGCGCAGATCCAGGGCGACTCGGTCCGGGTGAGCGCGCCGAGCCGCGACGAGTTGCAACAGGTGATTGCGGACCTGAAGCGGCAGGACTACGGGATCGAGCTGAAGTTCGGCAATTACCGCTAACGAGCGTCACACCGGCCGGGTGAAGACCTGTTCCATCGCCTCGCGCCGGCGTGCGGCAGCCTCGCGCTGGAGGCGGAGCCGCCAATCGGTGCGGTGCTGGTTGCGCTGTTCGTAGCGCACCCAGCCGGCGATGAGCGCCCCGAGCGCCGCTACAAAGACCAGGTTTCCGCCCAGCCAGAGGACCAGGATCGCGATGCGCTGGTCGGTGATGGCGGTGGGCCCCCAGGCCGGGACGTTGGCTGCGAAGCGCTCGTGCATGGCGCTGTTCATGCTCAGGAACATGCCGCCGAAGAGGGCTTTGTGCGCCATTTCGAGAGCCACGTAGAGCGCTCTCAGCGGGTAGGGCATGCGCCAGCGCAGGGGGTCGGCAGCAAGGGCAGGCGCCCAAAACAGGAGCCCGGCAAGGAGCAGCGTGGCCTGTTGGATGTCGCGCAGGAAGACATTGGAGGCTGCCAGGCCGGTGAGCGCGGTGAATTGCCAGGCGTAGGTGACGACGGCAAAACCGAGCCACGTGACCACCGGGAAGGTGATGGCTGCGACCGCCGGATTGCGATAGGCGCGGCGGAGCCACCGGCGGCGGCACGGTCCGGCCACGCGAAAGGCAAGCGTGAGGGGTGCGCCGAGCAGGATGAGCGGCGGCGCAACCATCGTGATGAGCAAGAAGCCCGCGAAATTCGCCCAGAGGAGGATGTTTCCGTAGTGCTCGATGGGGGAGAGCACGGCAAGCAGGATGACCACGATGCCTGCCACAAACACCGATGCCCGCCAGGAGGGGTGGCCCGTGGCGCGCCGGCGGGAGCGGCTCCAGCCCCATAAGTAGGCGCCCGCCGCGAGCACAGCGAGGCCTAGCCACGGGAGATCCCATGACCAGTGCGACAGCACTTCCGCCACGCCGGGGGCACGTTCCACGGGCGGTTACCGGACTCCGAATGCCTCGAAGGTGAGAATAGTGAAGGTATCGCGAATGTGCGGGATGGAGTGGATCTGCTTCTCGATGAGGCGGCCCAGGCTATCGACGTCGTTGATGTAGAGCTTCACCAGGAGGTCGTACTGGCCGGTGATCGAGTAGCACTCGGAGAAGCTCTCCACTTCGGCGATGCGGTTGGCCACCTCGGTCGTGTGGCCGGGATCGGTCTTCACCATCACGAACACTGCGCGCATGGCACCAGTGTACGACAGCACGGCCCGGCCGGCCGGGTCGCGGACGCCGCTCAGTAGTCGTTGGGGGAGGCGGCGCCGCCGAAGGCATCGCGCAGGGCGGCGATGCGGGCACGCTCGGCCAGGAGGTTCAGGATTTCCAGCGCCTGGGCGGGCGTGGGGGTCTCGCCAGCCTTCTCGATAAGGCGCGTGACCCGCCGGTCGATGTCGCGGATCTGGCGTTCGACCTGATCGAGGGTGAGCGGCTGGCTGCCGTTGGCGCCTGGCACCGGGGTGCCGGGGCCCGGCGAGGGGGAGCCAGCTCCCGGGGTGCCTGGGCCGGGTGTCCCCGCACCGGCCGTCGGCGACCCTGCCCCGGGCTGGGCGCCCTGGCCCGGGGTCGGTGTGCCCTGGGAAGCCGGGGCCGAGGGCGAGGCACCGGGCTGGCCGGTCGGCTGTTCTCCGGGCTGAGGGGTGGCCGAGCCCGGATCGGGGGTCGGACTCCCGGAGCCGGGCGGCGGAGTGGGCGGGAAGAGCAACCGGAGGACCACTTCGTAGTCGTGCCGGGAGGCGTCGGTCGGCGTTTCGAGGAGCGCCCGGCGGAAGGCTTCGAGCGCCTCAGGGAGGCGGCCAGCGGAGAACTGGTGATGGCCGATGCTGGCGTAGGCGCGCGCCCGGACATCGGTGTTGTTGGACTGGAGCGCACGGCGGGCGGCGAAGATCGCCTCGTCGTAACGGCCGGCGGCGTGGTAGGCGGCGGCGAGGTTGATGGCAACGTCCGGGTCGTCCGGCCGTTCGACCTGCGCTTCGAGGAACTTCTCAATGGCGGTTGCGTGGTCGCCCCGGGCAAGGGCGTCCCTGGCGGCCTCGTTGGCCTCATAGGCGCTCGTTGCGCACCCGGAAAGCAGGAGCGCAGCGGCGCCCAGGGCTGCCGCCTTTCGCCACCCACCGCGCCCGGCTCGTTCGGCGAGCGCTCCGAGCAGGGTGAGGGCAAGGGCGGCACCCGCAAAGTACCGGTACCGCTCGATGGGTATGGCGGTTGGCCGGGCGTCGATCTGTGCGCGCTCGACCGACTGAAGCCGGCCATCGACGATGCCGGGCACCACGGAGAGATCCGAGCCGAGGTAGCGCCCTCCGGCGGCGACCGCCAGCGCGCGAAGGAAGGGCTCGTTCAGGCGCGTGACGATGGGCTGGCCGGATTCGTCGAGGAGGGGTTGTTCGGCACGGGAGCGGAAGTCGATGACCGGGATGGTGGCACCTTCCGGCGTGCCCACGCCAGCGACGAGCAACTCGGCTCCTGACTGCTGGACCGCCAGGGCGGCCGCGGCGGGATCGCCACCCAGGTCATCGCCGTCGGTGAGGAGGAGGATGATGCGCCCGGAAGCGCCCTGGTCGCTAAGAAGACTGACGGCCTCCTGGAGCCCGAGCCCTGCGGACGTTCCACCCTCGACGAAGACGACGCCGGTGGCAAGCGAATCGATCACCTGGGTGGCGGCAGCGAAGTCGGTGGTGAGCGGGAAACGCGTTCGCGCGCTCCCGGCGAAGACCACGAGGCCAACGCGGTCGCCCCCGAGGCGGGTAAGCGTGGCTTTCACGGTCTCCTTGGCGGCCTGGAGGCGGTTGGGGTAAACGTCGCGCGCATCCATGCTGCGGGACACATCGATAACGACGACCAGGTCGGCGCCTGTGCGCGGTATGCGCGATTCCTTCGTACCCCAGCGAGGCTGGGCTGCCGCCCCGATGGCCGCGAGCACGGCGAGAGAGAACAGTGCGGCCGCCAGGTACGGCGGGGCCGCAGCGCGCACGCGCGACACCCGTGCGGCGCGCCGGTAGCCTCTCCTGACCCCCCAGAGCCAGGCCCCGAAGCCGAGTGGAACCAGGGGAAGCAAGGCAAGGAGCCAGGGCTGGGCGAAGGTGATACCGCTCACGCCGGCGACCTCCTCAGCAGCGTCCCCCGCAGGACGAGTTCGAGGAGCAGCAGGCCGGCCGCAGTCGCGGCGAACCATGGCGCCATTTCCGTGAACCGTTCGAACGATTCGCGGCTGATGCGGCTCGTCTCGAGCTTGCCGATCTCCTCGTAGACGTCGGCGAGGGCCTGGGGGCTGCTGGCGGCGAAGTAGCGCGCGTTGGTGCGGTCGGCGATTTCCTGCAGGAGCGCCTCATCGATTTCCTGGCGGCTGAAGGGACTTTCTCCTGAGGTCACGCCGATGGTGTAGACACGGATCTTGAGGGCGACGGCCAGGTCGGCGGCCGCCTCCGGGCTGATTGAGTCAGCGTTATGTTCACCGTCGGTCAGGAGGATGACGATGCGGCTGGCGGCGGTGGAGTCCTGGAGCATGTTGAGGGCGTCAGCCAGACCAACGCCGATGCCGGTGCCATCGGGCAGGAGCCCGCTATCAAGGTCGGCGATCATGCGATCGAGGGCGGCGTAATCCAGGCTGGGCGGCGAGAGCGGCATCGAATCTTTCTGGAACACGACGAGGCCGATGCGGTCGTTCTCCCTGCCTTTGATGAATTCGCGAATGACGTCCTTGGTCACCTCGAGGCGAGTGGAGTCGCCAAAGCGCTGCTGCATGGAGCTTGAGATGTCGAGCGAGAGGGCGATATCGATGCCTTCGCCGGGGATGACGGCGGTGGCGTTGCCCTTGCGCGGACCCGCGATCGCCACCGCAAGCGCCACCACCGCGAGGACGCGAAGCGCGGGAAGCGCCCGCGCGGCTCGCAGGCGCCAGCCGGGAGCCAGGCCGGTGAGGGGTGCTGTCGTGGGGACCGGGTAGCCGCGGGCGCGGCGGCGCGCGAGCCAGGCGACCGGCAGGGCAAGGACGGCCAGCCCAAGCGCGGCAGGAAGCGCGAACTCCATCAGGCGCTCACCTCCACGATCTCGCGGGCCATGGTGAGGTCGGCCCGGCGGCGCTCGGCTGCTGGCCGGTAGCCGGCGTAGATCACGGCATCGCACTCATCGAGCAGGCCGCCAACCAGGCGGGCCTGCCAGCGGTCGACGCCCTGCTCTTCGAGCCGGCGGCGGAGCTCGGTGCTGGTGAGAGCGGTCGCGCGGAGGCCATAGCGCTGGGCGAGCTCGGTCTTCACGACCAGCGACATCACCCGGTAGGCGGAGACGGGGTCGGAGTCGATCACGGCTTCGGCGGTCTGCAAGCCCGGGAGGTCATGCGCGGCGGGTACTGGCGCGGGAACCCTCCGGGGCCGCCGGGCCCAGCGCCTGGCGAGGAGCCAGCCTCCGGTGATGATGAGCGCAGCCGCGAGGAGGCCCGCCAGGGCGACGGCTGGCCGGAGGAGGGGCGACTCGGCGCCGTCAATCGCAACTGGCGGGGCCAGTGGGGTCAGTTCGAGCGGGTCATCTGGCCCGAGCGTCGAGAGCACCGTGACCGGGACCGGCGGCAGCACACGGGTCGCGACGTCGGCGCCCGAGACGATCGCGACAGTCGGAGCGAGCGCGACATCGCCGGGCAGGAATGGCGCGAGCAGGACTTCGAACACCCAGAGCGATTCGGCGCCGCGGCTGAGGACAGCCGGGGATCCGGAGGAAACCAGTTCGAAGCCCGCCCACGACGGGGTACCGGGAGTGAGCTCTACTTCGGAGCCGGCCGGCGCTGTGACGTAGATCGTCGCGGGCAGGCGCTCGCCAATGAGCGCTGAGGAGCGCCGGAGCTGGATGCGATCCGCATCTGGCTCCTGGGCGGAGAGAATGGCCGGCAGCAGCCCGCACAGACCAACGACCACAGCGGCTGCGGCAGCGCGCCTCACGCTGCACCCACCACCCGGCGCTTGAAGAACTGCAACAGTGCCGGGACGTAGTCGATGCCGACCATCAGAGGGATTTCGTCGATGCCGATGCCGCCGAAGAGGCGTCTTCGTTCCTCGTCGAGCTCGGCCGCTCGGCGGGCATACGTCTCGCGGACAGCCCGGCTCCCGGTATCGATTTCGACCGGCTGGCCGGTTTCACTATCCGCGATGGTGATGATGCCCACATCGGGGAGGCGCTCATCGAGTGGCTCCCGGACGCGGAGGGCGATGATATCGTGGCGGCGCGCGGCGGCACGGAGCTGGCGGGCGTCGATGCTCGCCAGGAAGTCGGAGACGAGAAAGACGGTGGCGCGGCGTTTCTGCACGCCGGTGAGGTATTCGAGGGCGGCGCCGATATCGGTGCCGGTGGTTTCCGGGCGAGCCCAGAGCATTTCGCGGACAACCCGGAGGACGTGAGTCGCCCCGCCGGACGGCCGCACGAAGCGTTCGGGCTTGCTGGCAAACAGGAGCAAACCAACTTTGTCCTTGTTGCGGATGGCCGCGAGCGCCAGCACGGCGCAAACCTCGGCGGCGAGGTCGGCCTTGCTCTGGTTGAGGGCCCCGGCGCGTTGCGACGCGCTGACATCGACAACGAAGAGGACGGTGAGGTCGCGGTCTTCGCGGTAGCGGCGGATAGAGGCCTGGCCGGTGCGGGCATAGGCCTTCCAGTCGAGTGAGCGGACATCGTCGCCGGGCACGTAGGGCCGCAATTCGTCGAACTCGATGCCCCGGCCGCGAAAGACCGCGTGATACTCACCGAGGAACAGGCTGTTCACCAGGCGTCGCGCTTTGATCTCGATGGCGCGGACGCGTTCGAGCAGTTCTGGCGGGATGCTCCCGGGCGCGGCGGCGTTGGCGGTCCGCTTCCGGACGCGGTCCCAGCGCGGGTCGGTGGGCGGGCGGCGGCGGAATGGCAGCCTCATCGGCGGGCCCCCGTTCGGCGGCTAGGGGACATCGACCCCATCGAGGACGCGGTCGATGAGGTCATCGGTGGTGAGTTCCTCCGCCTCGGCTTCGTAGGTGGTGACGATGCGGTGGCGGAGGACATCGTGCGCCAGGGCTTTGACGTCATCGGGGGTGGTGTAGGCACGCCCCTGGAGGAAGGCGTGGGCACGAGCTGCCTGGGCCAGGGCGATGCTCGCGCGGGGCGATGCCCCGAACGCGATGAGCGACTGGAGCTCGGGCAGGCGGTAGGCCGCGGGCCGGCGCGTCGCGTAGACGACCTGCACGATGTAGTCCTTCAGTGCATCGTCGATGGCCACCTCGCGGACAGCGCGGCTTGCCTCGGCGAGTGCCTCGCGGGAGGCAACGACGCGCGCGCCGGGGCCGGCGCCGTTAAGGCTCATCTCCAGGATCTGGCGCTCCTCCTGGCGGGAGGGGTAGTCGACCTTCACCTTGAAGAGGAAGCGGTCGAGCTGGGCCTCGGGCAGGGGATAGGTGCCCTCCTGTTCGATGGGGTTCATGGTGGCCATCACCAGGAACGGCTCTTCGAGCGGGAACGTTTCGCCGCCGATAGAGACCTGGCGTTCCTGCATCGCTTCGAGGAGAGCGGATTGGACCTTCGCGGGGGCCCGGTTCACCTCATCGGCAAGCACCAGGTTGGCGAAAATAGGGCCCTGTCGAACCGTGAACCGGCCCTCGGCGGCATTGAAGATCTCGGTGCCCATCAGGTCGGCGGGCAGGAGGTCGGGCGTGAACTGGATGCGCACGTACCTGAGGTCGAGGGCGCGGGCCAGGGTCGACACGGTCAGGGTCTTGGCCAGCCCGGGGACGCCTTCGACCAGGATGTGACCATGGCAAAGCATGCCGACGAGCAGCCGGTCAATGAGCTCGTCCTGGCCGACGATGACGCGGTGGACCTCCTCGCGGACGCGCGCGAGGGTTTCCGAGGCTCGGGTGGCGGTGGCGGAAAGCGCGAGGGCTCCGGTGGCCAATGACTGCTCCGGGGCGAAAGTGCTGCTTGCATTGTACGGGGGCCGAAGAGGTTCGGGTGACGGTGTGGCGCGCCGAGGTAAGGGATGGGGAAGGGTGACGTCTGCAACACGAGACGGGTGATGCGCCCTTCGCCAACCGCAGCGGTATCTGGAGCGTCAATCGTCGATCGGGTGCGGGCTCGCCGGGTCGTAGCTGGCACGGGCGAAAGCCACCACCCACACCTCGCGGGCGCCAGCATCGCGCAGCACCAGGGCGCATTCCTGGGCGGTGGCACCGGTGGTGACGACATCATCCAGCAGCGCCACTCGCAGGCCGGCGAGGCCTGGACCTGAGTAGGCGAATGCCCCTGCCACGTTGGAGCGGCGTTCGTTGAGGCGCTGGCCAACCTGGCGTTCCGTCCGGCGGACGCGGACCAGGCCCGGAGACGGCGCCGGCAGTGGCAATTCGCGCAGGAGCAGCTCGGACTGGTTGAAGCCCCGCTCGCGGAGCCGCGAACGATGGAGCGGAACCGGAAACGAGGCATCGAACGAGAGCCCGGGGAGCGCCTGCGTCAGCAACCTCCCCATGACGGGCGCAAGTGCGCGGAAGTGGCGGTATTTCAGGTCGTGGACGAGCCGCCGGGCCGTCCCGGTCATCTCGAAGGCGGCGTGGACACCAGCGATGTGCTGGAGATGGAAGCACCGGGGGCAGAAACCGGTCCCATCCCAGCGGGCCGAGCAATGCCGGCAGCGGCCGGGACCGGTGGCAGGTTCGAGGGACGCTTCGCAGGCGGCGCAGAGCGCGGTATCGAACGCCCCGCACCCGGCACAGCGGAGCGGAAACAGGAGATCAACAGCGGCGCTCAGGAGCCGGGGCGGCACGGACGGGAGTGTACGGGAACGCGCCCGAGCTGTGTTTGTCTCTACAATGGGGGAGTGAACGTAACCGTGCTGCTCTTTGCATCGGTGGCCGAACGCGCGGGGACACGGCGGATAGAGCTGCCACACCGGGACGGCGAGACGGTGGGGGACATCCGCGACCGGCTGGTGGAGCGCTTTCCCCAGCTGGCGGCGTCGGTCCCGACGTTGATGTACGCGATCGACGAGGAGTACGCGCGCGAAACGGACGTGGTACCTGCCGGCGCCACTCTCGCGCTGATCCCGCCGGTTTCTGGAGGCTGACAGATGCTCATCCGAGTGACTCCCGACGAGCTCAACACGGCCGAGGCGGTCGCCGCGGTCGGTTCGCCCGCAGCTGGCGCGATCACTGTGTTCCTCGGTGTGGTCCGCGATAACAACCTGGGGCGCCGGGTGCAGTACCTGGAGTACGACGCTTACCCCTCGATGGCGGAGAAGGTGATGCGGGAGCTCGCAGAGGAAGCGAAGGAGCGCTTTGGCCTGGAGGATTGCGCGGTGCTGCACCGGACAGGGCGGCTGGAGATCGGCGAGGCGAGCCTGCTGATCGCGGTGAGCTGTGGCCATCGCGCCGAATCGTTCGAGGCGGGGCACTGGCTGGTCAACGAAATCAAGAAGAAGGTGCCGGTGTGGAAGAAGGAAGTGTGGGAGGACGGCGAGGCGTGGATCGAGGGCCCGGAATCGCTCGGCATGCAGCAGGCGCCGGCGAGCATGCGCTGAGCAGACAATGAGCAGTGGGACCAGTCACCCGCACGCGTTCAGCCGCTACTGCATGCACTGCGGGCAGCGGCTCACGTCGGCCATTCCCGAAGGGGACAACAAGCGGCGGATGGTCTGCATCGACTGCGGGTTCGTCCACTACCTGAATCCGCGCCCGGTCGCGGGGGCGATCCCGGTGCGCGACGACAACAGCATCCTGCTGGTGCGCCGCAATATCGAGCCCCGCTCTGGTTTCTGGGTGTTCCCGGGCGGATACATGGACCTGGGCGAGACGGCGGAGGAAGCGGCAATCCGCGAGACGCGCGAGGAAGCACGGCTGGAAGTGGCAGACCTCGAGCTTGTCGGCGTCTTCACCCGGACCGGTCCGGGGATCGTCGTCATTGTGTATGAAGGGCGAGCGCTTGGGGAGGGCGAGGCGGGGCACGAAACGAGCGAGGTGCGCTGGTTCGAGCCCACGGAGATCCCATGGGAGCAGCTGGCATTCGACAGCACGGAATGGGCGCTGCGGCGCTGGGCCGCACGGCGAGGCCTGTAGGAGCCTCCAGGTTCACGCGAGGTAGGCGCCGAGCTCCCGAGTGGAAACGGATGCCTCCACGTAGCGGAATGTGCCGTGGTCGCGCACTTCGCATATCGCCGAAAGGAAGCCCGTGATCGCCGCCTTGTAGAGCGATGTCGCGAGGCTGATGCGCTTCACGCCGGCAGCCGAGAGTTCGGCGACCGTGAAAGACCGGCCGGGAATGCCCACCATGAAGTTCACCGGCCGGGCGACAGACTGGCACACAGTTCGCACGGCCGGGATGTCCGGCAATCCCGGCGCGAAGAGGACGTCGGCGCCGGCCGCTTCAAACGCCTGGAGCCGACGCACGACGTCCTGGAGGTTGGGTCTTCCACGCAGAAAGCTCTCGGTGCGGGCGGCAAGGACGAACGGGAACGGCAAAGAACGCGCGACCCTGGCGGCCGCGGCAACCCGCTCGACGGCGAACTCGAATTCGAAGAGCGGGCGTTCCGGGTCTCCTGTCGCGTCTTCGATAGATCCCCCGACCAGCCCGGCCTGTGCAGCGAGACGGATGGTCTCGGCAGCCCCGGCGGGGTCATCGGCGAAGCACTTCTCGAGGTCGGCAGCGACCGGGAGGCTGGTGTTCTGGACGATCAGGGCGGCGTGGGCGAGCGCTTCTTCACGTGAGACACCGCCATCGCGGCGGCCGAGGGTAGCGGCACATGCGCCGCTGGAGGTCGCAAGGGCGGGGAAGCCCATGGCTTCGAGGATGCGGGCAGAGGCGCCATCCCACGGGTTGGGAATGATGAAAGTCCCGGGCGACTCATGGAGCTCGCGGAAGCGGACAGCCTTTTCGCGTTGGGTCGGCATGGAGTACTCCAGGGGGCGAGATGATCTACTGTGCCATCGAGGCATGTCCCCGGTCTCGAACCATTGCGCCGGTTCGTGAGGGGGCCACCGGCGATTGACTCAATCGAGACGGACGATCTCGACGTAGCCCCTGCCGTTGTTCAGCAGCAGCATGGCAGGCTTGCGGCCTTCGGGGACCTGGAAGCTGATCCAGCCGGTGCGGGTCTCTCCCTGTGCGAGTTCGCCCGATTCGAAGCCAGGCTGGGAGTTGGTGATGGCCCAGGAGTGCTCGTCGCCGGCGCTATCGCGGATGCGGAAGAGGCCAAAGCTGTAGCGCGCGGAGCCGCCCGTCGCTTCCTGCTGCACCAGGACGGCGACGCGCCGCATACCGGGGCTGGTAACGAAGAAACCCGGCGGCTCGGGGTCGGCCACTTCGAAGACGGTGTAGGTCGAGGTCCCGACCGTGATGGGCTGCCCGATAGCCGCAGGGGTCGCGGAACCGGGAACTGGCGTGGCCGGGCCGCCCTGTGCGGCTCCCGCGCCGGGCGCGGTGGCGGTGAGCGTCCGGGCGACCGCCGTGAGGGTTGCGCGGGCTTCCCGCGCGCCGGGGCCGCCGGAGCCGACGGGAGTGGCGGCCTGGTCGCCCGTGCGTGCCCCGGTGGCCACCCGGGGGGCATCGGCGCTGAAGAAGCCGGCATCGGCCTTCACCGCGAGCAGGACGACACCGCCAGCGAAGACGGCTATCGAGGCCACGAGCAGCGCGATGGCCCGGATCATGGTCATGCCGGCAATCCTACGCGGGCGATGGCTAACGGGAACGGCGGTAGTGGCGTGCCACCGGAGGTGTCTCGCCGGACCGGCCGAGCCGGTAGTGGGGGGCGAGGATAACCAGGGTGGTGCCGGCATTGGGGTCGGCGATGCGAGCGACGATGCGGGGGTGGGCGGCCTGGAGCGCGTCGATTGGCTGGTCGGTGGTCACGACTGTTGGAAGGCCCGCGACGTGGCGGTAGTTCACGAGCTGGTAGAGCTTCTCCTGCGCCCACTGGGTGGTGGCCTGGGCGCCAAGGTCATCGAGGACGAGCAGGCCAGCATTGCGGATGCGGTCGAACAGCTCGTCGTAGGGCGCTTCCTTGCCCGGAGCGAACGACGCGCGGAGGTGGTCCAGGAGGTCGGGGACGACGGCGAAGAAGACTCCGATGCCGTTGGCGAGCGCGCGGTTAGCGATGGCGCAGGCCAGGTGGGTCTTTCCGCAGCCGTTGGCTCCCTGGAGGGTGAGCCAGCCGCGCGGATCATCGGCGAAGGCCATTGCGGCGCGGAGGGCGGCTTCGAGCGATTCCCGTTCCTCCATGCGCAGGCCGGGCGCGCGCACGTCGAAGTTGCGGAACTGGTGCTCGGCGAGGCGTTCGCGGGTCATTCCACCGACCTGGGCGTAGCCAGCTTTACCGGCTCCATCGAGCACCAGCACGCGGGAGAGCGCCTCGTCGCAGAGGCGTGTGGCGAGGCGCTCATCGAGCTGCTGCGGGCGGGTGGTGGTGGTGAACACGGTGGGGAGGGCGAGGTTGTAGCGGTGGTTCACCACCTGGAGCAGCTTCTCCCTGGCCCACGGCGTCCCGGCGCCGGTATCGATATCGTCGAGCACCAGGAGCGGTGCGTTGCGCACCTGTTCGAACAGCTGGTCGAAGCCGAGGTCGTCATCGCTTGCTTCGTAGCTAGCGCGGAGGGCATCGAGAAGGTCGGGCACGACCATGAAGAGGACGGGCTGGCCCAGGGCGATGCGCTCGTTGGCGAGGGCGGCGGCCAGGTGGGTTTTGCCGCTGCCGGAGCTGCCGGTGAGAACGAGCCAGCCGCGGGGTTCGGAGGCGTACTCACGAGCAACAGCAACCGCGCGTTGGAACCAGTCGCTTTCGCCGCTGCGGCCGGTGGGCACGAGCGATTCGAACGTGAAGCGGCGCAGGGCGCCAATGTTGCTGATGCGCTCGAGGCGGCTGCGGCGGACACTCTCCTCTTCGGCGAGGACACAGTCGCAGGGTTCCGCCTTGCCGAAGCGGGGGTGATCGACGGGGTAGGGGCGGCGGACGAAGCCCGCGCCGCCGCAGATGGGGCAGGTAGAGCCTTCGGCCTCGTCAGCGGTAGCGGACGATGTGGCCGAGAGTTCCGCCGAGGTAGCGGCGTTTCTGGTCTTCGAAAGAATCTCGTCCAGCCGTTTCATTGGGGCGTCCCTCCTCGGCCCAGGTGCGCAGGATACGTTCGATGTAGCGCCAGTTGCGGATGTTCAGCTCGGCCGCCTCGCGGAAGGCGTCTTCGATCCACTCGGGCGGATAGGTCTCTTCAGCCTCGACCAGCCGATCGCCAATCATGGGGGTAATCGTGCCGATGTGCTCTTCGTAGAGACGGAAGATGCCGGGACGCTCCTCGCGAAGGGCGAGGGGACGGGCGGCGGTTGCAGGGCGGATGCGCAGTTCGCCAGAGCGCGCGCGGGAGACCGCGCGGCGAGACGATGGGTTGTTCACGAAGTAGACCGCTTCCGGCGCCTGACCCCCGGTCAGTTCGAGGCCGAGAAGCGCGCGGAGTTGGACACAGCGGGCGAGTCCCTGGTCGAGGCCGTCACGGCCATTGCCCAGGGTTTCGAAGCTCGCGCGGGCGGCAGGGTGGCTCCAGACCTCATCGGCGGAGACGCAGCGGGGGGCGTCGCCGCGCTGCTCCTGGACGAGGCGGGCGACCCAGAGGAAGGCCAGGAGCGCGCCGGGGGTTTCGAGCCGGGGCAAGACATCGGTGAAGAAGAGGTTGGGGATCGCCGTTGCCTTGCCGATGCCGGGAAAGCCGGTGAAGGAGTCAGTCTCGGATGTCATCGGTACGGAGCACCCAGTCTTCGAACTTGGCGAGGCGTTCGCGGAAGCGGAGCTCGACGGTTCCGGTCGGGCCGTTCCGGTGCTTGGCGACGTGAACCTGGGCAACGCCCTTCGGGTAGGCGCTTTCGGGGAGGTCGGGGTGTTGCTGGGCCCACTGTTCCGGCGTGGTGTAAAGCTCTTCGCGGCTGAGGAACATCACGATATCGGCGTCCTGTTCGATTGAGCCGGAATCGCGCAGGTCGGAGAGCATGGGCGTGCGGGGGTGGCGGTTTTCGATGGCGCGAGAGAGCTGGGCGAGCGCGATGATCGGCACATCGAGTTCGCGGGCGAGGCCCTTGAGTGTTCGGGAGATGTAGCTGATCTCCTGGACGCGGTTTTCCCGGCCGCCGGAGGTTTCGCCCTGCATGAGCTGCAGGTAGTCGATGATGATCAGGTCCAGGCGTTTAGATTCGCCGGCGAGCCTGCGCGCCTTTGCGCGGAGCTCGGCGGCGGTGAGCATGGGCGAATCATCGAACCAGATGTTGGCTTCCGAAAGGCGGGCGGCGGCGGCCACGACACGGCGCTCTTCGATCTCGGTGTTCTGGCCCAGGCGGAGGCGGCTGCTATCCACGCCAGATTCAGCGGAGAGCAGGCGGATCGCGAGCTGTTCCGAGGACATTTCGAGCGAGAACACGGCCACGTTGGCCTTCTGCATGATGGCGGCGTTGCGAGCGATGCCGAGCGCGAAACTCGACTTTCCCACGCTCGGCCGGGCGCCGACGATGACCAGGTCGGAGCGTTTGAGGCCGGTAAGGAGCGTATCCAGGTCGGTGAACCCGGTGCGGATGGCGGAGAGCTCGATGCGCTCAACTTCTGCCGGGTCCTGGTCGAGGTAGGCATCGAGCAGCTGGCGGATGTGGACGAAATCGCGGAAGTTCTCGCCGCCGCGGAGGCGCTGGATGAGGTCTTCGGCGCGAGAGAAGACACTCTCGATTTCGGCGGGGGCCTCGTAGGCCATTTGCATGATGGCGGTCGAGGCGTGGATGAGGCCGCGGTAGGTTGCATCGCGCTTGACGATGCGGGCGTAGAACTCGACACCGAGTGAAGTGGGGAGCCGGCGGATGACGTCGGAGAGGTAGGTCTGGCCGCCCGCCTCTTCGAGCTGGTCGCGGGTGGCGAGCTCGTGGGCGACGGTGATCTGGTTGATCACCTCATCGCGGTTCCAGAGCGAGACGCATGCGTCGAAGATCCAGCCGTTCTTCTCGCGGAAGAAGTCGTGGGGTTTGAGGATGCCAACGACCGCGAGCATGGCCTGCGGGTCGACCATGAGCGATGCGATGACGGCCTCTTCGGCTTCAATGTCGTGCGGGGGTAGCCGTTCGAGCTGAGCGAGGGTCATTCGGAAAGGAGGAGACCGGGAAGGCGGAAAGCGCCAGTGCGCGGCAGCGGGGTGGACCGGTCCCTGTCGTCCTCCTTTCGGGTGTTATTCAGCGGGTTCGGATTCGGTGGCCTGGGCGGGAGGGGCACCGGCAGCCTTCGCCTCGGCTTCGGCGCGGTACTTTGCCTCGGCTGCGGCCTTTGCTTCGGCCTCGGCCTGGGCGGCCCGCTCGGCCATGAGCTTTTCGACGATAGGCCTGGAGGCCTCGTCGGGCACGACATCGACGGTCACCTCGGCGCTCACGTTGCGGGTGAACTTGATGGTGACGGGGCGGGGGCCGATATCGCGGATGGGCTCGGGGAGGAGGACGATGTGGGGGTCGACTTCGACGCCGGCCTTCGCGGTGAGGGCCTCGGCAATGTCGCGATTGGTGATGGAGCCGAAGAGGCGGCCGGTCTCACCGACGCGGGCTTCGAGGGTGACGGTGTAGCCTTCGAGCTTGCTGGAGATGCCACGCGCCTCTCCATCGAGCTTCTCCTGGCGGCGGGCTTCCTTCTGGGCGAGGGAGTTTGCGCGCTGGAGGTTATCCTTGGTGGTTGCCCCGGCGATGCCACGGGGCAGGAGGAAGTTGCGGGCGAAGCCGTTCTTCACTTCCTTCACTTCACCGACCTGCGCGGTGCCTTCAACGTCTTCGAAAAAGACGACTTTCATACTGACTCCAGGGTTCGGGATGGCCGGGCCGGGACTCGGCGGGGTGAGGGGCCCGCCCGGTGCAATCCCGGGGGCACCGTAGACCAATCAGGATAGCCGAACCATTGGTTATCGTCTTGTCGCGCGTTCCTTGATGGAGGATTCACGGAGGTCACGGGTTATGGATAGCGGACGATCGCGACAGATCGTGTCGCGATCGGCGGGAGTTGCGCATCGCGCCCGGGTCCCATCCCGGGCGTGAACGATGGCAGGCTTCGCCGCCACGGCCCGCGGGCCCTACGCTGTACGTATGACCTATGAGCGCCCGGTGCTGGTGATCTTCCACGGGGGGACCGGCGACGGCGCCGCCGAGCAGATGATGGCGGCGGCGCGGGTGGCGGCGGCGCGGAACACCGCCCGCTCGGCCCTCGCAGCCGGCTTCGAGGCGGTGATCGTCGCGACCGACGACGCGGCTGCGTTCGAACCGGAATTTCCCGGGCTGCTGATCGACAGCGACGTTTCGGGCATGCCTTTCGACTTCGCGGCCCGGTTGCGGGGCATCGTAGGGCACTACGGCCTCGAAAAGCCGGCAGTGATGGGCTCGGGGTCGGTGCCGCTGCTTGGAGTGGACGAGTTCCGGCTGGTCGTCGAGCAGCTCGAGGCACGGGATGCGCGCTTCGTGACGAACAACTTCTTCTCGGCGGACCTGACGGCATGGACGCCGGGCGACGCCATCGAGCGGTGTGCAGGGTTCACGCGCGACAACGTGCTGCCGCGACGGCTGCGCGACGATGCGGGGCTTTCGCCAGTCATCCTCCCGCGGACGACGGCGACGCAGTTCGACCTCGATACGCCCGCGGACCTGGCGGTGCTCTCGCTGGTGGAAGGGCTGGCCCCTGAACTTGCTGAGGCGGCCCGGCCGGCCGGCGCAACGGCGGCGCGGTACCGGGCGCTGATGCCGTTCCTCTGCGACCGGACGGCGGAGGTGCTGGTGGCGGGCCGCGTCGGAAGCCAGGCCTGGCAGTACCTGGAGCGCGAGACCGCCTGCCGGGTGCGTATCTTCAGCGAGGAGCGTGGGCTCGCGACTGCTCCGCCGGGCCACCAGGCACGGTCTGTGTTGGGCTTCCTGGTAGAGGAAATCGGGGTTGAGCGGTTCTTCGAACGGATTGCCGAGCTTGGCGATGCAGCGGTGATCGATACCCGGGTGATTGAGGCTCACCTTGGCGTGACACCCTCGCGTGAGGACCGCTTCCAGAGCGACCTGCTTGCAGCGGAGGCTATCGGCGACGAGTTCTTACGACGATTCACGGCGGCAGCGGCGAGGGCGCCGGTGCCTGTGCTGCTCGGGGGCCATTCGCTCGTCTCTGGCGGGTTGATGGCGTTGAACGATGTGGCCTGGCGCGAGAACGACCGGCGGCAGGGGCTTTAGCGGACCAGTTCGCTCAGGGTCACAAAGCGGATGCCCTTCTGCTCGCGAAGGGTGTCGATGACGGCGCCCAGGTTGGCCGCGGTGTTCGCCGTGAAGTGGTTGAGGATGATGGAGCCGGGACCGGTTTGCGGCACCACACGGGAGGGAGATAGCGCGTACTTCCAGTCCCAGGGGTCGACGCTCCAGAGGATCGTGCGGTACCCCTCGGCCGCGGCTGCTTCAACCACGTCGCGGCGGTTGCCGCCACCCGGAGGGCGGAAGTACGGCTTCAGAGTCTCCCCAGGGATGATGGAGCGTAGCGTTTCCTCGGGTTGCCGGACCTGGTAGGTGAAGGTGCCCTCGCGCAGGGCTGTCGGGCAATCGCGGTGGTCCTGGGTGTGATTGCCGAACTCGTGCCCCTCCGCCAGCGCGCGCCGGACGAAGCCCGGGTCGCGGGCAAGCAGGCTACCGATGACGAAGAAGGTAGCGTGTGCATCGCGAGACTTCAGCACGTCGAGGATTTCGCTGCGGGCGGTGTAGCCGTCGTCGATGGTGAGTGCTGCCACAGGCTGTGGCGTGTCGGCCCGGTACATGACATTCAGGAGGGTGTCGCCGCTCCATGCCGGGCGGGTCGATGCTGGAGGTTGGGGCGGAGGGACAGGCGGCGGGGGGAAGCTACCGTCGGCTGCCAGCGCGGGAAGCGCGATACGGGTTACAGGATCTTCAGCGCGGGTGGCGGCGCGGTGGGTGCCATTCGCGAGCGCCAGCCGCACCAGGCCGAACCGCCGGGAACCCGAGCTGCCGGCAATCAAGGCCATGCCGGTCCCGACCGCGAATCCGAGGATGCTCCGCCGGGAGACCCTGCTCCGGGAGAGGTGCCCGGATGGGCCAGCTTCGCCGTTCACCAGCCGGGCGCCGCCGATGGGCGGAGCGAGGCCAACTGGTTCGCGGTGGCGGCAGCGCCGGCAGGCTGACTTTTTCTCATCGGCTTGCCCCGATTATGTGGCATCAACCGGATGCGCGCTCCGCCGGGGGAAGCGGGCGCGTATACTACCGGCACTCTGCGGCGGTCCGGGTTGCAAGCCCGGCCTGCCACCCCAGACAGGCAGGTTCGTTGGGCATGGCCGACGGGATCTACCCTCCGCCAATTGCGGGCGATGGCCTGGTGCTCAGGCCGTGGGATGCGGACCTGATCCGCCAGATGGCGGCGTGGCGCGAGTACGGGTTCCCGTACCACGCGTTCGACCTTTCGCACCTTGCCGATCCGGTCCAGGCGGCGGCGGCGCTTGCACGCGCGCATGAGGGCGGACGTCACCGGTTCTTCGTCGCCTGTGAAGGGGATACCGCTGTCGGGCGCGTTTCCGTGAACCTGCAGGATGCGGCGGGGCTGTATTTCTGGGCGGTGCACGTACCGCCGGAGCACCAGGGGCGGGGTGTGGCGCAGCGCATGTTGCGCGCTCTGATGGGCTGGCTCGAGGAGACTCACCCGGGACGGGACTTCGTGCTCACCTCGAACAGCTTCGCGGAGCAGGCCCACCGCACATACCGGGCGCTCGGGTTCGAGGTCGTGGAGACGCGCTGGCACTACGACCGGGAGATCGCCGAGCGGCTGTGGCGCGTTTCGCCGGCGGAACGCGAGCCGATCGCGCGGCACATTCGCTTCCAGAGCGGGCGTTGGCAGGTGCGGGCGCATGTGTTCCGGCGGCCGCAGGGTGCGCTGGCGCAGCCCGCCGCAGTCGCCCGCGCCTCGTGAGCAACGATGGGGAGTGGGCCGGGGGGGGCCGGACATCTGGCCACGGAGCGTGTACGCTATGCCGCCGCCGGCATATTGCGGGGGTTGGTGAAGCCCGTACCATGCAGGCTGCAGAATTCGGCACGGGCAGATCCGTGCCGCAGGGAGGCGTGACTTTTGACTACTGCTGCCACCAGTGGCACCGTCGCCGAAAAGGGCTACAACGGGAAGATGCTGAACGTGAATCTCTCGACGGGGGAGATCACGGTCGAGCGGCCCGACGACTCACTCTATCGCAAGTACCTTGGCGGGTACGGCATCGGAGCCCGCATGCTCTGGGACCGCGTCCCGAAGGGGGCCGACCCGCTCGGGCCCGAGAACATGCTGGGGATGTTCGCCGGCCTGCTGACCGGTACGCCGCTCTTCGGCCAGCGCTGGCAGGTCGTGTGCAAGAGCCCGCTCACGGGCGGCTGGGGCGATGCGAACTGCGGGGGGGACTTCGGTGGCGTGCTCAAGCTTTCGGGCTGGGACGGCATCATGTTCTTCGGCAAGGCGGAGAAGCCGGTCTACCTGGTCATCGAGAACGATAAGGTGGAGCTGCGCGATGCGAGCGACCAGTGGGGCCAGGGCGCAATCGAGAACGAGACGTTCCTGAAGGCGCGCCACGGCAAGCGCGCAAGCGTGGCGAACATCGGCCCGGCGGGCGAAACGCTCTCGCTCATCAGCGGGGTCTGCAACGACCACGGGCGGCTGGCGGCACGCTCCGGCGTGGGCGCAGTCATGGGGTCGAAGAACCTGAAGGCGGTTGTCGCAATTGCCGACCGGAAGGTGATCGCGCAGACGCCAGAGACGATCAAGATGCTGCGGGCGAACCTCGATGATTTCGTGAAGCCCTTGAAGGACTTCTTCCACACCTTCGGGACCACGGGCATCACCAGCATGAGTGCGTTGAACGGCGACTCGCCGGTGAAGAACTGGGGCGGCGTTGGCGTAGTGGACTTCCCGGCCGAAGTTAGCGGGAAGATCAACGGCGGCACGGCGATCAACCCGAAGATGGAGAAGCCCTACGGCTGCTGGCGCTGCCCGGTTGCCTGTGGCGCGGAATCGGTGGAATCGACAAACGAGAAGTACCCGTACCCCCACCATACGCACCGGCCGGAATACGAGGCGATGGGGGCGTTCGGGACGATGAACCTGATGGCCGACCCGGATGCGCTCATCTACGCCAACCACCTGAGCAACGAGTACGGGTTCGATGTCATCAGCGCCGGCGGCGCCATCTCGATGGCCATCGAGTGCTACCAGAACGGCATCATCACCAAGGAAGACACCGAGGGCCTTGAGCTCAACTGGGGCGACCCGGACTCGGTCATCGGCTTCCTGAAGATGATGGGGGAGCGCAAGGGTATCGCGGCGGTCTTTGCAGACGGGGTGAAAGTGGCCGGAGAAAAGATCGGCCGGGGCGCCGAGAAGTTCGCCATGCACATCGGCGGCCAGGAGCTGCCGATGCACGATCCGAAGCTCCAGCCGGAATACCACACCACCTACAAGCTCGACCCGACCCCCGCTCGCCATACGCAGTACGAGGGCAACAAGCGGCTCGGGAAGATTCCGCCGGCCCCGGCCGACAAGACGGTGTACACGGGGCGCGGGGAACACCACAAGGGCGCCAGCGAGTACATGCACGTGGTGAACTCGGGCGGCATGTGCCAGTTCGTGATGATGATGGCGAACACGGCGAACATGCCGAGCTGGTTCAATGCGGTGACCGGCTGGGATATGAGCCTCGACGAGATGATGGCCGTCGGCGAGCGCATCGCCAACATGCGCATGGCCTACGAGGTGCGTGAAGGCGGGAACCCGCGAAAGCGCGCCGTGCCGACCCGGGTCACTGGAGAGACCACGGAAGCGACCTACACGGGACCGCTGCAGGGCATCAAGCTGGACACCGAGACTCTCGAGACCGAGTTCCTGAAGGCCTGCGATTGGGACACGGAGACGTGCAAGCCATCGAAGGCCAAGCTCGAGTCGCTCGGGCTGCCGGAAGTTGCGGCCGCGCTCCACAGCTAGGCGGGCTGCTCGCACACGTACAAAGGGCCACCGGTACCGGTGGCCCTTTTCACTTGAGCGGCGCCCCCTTGCAGGATGCGGAAGACCGGGTGGTTTGGGGCGATGCGGGCAATCTCCTCGTCCGGGACATCGGCTCCGGGGAGACCGAAGAACTTCTTCGTCTCCATGGCCCAGAGCTTCAGGTAGGCGCGGATAATCGGCACCTTCCCGGCATCGGGCACCTCGACCACGCGGATAGGCTCTTCGTGGCGGCCTTTGCGAAGGACACCCTCGCCCGAGACGCGGATGTTGCGCACCCAGTGCGTGGTACCCCGGGGAGCGACCAGGTACCGGTGGCCGTCGAAGGTGAGCGGGTTCACGGGGGTGGTCCGCCACTGGCCGGACGTTCGGCCGCGCACGGCAAGGACCCGCGAACCGCGAAGGCTCAGGCCGAGCGTGCCGGTAAAGAACGCCACCGCGGGATTGAAGAGGTTTCGGGTCATGAAGTCGGGTTCCTGGTAACGCATGGGGCAGCTCCTGGAGGAATACCTAACAGTGTAAGCTTTCGGATTGAGGTGTCAAGCCTTACACTGTTAATCATGCCGCACCCCGCAAGAATCTCTCCCGCCGCCATCGCTCGTGCCGCCCGCGAACTCCTTGAGGAAGAGGGCGTCGAGGGAATGGCGATGCGTGAGCTCGCCCGGCGCCTGGGTGTGCGCGCGCCTTCGCTCTACTTCTACGTGAAGAGCCGCGATGACCTGTTCCGCCTGCTGAACACCGCGGGGCTGCGCGAACTGGGGGAAATGCTCGCGCTGGCAGCGAGTGGCGAGACGACTCCCGGCCGGCGCCTGCACGCGATGGCTGATGCCTACGCCGGCTTCGCCTTCGCTTCGCCCCAGCTCTTCACCCTCATGTTTGGCCCGTGTCCGGAGGAGCGGCGTGCCGAGGCCGACGCGGCCGAGGCGGCTGCGCGTCCGCTCCTGGCAGCGGTCTCGGACCTGGTCCCGGCGGAAGACGTGCTCGATGTCGCGCGGGCGTTCTGGTCGCTGGTCCACGGGTACGCCACCCTGGCCCTGAGCGAGCAGTTCCAGATGGGCGGCGACCCGCGGAAGGCCATCCATCGCGCGGTGGATTACCTGCTCGGGGGGCTGGATGCGGCACGCGACCACTGAGGCCATTGTGTGGCCGCGCGCGGTCGGTTAGCTTTCGGGCATGCCGTTCGCGGTCTGCAATGGAGCGAAGCTGTACTACGAGGTCCACGGAG